>NZ_CP053845.1:1358796-1698495 GCF_013201975.1 Campylobacter sp. CCUG 57310
AATAACCAACCATACACTCTAAAGCCTTTTTTAAAACTCAAATTTTGCAAAGAGGGCTTTAGGGCAAATTTGATTTGCAACTCACCAAAACAGCCATATAACTTATCATAGCTTTACAAAGGCTAATTTAAACCAAAACTTTAAAACCGCCTCATCTCAATGTCTATTAGATTTAATCTCAAACCTGCTTTATCAAGTATCATAAATCAACTTATACCAAAGCCGATATCAAGTGCAGGCTGTCAAATTTAACTTAAATAAAAGCCGCAAATAAGTATAATCACACGCAAATAAACCAAGGAGCAAACATGGATATATCAAAAATCAAAGCGGGCTCAAATCCCGATAAAATCAATGCCGTAATCGAAATCCCATACGGCTCAAACATAAAATATGAAATTTGCAAAGACAGCGGTGCGGTTTTCGTTGATCGAGTACTGTATTCTGCGATGTTTTACCCTGCAAACTACGGCTTCGTACCAAACACGCTAGCAGAGGACGGCGATCCTGCCGATATCTTGGTGCTTAACGAGTATCCTTTGCAAGCCGGCAGTGTCATCCCTTGCCGATTGATCGGAGTTCTCGTGATGGAAGATGAGGCGGGAATGGACGAAAAACTTCTTGCGGTTCCTGTTAGCAAAATAGATCCAAGATACGAGAATATAAAAACATACAAAGACCTTCCTGAAGCGACGTTAAATAAGATAAAAAACTTCTTTGAAACCTATAAAATGCTTGAACCGAACAAATGGGTAAAAGTAAAAGAGTTTAAGTGTGCCGATACGGCAAAAGAAATTTTAGATAAAGCGATAAAAAGCTATAAATAATATAAGCCCCTAAATTTGGGGCTTTAAAAGGTAAAATTTGAAACAAATACTACTTATACTAACAGCTTGCGCCTCATTACTTGCCGCCTCACAAGAAAGAGGCGTCATAGATATGCACGGAGGCAAAACTCAAAAATACGGCGGATTTTCAAAGAAATTTGAACACAAAAAACCGGCAGACTCCAATACTACAAAATAAATTTTAAAATAAAACAATAAATAGCAATCATGCTGTTTATTGTTTTATCTACATCCATAAAATTTGATATATAAATCATTTAATATCTTGATAAAATTTTAAAGAAGTAAAATATAGAATTATATATTTAAACTTGCATTCTTTAAGATATAAACTACAACAATAAATTTATTATTTAAAAAGTTATAATAAGAGATAATTGTCGGTAATTTTATGAGAATGATTTTTAATATTTCCATATAAAAATCATATTACCAAAGTTAATCAATTCTTAAGAAGGATAAAACCATGCAAGACTTAACTCTAATGACCAACATAGAGGATCTAAGACAAGTTTGCTACCACAATGTTCCAAAAATGTTCTACGAATACGTAGATACGGGCTCTTGGACTCAAAGAACCTACCATGAAAATCACACTGATTTTAAATCTATCAAATTCAAGCAGAAAATTTTAGTTGATATGACAAACAGGAAGCTTGAAACCAAATTGTTAGGAGAGACGGTCAAATTCCCGGCTATGACCGCTCCTGTAGGTTTTATGGGTATGATGTGGGCGGACGGCGAGATACATATGGCTAGAGCCGCACAAAAATTTGGTATACCTTTTACTCTTTCTACTATGTCGATTTGCTCTATTGAAGATCTTGTAGAAGCAGGAATAGAGCCGTTTTGGTTTCAACTTTATGTTATGCGCGATAGGGATTTTATGAAAGATCTCATAAGAAGAGCTAAAGACGCTAAATGCTCTGCCTTAATGGTAACTGTTGATTTGCAAGTACTGGGAAATAGACATCGCGATATCAAAAACGGTCTTTCTACTCCGCCGAAATTCACAATACCGAATTTAATAAATTTAAGCACTAAAATACCATGGGGATTAAGATATCTTAAAAATAGAAGATGGACATTTAGAAACATCGCCGGACACGCCAAGAACGTAAGCGATTTAAGCTCGCTTAGCTCTTGGACCAAAGAGCAGTTTGATCCGAGTTTAAACTGGAGCGATATAGAAGAGATTAAAAATTTATGGGGCGGAAAGCTTATTTTAAAGGGCATTATGCTGCCTGAAGATGCAGAGAATGCGGTTAAGCACGGAGCCGATGCAATAATAGTTTCAAATCATGGCGGACGTCAAATGGATGACACGATCTCTTCTATAAAAGCTCTTCCCGACATAGTTTCGGCTGTCGGCGATAAAACGGAAGTTTGGATTGATAGCGGATTTTATAGTGGTCAAGATATGCTAAAAGCTTGGGCTATAGGAGCAAAGGGTATTATGCTAGGAAGAGCGCCTGTTTACGGATTGGGCGCTTACGGAGAAGCCGGGGTAACAAGAGCTCTTAAAATTTTATATGACGAGATGGATACTACAATGGCTTTTGCAGGACACCGCAATATCCAAAACGTTACAAGCGACATCTTGATACCGGGCACTTATCCTACTCCGATATTTCGCAAATAGTCATAGGCAAATTTAGCTTTAGCGGATTTAGATTAGGAGAAAAAATGCAAAATTACTTTATACAAAACTACGATCCTGTTTCAAATTTATGGCTTAGCGCAGCTATCGCCGCTTTGCCTATATTTGTATTCTTGCTTTCTCTTGTAGTTTTTAAACTAAAAGGATATGTAGCGGCATTTTTGACCGTCATCGTTAGTGTCGTGGTGGCTATTTTGTTTTACAAAATGCCTATTATAGCAGTCGGTATGAGTTTTATTTACGGGTTTTTATATGGTCTTTGGCCTATTGCTTGGATTATCCTGTGTGCTATTTTTCTTTACAAACTTAGTGTTAAATCAGGATATTTTGAGGTGCTCAAGGCTAGTATCATGATTATATCGCCCGATCATAGAATTCAAGTCATGCTCATAGCCTTTTGTTTCGGCTCTTTTTTAGAAGGAGCGATAGGTTTTGGCGCTCCTGTTGCGATATGTGCTGCACTGCTAATGGGCCTTGGGCTTAAACCTTTAAGTGCAGCAGGACTTAGCATGGTAGCCAACACCGCAGGTGCTGCCTTTGGAGCGGTGGGTATACCGATTACGGCTTTAGCGGGAACCGTAAATTTAGATCAGACTCTCATATCAACTATGGTAGCTAGGATGCTTCCGCCTATAACATTTTTAGTTCCATTTTTTCTGGTTTTTTTGGTGGGTGGCTTTAAACGAATAAAAGATGTATTGCCTCACGTTATCGTGGTTGCAGCTAGCTATACCGTTACACAATACGCAACAGCTAAATTTTTAGGTCCTGAGCTTGTAAATATAACATCGGCTATCGTATCTATCTTTATGCTATCCATTGCTATTAACTTATTTAAGATAAAAAATATTTTTAGACTTGACGGCAAAGAAGATTTCACACAAACAAAGAATCTTGGATTTGAGCAAATTGTAAAGGCGTGGCTGCCGTTTATATTTGTTATTGTTGCTATTGTTGTTTGGAATTTAGACATATTTAAAAGCATAATGGGATTTGCGGATATCAAATTCGAAATACCGAATTTACACAACACGGTAGTGCAAGCAGCTCCTATAGTAGAAGGAGAGCAAGCTATATCGGCTATCTATAGTTGGTCCATCATAAAAGCTACGGGAACGGCAATACTGTTAGCGGCAGCACTTACTATACTTACTCTTAGAATCAAATTTGAAGTGGCGAAAGATTCTGCGATAGAAGCTATAAAAGAGATGACAATGCCGATCATAACTATAGGATTCATAGTCTCTTACGCCTATATAGCAAAATACAGCGGTCAAGCCGCAACTATGGGACTTGCCTTTTCAAGTACAGGTAATGCATTTAGCCTATTTTCGCCTGTTATAGGTTGGCTTGGTGTCTTTTTAACAGGTTCGGTTACTAGTGCAAATTTGCTTTTTGGAACCCTTCAACAAGTAACGGCTAATCAGTTAAATGTACCCGATGTTATATTTCTAGCCGCAAATACTGTGGGCGGAGTAGTCGGCAAAATCATCAGTCCTCAAAGCATAGCCGTAGCATGCGCAGCCGTAGGAATGGCAGGGAGAGAAAGCGAAGTACTAAAATTTACGCTTAAATATTCTCTTATTTTTATAGTTTTAGCAAGCATCATAACTTGGCTCGTGGTTCATGTATTTCCACAGCTTGTGCCTATAGTAGTGAATTTCACTAATTAGAGTTTATAAATCAAAATAATGGGCTTAAAAAGATTTTTATTAACTAAAATTTTTAAGCCCATTTAATAAAATCACAAAATAACCTGCATATAAATTAGACAAAAACTTATTAAAATTAGAATAAAAAGAGCAATATCATTACTGCTAAAGAAATTTATCATACATTTTATATTATCGGGATCGCTTAGATAAATTATATATAAAATCGAAAGTCAAAATATCGTGCGTGCAGCACTCGCCACGCCACCGGGCTCAGTCTGAATCGACGGTCTAAACATATAGATAAAAGCGGTAAAAAACACTATTATAAGAGCAAGGACAAAAAGCTTTTTCATGGATTTATTATAACGAGTTATTTTATAAGACGTGATAAATATAGCTAGTGCTAATTAATTTGAATAGATCGCGTTTAAATTTTAAAAACTACTTAATGCCCTTTTTAAGCTTTCGTATCAAAAATCTAGCCGGATGAAGTGCGTCAAAAAGGCTCTTTTCTATACATAGCGGGCGTTCAAAAGCAAGATCACAGATGAGCTCAGCCGCAAGCACGGCGGTGCAGAGTCCGCGCGAGCCATGGGCGGTATTGATATAGACATTTGGGATATATTTGGCGTTTAAATTTTCGCTTTTATTTTTCGTCCAAAGAAGCGCTTTATAACTATTTTTATAAAATTCCTCATCATAAAGCCTTCCGACAATCGGAAATCTATCTCCGCTATAGCTTCTATAGCCTACTTTTGAGCCTAAAATTTCAGGCTCTTTGCCACTCAAAAACTCGACTATATCGGCTAAATTTTTCTCATCATCGCTGCTTCTAGGATCGTCTAGTTTTAAATTTCTATCATAGGTTGCACCGACAACCTGCACGCCATCAACCTCAGGGCAAACGTAGCCTTTTGCACTAAAAGGCAATTTTGTTTTGATAGCCTCTTTGATATGCGTAACCTGCCCGCGAACCGAGCTAAGCCGCATATCAAACTTCGCAAAGAATTCCATACTATCACTACCGATAGCAAGTATCAAAACGTCGCTAATTATGGTTTTTCCATTTTTAAATTTCGCCGATATTTTACCATCTGGCAAATTTTCATAACTCTCAAAATCGTATCCAAGCAAGACATTGGCGCACCTGCTTGCAACCTCACACATCTTGCGAGGTCTAGCCTTAGCACCCTCTTTTATAAATGCACTTGGATACGGCAAGCTGCTTAAATTTATATCAAAAACTCCATTTTGACTATCAAATTCCTGCCACTTTAAAAGACGCTCAAGCAGCTTATCTTCGTGTGCATAGTCTATAACACCGCTAAATTCGCACTCGCTTGAACTCATCGTATCTTTATAAAACCTAACGGCCTGCAAAAAAGCGTTCATGTGCATTCTGCCAAGCTCTACCTCCGGCTTTGTGATAAGCGGCATTAAAATTCCAGCATGATTTCCAGAGCCGTTTGTAGCTATCTTGTCTTTCTTTTCAGCCAAAGTAACTTTTACGCCAAGCTCATTTAGCTTATAAGCGCTAACACAACCTGCCACGCCCGCACCTATGATAAGCGCTGTTTTTGCCTTTTTAGAGTTATTTTGCGTGTCGTATCTACTAAACCAAGGGTTTTTTACTACGCCTTTTTCGCTCATAAGTCTAGCGCTTATCATCTCGCGCTTTTTGCCAAAGCCTTTTAGCAATGTAACTTCAAAATTATTTTTAACAAGAGCGTCTTTTACGACTCTTGCGCTTGAATATGTTCGCAATATCGTATCTGTTTTGCTTAGATAACAAATTCCTTTAAAAACTTCATCGCTCCACATACTATCGTTTTTGCTGGGTGCAAATCCGTCCATAAACCAGATATCGGCTCTAAAATCAAGCTCGGGCAAAATTTGATCGATCTTGCCAAAGCAAAGATCAAGCGTGATACGTGAATTTGCAAAATTTAGCCGGTGAAATCCTTGTATAAGCGGCGGATAGCTTTTTATAAGCTCATTTGAAAGCTCTTTAAAAACACCTAAATTTTGATAAATTCTAACAAGATTTTCCCTGCTGATAGGGTTTGCCTCGATACTAACATAATGCAAAAATTTGCTTGAGTCTTTAAATTTGTTTAGTGTTGTTAAAAAATTTAGCCCCGCTCCAAAGCCGGCTTCAGCGATGATAAACCGATCTTGCCTGTCCCAAATTTCATTAATTGCACTTGCAAATACATACTCGCTCTCGCCGGCAGGATTATCGGCGCTAAAGTATATATCTCCAAAATCATCGCTATAAGCAACTCCGTCTTTAAAGGAAATTTGAGCGGTTTTCATTGCTGATTTGCAAAATAGACATCAACGCCGTTAGCAATTCCTTTAGCGATAGCGTCTTGGTAGTTTGACTTACTTATTAGCTTGCCTTCATCAGGATGTGAGATGTAGCCCACTTCAAGCAAAACAGCGGGCATAAGCGCACCCACCAGAACCCAAAACGGAGCCTCTCTTACTCCACCGTCAACGACCTTTGAATTTATCTTTTTGGTTCTGGCAAGAACCTCTCTTTGGATATCGATAGCAAGCTTGTTTGAGGCTATGATCTTTTCTCTGTTTAAGAAATTTAAAAAGGTCTGTTTAGAGAAGAAATTCATCTCGTCTATGTCCGATTTGTTTTCAAGTGCGGCTACATTTTTGCTACGCTCGCTTCTTGCAGGCGAGAGGAAAAATGTCTCGATACCTTGCATAACTTCGCCTTTTTGCTTATTTGGAGCGGCATTTGCGTGTATAGAGATGAAAAGATCGGCAAGCTTGTCGTTAGCAAGCTTGGTTCTACTTCTGAGGTTTATAAATTTATCCTTTGTGCGGGTATAAAAGACCTTATATCCGCGTTTTTTAAGCTCATCGCCTGTCTTTAAAGCGATATTTAGCACGATATTTTTCTCTTTTAGCTTTCCATTTATAGCGCCCGGGTCATCGCCTCCGTGTCCCGCGTCAAGCACGATAGTCTTACCGCCTGTTTTTTTAATAGGTATCGCGCCTTTATTTGAGCTTTGCTCGTTTTGAACTTGCTTTTTATCCTGCTTCAAGCTTTTTTGCTTGTCGTCTTTAGCTACTTTTAAAGCAGGCTTTTTTTGTCCGGCCATTATAAAATGAACGGAATTTGCATCTATATAAAAATCAAGCTTTTGCTCTTTTTTGTTTGAAAAAACCACCCGAATAGTATTTTTATCAAACTGACTTACTCTAACTTCTTCTGAAAGCACATCTTTAAAAGTGTGAGATTTGCTTGTCCAAACGCCTCTGAAGTCATATACGTTTCTAAACATCCCTTGAGTGTTCAAAAGCATATGTTTGATATCGCTTGGGTGTAAGGGTTGATTGAATTTAATCTCAAAACTATCTTCATTTTTGATAATGGCAAGAATTTTTAAAGGGTTTTTCTTAGTAGAGTCTTTATCTATGATGATAGTCTCTTCTTCTACGTAAGTTTGCTTTTTTACATCCTTTTTAGCAGACGTCTTAGTGCTTTTAGTATCGGCTTGTCCGATATTTTTACCTTGATTTATTGTAGCAAGCTCTTTTTCATAAGGCTGTGCGTCAAGCTGAAGAGCCTTGGAACTCTCAATAAGCCTTTTTAAAGTTTCTATTTTGGTCTTGGTATCATTATCGATAATTGACTTGATATAAAGACTCTTCATATCGTGATGAAGCTCAAGCTTAACTTTTTTGCTCGCATTAGTAAATGCGCTGTCAAATTTCTTAAGCCTTGCGCTATCGGCGTATGAAAAACCGACAATCAAGAGCAATAATAGTAAAATTCTACCTATCTTCGCCATGTAAAAGTTTTGCAAAAAGCCTCTTTACGCTTATTATCTCTGTTAGTTTATATCCGTTAGCACCCGTAAAAAACAGCCCCGTTTCTTTTCGTCCTGAAAATGCGTCAAAAAGTCTATCGGCTATACAGTAGCCGACCTCTTTTGCCTCTTTTCCTCTTTGGCAAGGAGCTACGCAGTTGCTTATGCAGCTTATCTTTGGCCCGGTCTTTTGATCGACTAAATTTATAAGATTTGTCCTAACACCCCTTGCCGGATAGCCCACGGGGCTTTTTATAAGCTCAATATCCTCTTTTTTAGCGTTTAGCAAGACTTCCTTAAAGCCTTCGCTGGCATCGCACTCATGCGTTCCTATAAATCTAGTCCCCATCTGAACACCGTTTGCACCAAGAGCCATAACTCTTTTGATATCGCCATTATCCCAAATTCCGCCGGCTACTATTAACGGGAAATCACCCCACTCTTTAATTTCCTCTTTTACCGGCTTAATCAAATTTTCAAGCTGATATTCAGGATCAAGGCACTGCTCGTAAGTAAAGCCCTGATGCCCGCCGCTTAAAGGACCTTCAAGCACAACGGCATCAGGCAGGCGGTTATATCTCATACTCCAGCGCTTACAGATGATCTTAAGAGCTTTAGCCGAAGATACTATAGGCACAAGCGCTACTTCTTTAAAATTTTGCGTAAATTCCGGCAAATTCGTAGGCAGGCCTGCTCCGCTTATGATCACGTTTATACCGTGCTCGCAAGCATCCTTTACGATACGAGCATAGTCGTTACTCGCACAAAGCACATTTATACCAAGCGGCAAATTTCCGCAAATTTTTCTTGCGTTATCGATGACAGCCTTAAGTCCCTCGCGCGAATAGAAATTTTCGCTTCCCAAAGGCTTTGAATTAAGCTCTTTTGTGATATGAGTTCTGTTTTCATAATACCCTGTTCCAACCGAGCTAATCACTCCAAGTCCGCCTTCTAGGCTAACATTTCCGGCAAGTCTGTCCCAGCTTATGCCAAGCCCCATTCCGCCTTGAACTATCGGATACTTTATCTCGTATTTTCCGATTTTGATCGAGCTAAATTTCATTAAATTACCTTTAGTCTTGCAAATTTTCTCTTACCGACTTGCAAAACATACTCGCCCGAATCAAGTTTCATCTGCTCATCACCTATTTTTATCTGATTTACACTAACGGCATTTGCCGCTATATCGCGTCTTGCTTGCGAATTAGTAGAGCTTAGCTTGCAATGAGCAAGAGCTTCCACTATCCAAACGGGCGCTTTTAGGCTAAATTCCTCTATATCGGTTGGAATTTGATTTTGCGAATGCACTCTATCAAATTCAGCCTTAGCCTCATTGGCTTGCTCTTTGCTGTGATATCTAGCGGTGATCTCAAGAGCAAGAACCTCTTTAACCGCTTTTGGATGAGCCTTGCCGTTTGCGACTTCGTCTTTTAAAATCTTAATTTCACTTAAACTTTTTTCACTTAAAAGCTCGTAATATCTCCACATAAGCTCATCGCTCACGCTTAAAATTTTGCCGAACATATCGTTTGCGTTGTCCGTCACGCCGATATAGTTTTTAAGGCTTTTACTCATTTTATTAACCCCGTCAAGACCCTCAAGTAAAGGCATCATGATGACGGCTTGCTCTTTGCCGACATTATAAATTCGCTGCAAAGTTCTTCCCATAAGAAGGTTAAATTTCTGATCCGTTCCGCCCATTTCGATATCGCATTTCATCGCTACGCTATCATATCCTTGAAGCAACGGATATAAAAATTCGCTTATCGATATTGAAGCTCCGCTTTTAAATCTCTTTTCAAAGTCGTCTCTTTCAAGCATTCTTGCTACAGGAAACGTGCTTGTAAGCTCAACTATGCCTGCCGAGCCAAGCTCGTTTAGCCATTTTGAGTTAAACATTATCACCGTTTTTTCGGGATCTAAAATTTTAAAAACCTGCTCTTCATAGGTTTTAGCATTTTTTGCTACGGTATCTTTATCAAGCTTCTTTCTTGTTTCGCTTTTGCCTGTCGGATCGCCGATTTGCCCCGTAAAGTCGCCTATTAGAAACTGAACGATCGCACCGTGTTTTTGCAAAAGCGCCATCTTTTGAAGCACTACCGTATGACCAAGGTGTAAATCAGGAGCCGTCGGATCAAAGCCGGCTTTAACGTAGAAATTTTCACCCTTTTCGTAGTAGTTTTTAACTAAATTTACAACTTGCTCTTCGCCGATTATCTCCGCAATACCCTTTTTAACCTCTTCTATTATTTTTAAAATTTTTTCTTGCACCGCCTCTTTCCTTAATTTTGATGATAAGCATCATCAAGCGATATAAATTCCATTATCTTATAGCGATCTTTTAATCGCTCTTTTATCTCAGCCATATCTAAATTTTCTCCGATTTCTACGGTTAGATCAAAAAGATCAGCCGTAGCGTCGTGAGTCTCTAAAAGAGTTATTGTAGCTAAATCAACTTGCATTCTAGCAAGATATGTTAAAAATTCAGCCAAAGAGCCTCTGCGATTTTCAAGGCTTAAGATGATCTTGTATCTATGTGGAGCATTGCGAGTCCATTTGACAAATATCATTTCGTTTTTATCTTCGACAAGCTTCATCGCTCGCTCGCAAAGCTTGTGATGAACGGTTACATGAGATCCGCTCCTAAAGCCAAGGATATCATCGCCTCTTTTTGGATTGCAACAATAATCAAACTCAACGGTTGCTATTTTGTGATTTGAGTAGATAACTATATGATCAAATTTTTGCTTTCTAACAAGATATTTATCCGTTAGCCTAAGCGCAAAGGGTCTATCTTTTCTTATGTATTTTTTAAGCGCATTTACGACATCTTGCAGATACACCGAGTCATAAGCGGCTTTAAAAATTTTCTTAGTTAGCTTTTCGCTCTCTAGCCAAACCAAAATTCTATTTGTAGAAACTCCGAAAATTCCGCTTAAAATTTCAAGCGCTACGAGATTGTTTATGTCTTTTATCTTTTGTTTGCAAAGCGATCTTATAGTGGCTTTTGCCTTGCCCGTCTTTACGCTTCCAAGCCAAGAACAGCGATATTTAGGCTCATCTCCGGTTACTATATTTACTATATCGCCGTTTTTAAGCTCAGTTAAAAGCGGCACTCTCATACGATTTATGTAAGCTTCTTTTGCGTGAAGCCCTATCTCGGTGTGAATTTCATATGCATAATCAAGCGCCGTAGCACCGCGCGGCAGGGTAAAAATATCTCCCTTTGGCGAATAAACGGCTATATCCTCTACATAAAGGCTATCTTTTGCGTATTCGTATAGCTCTTCAGGATTGTTTTCAGTCTCGTTTTGCATGCCGATATCGCTTAACCAGTCAAGCTTAGGATTTAAAAACCCGCCGTTTTTATACTTCCAGTGTGCGGCAACTCCGTATTCTGCGGTTTTATGCATATCAAATGTGCGAATTTGAACTTCAAATATGCTTTTATTGTCAAAAATCGTAGTGTGGATTGTTTGATAGCCGTTTTGTTTAGGAAGCGCTATGTAATCCTTAAATCTTGAAATGAGAGGGTTGAAATTTATGTGTAAACTTCCAAGAGCAAGGTAGCAATCCTTAGGCTGCTTAACTAAAATTCTAGCCGCCAAAAGATCAAGCACCTCTTCTATAGAGATACCTTTTCTTTGCATTTTTAGGTATATGGAGTAGTGATGCTTAACCCGCTTTTGTATCTCAAAACTGCCTTCGGTAAAGCCGTTTTGCAATAAAATTTGACTAAGTTTATCAATAAATGAATTTAGCTTAAGCTGAAGCTGCTGCTTATGCTCAATTATGTAGTCATCTATCTTCTTATACTCTTGCGCAAGTGCATATTTAAAGCTTAAATCCTCAAGCAAATTTTTAATCGAAGAAATTCCAAGCCTGTGCGCGATCGGGGCATAAACCATAAGAGTTTCTTCGGCGATTCTTTTTTGCTTATCAAGCCTTAATGCATCAAGAGTAAGCATATTATGAAGCCTATCGCAAAGCTTGATAACAAGCACACGTACATCTTCAATCGACACCAAAAGCATCTTGCGAAAAGTCATCGCCGAGGCCGCAAGTCGCTCGTTAGAATCAGAACTTGCAAGCTTATCTTCTCTAATCGCAACAATCTTAGTTAGCCCCTCAACCAGCTTAGCTACCTCTTCGCCAAATTCTTCTTGTAAATTTTCCGTAGAGCATTCGGTATCTTCAACCACATCATGCAAAAGAGCAGAGATGATCATGCTGTCATTCCCACCCATATGAGCAACTATGGAAGCTACTAAAATAGGATGTATCGCGTAAGGTTCTCCGCTTTTTCTAAATTGCCCCGCATGAAAAGTTATGCACCAATCAATAGCCTTTTCGACATTTGGAGTAACTTCAAACAAAGAGTATAGTATCTCTTTTGCTTTTGTAACATCTCTGCAATCAGAAATTTTATCAACGAGTTGCTCTAAAAAAAGCCCGTTATTTATTATCTTCAACCATGCCCTCTAAGCCGATTTTTCCTTCGGCTATTTCGCAAAGCGCAATATCTGCAAATTTCATCTTGCTTACATCTTTATCAAGCAGACTTTTAGCTCCCGCGGCAAGCGCTTCAGCACGCTTTGCCACTACCAAAGAAAGCTTATATCTATCGTTTCCTACTGTTTTTAACGCTCTTGCGGCTACTTCTTCTAGTCTCATCATCTCTCCTTAAATTTAGTTTTTAACTACCGAACAAAATGCCGATTCGTCTTCGTTGATAATGCTTAATAAATTTCCGTCCTTAAACATATTGCATACTAAAATCGGTAGCTTGTTATCCTTGGCAAGGGCTATGGCAGTATCATCCATAACTTTTATATTGTCATTCATGGCCACTTCATAGCTAAGCTCTTTTAGTAGTTTGGCATCATCAAATTTCTTCGGATCTTTATCATAAACACCATCTACTTTAGTAGCTTTTATGATCATATCCGCATCAATCTCAATAGCCCTTAGGGTCGCAGCCGTATCGGTCGTAAAGAACGGATTTCCCGTTCCTGCGGCAAATATAACTACCCGTCCTTTTTCAAGATGTCTTTGGGCGCGTCCTACGATAAAGGTCTCGCAAATCGCTTCCATCTTGATAGCGCTTTGAACGCGCACGCTTAAGCCTGTTTTCTCAAGCGCCTCTCTCATGGCGATTGAGTTTATCACGGTAGCAAGCATACCCATATGATCGCCGCTTGTGCGCTTTATGATGCCGTCTTTTGCCGCACTTACGCCTCTTATGATATTTCCGCCGCCTATAACTATACCTACTTCAACGCCGTTTTCAACAAGTCCCTTAATCTGATTTGCGATAAATTTCAAAATTCCGTTATCTATCCCGAATCCGCTCTCACCTGCTAACGCCTCGCCCGAAAATTTAACCAACACTCGCTTTTTACGTTCCATAAATTCTCCTTAAAATTTACGCATTTTAGCAAATTTGTGTTTAAATTTTACTAATTCTAAGCCCCAAACAGCTATTTAAGGCTTATCATCTCAAGCGGATTTATGTGGTAGTTTTTCTGTGTAACTTCAAACGTAAGATCTCTTGCCACGCGTCCTATAACATATCCTCTAGGAACTTTTGAGCCGACCTTTATCGTAGGAGCTATCTGGCTTAAATGAGCATATATAGTGTGAATTCCGTTTGCATTTTCTATGATCACCACCTTATCAAGCATAGCCGTATCTTTGGCAAAGACTACTTTACCGCTTAGCACGCTTTTAACCTTGGCATTTGGCGAATTTGAGCTAAGAACTACCGATTCGTTAAAAATTTTGATGTTATATATAGGGTCTATATAGTTGCCGAATTTTTGCTTTACGGTAAAGCTATCAAGCGGAGCTATGGTCTTTTCGCCGCTATATTTTTTTACTTTACTTGCCTGATAACTTGATCCTATCTGTTTGACGTCGCTGTCATCGGGAGTAGTTTTATTTATCACTATTTGAGTGCTTCCGTCAGATTTCTTATCTTTTGATTTTTTAGCCGCCTCTTTAGCCTTTTTCTCAGCCTCTTTTTTGGCCGCTTCACTCTCTTCTTTGGCTAGTATCTTAAGCTGCTCAAGCGTCTTTCTGATCTCTTTTTGCTCTTTGTGGATGACAGAAAGCTGCCTTGAGTAGTTATTTTTATCTTTTTTTAAATTTGCAAGCGTCTTTGACTGAGCCTCTTGCAAAGCGGCAAGTTCTGATTGCTTTTCTTTGTATCCTTTGAGGTTTGATTTGATATTTTCTATCTTTTTGTTTTGCGTTTTTATAAGTTCCAGCGTCTTTTCATAATCTTTCGCCAAATTTTTAAAATCCTCTTTAAGCACGCTGTTTAAATTTGATAAAATTTCAGTGGCGATAATGCTTTCGTTGCTATCCTCATACTCTTTTGGCGTTATCAAATCAAATGCAAAATGATCCGCGATGATACGGATTAAGCTTTGTTCGATATATTTTTGATTCTCAAGAAGCTCTTTATTTTGCTCGGTTAAATCTCTTAGTTCGGAATTTGCATCTATAGCGTTTTTTTCAAGATCGGCTATTTGAGCGATAACCTCTTTCATCTTCTTGTCGCTTTCCTTAACCGCATCTTCGCCCGCCAAAATATCTTTTGCAAGATCGTCAAGCTTTTTATTAAGCTGTTTTTCTATCTCTTTTGAAATTTCCAAAGATGAGGTTTGAACCTTGATCTTTTCGTTTGTAGTCGCACAAAAAGCGAGCGAAAAACAAAAAAATAAAAGAGTAAAAATTCTCATAAGCTCTCTTTTTTAGCTCGTCTCATCACAAAGCTAACCGCTATCATGCTTAAAATAAGCGATATGCCAAGAAGCGTCGCTCCATCAACTATGATGTCGATTTTGGCTAGGTCTATACCCACTTCACTTGCCGTAGCTTTTATGATCTCAAAATCAGGAAGCATGATATAAAGAGCCACAACACAAACCGTAGCTATAAAAGAATCAATCACCGCGATCTTGTAAAGAACTCCCGATTTTAGCCAAAAGGAAGCGCCAAAAAGCGTCATGATATCAATTCTCTCTTTATGCTCATAAAGCCAAATTCTCATCTGCTTAAACAGCAACATAAGCCCTATAACAAGTATCAATAGCGAGAAAATTTGAGATATTTTCTTGATCAGCTGAAGAATTTTGTAAATTTTATCGTGAGTTTTTGAAAATGTCTCAACCTTGCTCACTCCGTCTATTTTTAAAATTTTATCTCTTATTTCGTTCATATAACCGGTGCTTGGAAAGCTATTTAGCTTGAGCGAATAAAATTTAGGCAAGGCGTTTTCAAGAGCGGATATATTTTTAGCCGAAATATCCTTAGATAGTCTATCAAGGACGGATTTAGCACTTAAGCTTTCAATGGATTCAAAAGTATTTACCATCGGCTTTATCATGCCCTCGTCAAGCTCTTTTGAGCTTACGATTATGATGTTGTAATCTTTATTCATCAATCTTTCATAATCTTTTATCGTATTTTCCGTAAGCGTTATAAACTGAACGCAAAAAAGTAGCGCTATCAGCGGAAAGATCACTCCCAAATGGTTTTTAAGCGATCTCATGCAAGCCTCCGTTTTCTATGACGAAATGGCGATAAGGTATGCGCAAAGTGGCAGGAATTTTATGCGTTACGACCACTACGCAAGTTCCCAAAAACTCTTTTGCCGATCTCAATAAAGACCAAATCACATCGCTAGAGTAATCATCCAAATTCCCTGTAGGCTCGTCGCACAAAAGCAGATGCGGATTGTGCGCTAAGGCTCTTGCCATGGCTACTCTTTGCTGCTCACCGCCGCTTAGCTCAAGCGGATATTTATGGGATTTATGAAGCAAATTTACATGCTTTAGCAGCTTTTGAGCTTGGTTTTTGCAAACGTTTTGCGAAAGTCCTTTTATCATCAAAGGCAGCATAACGTTTTTTTCGACACTCCATTCGTTTATAAGGCGGTAGTTTTGAAAGATGATACCGATCTTTTTTCTTAATTCGTCCAGCTTGCCTTGCTTGATGTTTGCCATCTCGCTTAAGCAGACGTTTAAAGAGCCCGAATACGGCTTGATCTCTCCGTAAAGTGACTTTATTATCGTTGATTTGCCGCTTCCGCTCTTGCCTGTTATTAAAACAAAATCGCTCATATCTATTTCGAAATTCACATTTTGCACGATGAGTTCGCTTTGAGTATAGCCCAAAGATAGCTCTTTAGCGCTAATTATTTTTTGCATTCGCCAAATACTCCTTTAACGCCAGATGCGCCTTTAAATTTTCCCTTGTAACAAGCGGCTTTTTGATTAGATATTCACACTTTTGATTTCCAACCAAGACATAGCAATGCTCCGGTGAAGCAAAAGCTCCAAACGCCACACGAATTAAAATTTCACCGCTTTCTAGCTCAAATTTCTCCTCTAAATGCAAAAAGCAATCATCCATTTTTATAGTGAAATTTTTAAAATTTGAAGCTATTTTTTGCGTATCGTATCCATGCTCAAATTTTAGTTCATCAAGTATTTCGAGCTCAGGACTATAAGTCTCACACTCAAAAATAGCGTCGTAGATGTCCTTAGACTGCTTTTTCCATCTGTCTTCATATTTACTACTAACGGCTAAATTTCTATTTTTATAAAGGCTTAGCTTTGCGCTTGTAAGATTTAAAATTTGCTCTATCGTGTAGTCGGTATAAGCTCTTGAATCGCTTCTAAGCTCAAATTTACCGCCATTTTTTAGCGTTCTTTCACACTCTTTTATAAATTTTTCAGACACTACCCTTCTGTGAGGTGCATCATCCCAAGGCACGGGAAAATGAAGAAAAATTCTATCTATAAAATTTGATTTTATAAGAGATAAAAGCAATCTTGCATCGGTATTTATAAGCGCTACATTGCTTAAATTTTTAGCTCTAGCAAGCTTTGCAACCTGCTCTAACGAGGGTTTATAAACCTCTATGCCGATTACCAGCGCATCCGCGCTAGTTTCGGCTTGATAGAGCAAGTGTCTGCCAGAGCCAAAGCCGATCTCTATAAAAATTTTGCTAAATTTAGACTCTTTTAAAATTTCTAAAATTTCGTTAGTATCAACGATAGCTGATGATTTTTGGGTTAGATGAGTTTTTTTAACAGCCATCGCTTCGGTTAAAATTTCTTTACAATTTAGCTCTTTAAATTTAACCAAAGCGCGTTGTAAAAGCCCTATTTTGGCTGGCTTTGTAAGCTTTTCACCCTTTATCACAAAGCCTTCTTTTTCGCGCTTTTTAATAACTATAAAAAACTCCTCGCCACCGCTTTTAGTGTAGATCAAATTTGAGTTTCTACCCTTTGCTTCCCACTGAAATTTGATATCTTCATCGCCGAAAGGCAAAGGGTTGAATTTTAAGTTTTTGGCTACGAAATTTGGCATTATTCGATACTTACCGATGCCTTTTTGGACTCGTCTGAATTTATGCCGTATTCATCTACGGCGATTACCCTATAAGTGTATTTAAGTCCGTAAGCTACGTTTGTATCGATAAATTCGTTGCCTGTTATATTTGTAAATTTTTGCTCTCCGCTATCGCCGCCCTCTCTTATGACCGTATAGCTTCTTGCCTTTTCGGAACTACTCCACTGAAGCTTCACCGCAGAGCTATCCGCAACGATTGAGGTTACTACAGGAGCTTCAATCGCCGCTAACGTAGACCCCACTACGGCTTCTTCCGGACGCTTTGACTCAAGTCCGTCTTTATCTACGATAGTGATTTTATAGTATCTTGTAGCGCCGTTTTCGTTTATTAAATCCTCGTAGCTGTTGGTTTTGGTTTTAGCAAGATAGGTGTAAGGCAGAAATTTATTTGAAGCGCTGTAAATTTTATAGTATCCAAAATCATCGCTTGCTACGCTATCCCAAGTTAAGATGATCTTTTTAGGAGTGTTGTTGCTGGCTTGAATGTTTGTCACTGTGCTAGGAAGTGGCTTGGTCGTAGAATCGACTATGGCGCTTGGCTTTGAGACGGTTCCCGTACTTGTTTTTACGAAAACTCGGTATTTATAAGCTCTGCCCGATTTTACGCTATCGTCTATGTATTCGGCATTTAGCCTGCCTTTAACCTCTGCGATCTGTCGCCAGTTTTCCTTGCCGATGTCAGCTTTTTCGACTATATAAGAAGCTACGCGAAGATCAGGGTGCGGTCTCCATATAAGCTTAACGCGCTCAGGCAAATTTGTAAGCGCTCTAACGAACGGCACCGAGTCCATAAGAGCTTTAGTGCTTGCACTTATCATGACACCGGAGTTTGAAATTTGCTTATTTGCGTTATATGTTCTCATTTCGTATGAATATGTCGTTTCAGGAGCCAAATTTGAATCCACGTGGTGGCTTGCGAAGCGATCTTTGATATCTGCTACCACTTTCATCTTGCCGTTGTTTTCGTTCGGATTTGAGCGATACAGATAATACCCCGCCACTTCAGGGCTTGGCGTAGGCGTCCATTCAAACCCGATTTCGGTCATATCGCTTATGGTTTTTAAATTTTGGATAGTCGGCAAGCTTGCATTGACTTGCGTAGGCGTGCTAGGAGATACGCAGCCACTTATCACAACCGCTAAAAGCGTCAAAGAGCCCTTTAAAATCAATTTTTTCATCAATAGTCCCTTTCTCAAATTTACTCAGTAAAATTTCTTCAAAATCGCCCCAAATAGAAGCGACAAAACTCATATGCTCACCGCTACTGGGATGCTTGAAATAAAGTCCGTAGGCGTGAAGCATAACTCGCCTGATTTTATCATTTTCGCTCTTAAATCCGTATAAAGTATCGCCTAAAATATGGCGGTTTATGCTTGCAAGATGAACTCTTATCTGATGAGTTCTGCCTGTAAAAAGTTTAGCCGCGATCAAATTTATATTTCCGCTTTCCACCAAATTCAAAAATGCGCTTTTAGCCTCTCTTCCGTCTTTAGTAATGGCTTTTTTAAGGCGATTATTTGGATTTCTGCCTATCTTTTTTTTAATTACGCAAGCTTCTTTTAGCGGCAAATCAGTGATGGCAAGATAAATTCTGCCCATTGTTTTATCGCTAAGCTGAGCGGAAAGTGCCGCGTGAGCGCGGTTGTTTTTAGCAACCACTATCGCTCCACTAGTGCCTTTATCCAGCCTATGAACAATTCCTGCCCTACTCTCTCCGCTTAAGGTAGAGAGCAAAAAGCCCTTTTTGCCAAGCCAATCCACAAGAGTAGCTTCCTTAACGCTTGGTGCTCCGTGCACGACTAAATTTGCAGGTTTATTTAGCACGATAAGATCATTATCTTCATAGATGATCGGCACATCAAAATCAGCTTCAAATTCTAAATTTTCACTCACGGCTTTTTTGAACTTAACTTCGATAACATCGTCTAAATTTAGCTTAACCGAGCCCTTTAAAACAGGTTTTAAATTTAGCTTTACACATTCGTTTTTGATCAAATTTGAAATTTGATTTCTTGAAATTTTAAGCTTTAAGGAAAGATAACTGTCGATTCTTTCGTTTATATTAGGCGCCTCTACGACGATAGTTTGGTTCAATCCATTACCTTTTTGTGTTATAATTCGGCTAAAAACAAGGCGAAAATTTTGATAAGACTTGATAGGCGAATTTTAACTCATTTTGATTTTGTGCAGCCCATTTTAATACTGCCTATTATAATTTTATCATATATTTTAGTACTAGAAGCAAACAGCGTCTTAGCCAGTAAGCAGATAGTTTATTTTGCGGTTGGCTTTTTGGCATTTGGCTTTTTTTTCTTGCTGCCGATTAAAAAGATCGAATGGATAATTCCGATGTTTTATTGGATTTGCATCATACTTTTAATAAGCGTTGACCTCTTTGGCGTAACCAAGCTTGGCGCAAAACGTTGGCTTGAAATTCCATTTGTCCACTTTACTATCCAGCCTTCAGAGATCATGAAGCCGTCATTTTTGCTTATGCTAGCATACCTCATCAAGCGCAGACCGCCTGACATCAAAGGATACGGGCTTAAGGATTTTTTGATATTTAGTTTTTATATCCTGCTGCCTACATTTTTGATTATGAAAGAGCCTGATCTTGGTACAGCTCTTATACTTCTTATAGTCGGATACGCCGTACTTTTTGTGATCGGAGTTAATAAAAAAATTTGGATTACTATCTTTGTAGCTATCGGAATTTCCGCACCTCTTATCTATGAAAACGTCCTTCACGATTACCAAAAAAAGCGAATAACCGATTTTTTAAGCGAAGAGTCAAGCTATCACGTGCGCCAAAGCATCATCGCCATAGGAAGTGGCGGACTTACTGGAAAACCAAAAGATGAAGCCACTCAGACGCACTTTAAATTTCTGCCGATTTCTACGAGCGATTTTATCTTTGCTTATACGATTGAGCGATTTGGCTTTATAGGCGGTCTTGGCTTGCTTATGCTTTATGGCTTTTTGATAGCTCACTTGCTTAGTCTAAATTACGGTCTAAAGGATGATTATTTCACGCAGGTTATCACGACGGGAATTGGAATTTTGATATTTATCTATGTCAGCGTAAATATCATGATGACTATCGGTTTTGCGCCTGTTGTGGGCGTGCCGTTACCATTTTATAGTTACGGCGGAAGTAGTTTTGTAACGTTTTTAAGCCTGTTTGGGATTTTACAAAATTTGCTTACATTTAGGTTTGATCCTACATACCGCTTTGTGAAGATTAAATTTTAATTTAAGCCAAATTCATGGCTTAAATTTAGACTTTCTTTAAAAACTCGGTTTTAAGCACGATAACGCCCATTTTATCGATCTTGCACTCAACCTCTTTGTCGTTTCCCGTTAGCTTGATGTTTTTAGCCATTGTTCCGCGTTTAAGAGTTGCGCCCGCACCTTTTACTTTAAGATCTTTAATCAAAGTTACGTTATCTCCTGCGTTTAGTTCTGTTCCGTTTGCATCTTTTGGCATGTTTTCTCCTTATAAAATTTCAGCCATTATAGCAATTAAATATACAAACAAGCAAAAACATATAATCCAAAACTAAAATTTGATAAAAATTTGCATTTAAGAGTATGGCAAAATATCCCCAAATTTAGGGGATATTTTAACTATTAATAAAAGCCGCTTGGTTTTCCCGTTAGATCGATCATGATATTTTTCATCTGAGTGTAGTGCTCAAGTATGATTTTGTGCGTCTCTCTGCCTATGCCTGAGTTTTTATATCCGCCAAATGGGCTTCCGGCAGGAATTTGGTTATAGCAGTTTACCCAGACGCGACCTGTTTCCATCGCGCGTGCGGTTCTTAGCGCTTTTGTGATATCTTTAGTAAAGACCCCACCGCCAAGGCCATATTCGCTATCATTTACCATCTTAATAAGCTCTTTTTCATTCTTAAATTTGATGATAACGCCTACAGGTCCAAATATCTCCTCTTGCGCTACTCTCATATCGTTTGTTACGTTTACAAGAAGAGTAGGCTTCACAAATGACTTGCCCGCACTTGCAAGCTCTCCGCCGACCGCTACTTTTGCGCCTTCTTTTTTGCCGATTTCTATGTATTCTAGTATTTTTTTGGCCTGCTTTTCATTTATCTGAGAGCCCATTTGAGTCTTTTTATCAAGAGGATCTCCAACTTTTATCTTTTTAAATTTCTCAACAGCTGCGGCTACAAATTTATCGTGTATACTCTCTTCGACAAAAATTCTACTTCCGGCACAGCATACTTGACCTTGATTAAATAAAATTCCTATCTGAATTCCATCAATTGCCAAGTCAAAATCAGCATCGGCATAGATGATGTTTGCCGACTTTCCGCCAAGCTCAAGTGTCGCAGGTATGATCTTCTCAGCTGCGGCGATAGCGATATCTCTTCCTATTTCGGTTGAACCTGTAAAGGCTAACTTATCTAGACCGTTATGCTTTGTTATATATTCTCCCGCCTTACTGCCTTTTCCTGTGATTACGTTTACCACGCCTTTTGGCAATACATCCTTAATCAGCCTCATAAGCTCAAGAACGCTAAGGCTGGTTTCTGAAGACGGTTTAAACACGCTGGTATCACCAGCTGCGATAACGGGAGCTAGCTTCCATGCCGCCATCAAAAACGGAAAATTCCAAGGGACTATCTGACCCACAACTCCGATAGGCTCGCGCAAGATCACGGAAAGCTGCTTTTCATTAAGGACATTTGCACTTCCCCCTTCAGCTTGTATAACGCCGGCAAAATACCTAAAATGCTCTGCCGCATAAGGGATATCTACGTTCATAGTTTCGCGAATCGGCTTACCGTTTTCCATCGTTTCGACAGTCGCCAAAAACTCTTTGTTCTCATCTATAATATCCGCGATTTTTAAAAGAATTTTTGAGCGCTCCGCTACGGTTGAGCGTCTAAACGTCTCAAACGCCTTTCTTGCGGCTTTTACCGCAGCATCGACATCTTTTTTAGTCGCATCGGCTATTGAGGCTAATTTCTTACCTGTTGCAGGATTAAAAGTATCCAGAGTTGCACCGTCGCTAGAAGGCACAAATTCACCATTTATAAACAGCTGATATTTATCTTGCAGTTTAACCATAATACAATCTCCTTTGGTAGAATTTAACAAAAAAATTATATTACTCAAACTTAAATACTCGGATAACTGGATAATATTTATTAATAAATTTTTATATAAAAATATCAATTTTACTTCCGGTATTTTTATATAAAAAGTTACTAATGGTGGGTTCGCCAGAAGCCGAACTATATCGTTTTAAGTCAATACCGATAAGGATTTAAGGTAAGTAGCCAAAGGGCTAGTCACCTAATTAGTCACCTAATAAAATTAAGTGAAAGTATGGTAAAAGCAAGTAAAAAGTATGCAAATAACAGCTATGTGATTTTTTGCCAAAAAAGAGAATACAATTTTAAACGAAGCAATAGCCTAAAAAATAGCATTACTTAAATTTACTTATAGTATAATTGCATACAAATAAATACAAAGGATATATAAATGACTACACTTATACAGTTTAGAGTTGATAAAGAGCTAAAAACCGAAGCCGAGAATTTATTTAAAGATATGGGGCTTGATCTAAGTACCGCTTTAAAATTGTTTTTAAAGCAGTCTATTAATAAGCGTAAAATTCCATTCTCTATCACTACTGCAAATGATGAATTTTATAGCGATAGTAATACGGAGTATCTAAAAAATATATTGGATAATATAGACAATAAAAAAGTAAAGATGATAAGAAAAAGTATAGATGAGCTTGAGGCATTAGATAATGCTTAATATAGAGTTTTATCCCGATGTGTGGAGTGATTATTTAGAGCTAATCAAAGACAAAAAAATATCGGCAAAAATCAATACTCTTATTAAGGATATAGCCGGAAATAAAAACAATAGTAATCTTGGTAAACCGGAAACTCTAAAAGGTGACTTGGTAGGTTGCTACTCTCGCAGGATAGATATTAAAAATTGAATAGTTTATAGAATAAAAGATAATAGCGTACAAATTTTACAGGCGGGGACGCATTATAATCAGAAATAATCAAAGATTGACAAATTCCGAATGGATAAATAAACAAAAATATGATCTTTTTTTATTACAATTCTAATATACTAAAAACTATCTAAGCAGATATAAAGCCGGTAGCTTCTAGAGTTTTAAAGAAACATATTTTTTAATGCAAGTCTAAAAGAGCTTGGCATATGTAAGATATTTTATAGTTTTTTAAATCCAAAATTTATTATGCCTTGAAATTTCAATTGGCAGTACTTCAAATTTTTCTTTAAAAATTTTACTAAAATGCGCCAAAGATCTGTATCCGACAATGCTAGCCGCCTCTTTTACACTTACATCATTTCTCAATAAAAGCTCCTTAGCACTTTTAAGCCTTTCCTCTTGTAGCATCCCATAGATAGTTGTGCCAAAACACTGCTTAAAACCTCTTTTTAGCTTAAATTCATTTATAGCACAAATTTTGGCAAGTTCTTTGATGGATGGCGGATTTGACATATTTTTGAGCAAAATTTCTTTAGCCTTTTTTATAGCGGCTATATCATGGTCGCATAAATTTAATCCTTTGCAGCAATCACAATTATCAGAAGTTGAAAAACTTTTATATATCATCTCTAAAATTTTAGACTCAATAAAAATTTCCCTCATTTTATCTCTATATATATGAGAATTTTCTAAATCCTTGAGAATAAGTTTTTGTGCTAAATTCGTAGAGCTTGCTTTAATGCTTATAGTTTCGGATTTTTCCATCTCGTTAAATATTGGAAAATCTTTTATTAAATTATTATCCATAAAAATGCACTGGCTTTTAAAGCGTTTTTTACGCTCATAAACAACCCTGCCCCTAAAAGGCTCTTTTATAACTCCTATCCAAGCATCATTTGGTCTAAATATACCATTATTGGCACTTTGACTGTTCATACAAACCGAACTATTTCCTGTATTAAAATACATAAAAGAGTATTTGCCTATATCAGCGGAATTAAATACCCTATCATCATCAAAATACATGTCAAATATTCCATAACCAAAACCGTTTGAGTTATTAAATATCTGAGTATTTAAAACCATATCATTGGTTTTTATACTTAACTCCTTTAAGCATCTCTCGTTATTACCCCATGTTTCGTTAAAAAATCTCTCAAGTTCGGGGAAGCTACTCATAAAATCCCTCCATCGTTAAATTTAATCCCTCTGCCATTAATAAAGTAATAGTAATAATTATCAAATTATAGTAGTATTAAGCTTGAATAAATTTTAAGGAGTGTTACATGAGTTCAGGTTATATAAAATTTATAGGCATTATCTCTGTTGTCGCAAGCACTTGTTTATTTGCAACCGATAATATTTCGCTAAAAGAAGTAACGGTATCGGCAAATAAAATGGAGGAGAATATCAAAGATATCCCTCAAAGCGTAAGTGTCATAGATGAAACCGAGATAGAAGAAAAGCGCATTAAAGATACCGATGGTGTAATGCGTCAGATTCCAAACCTAAGTGCCGAGCATTTTATCTATAAAACAAGAGTAAATTTTCGCGGTATAAATCACTCCGATTTTACCAATTCAAACCCTGTTACCGTCTATATAGACGGTATTGCCAGCAGTAACAACATGGGCAATTATAACTCTATTTTAAATAATGTCGAAAGAGTTGAAATTTTACGTGGTCCTCAAAGCACTATTTATGGCAAAGACTCGATCGGAGGCGTTGTAAACGTAGTATCCAAACAGCCTAAGAACGAGTGGAGCGGTGCCGTGGGAAGCGAATACGGTTCATATAACTATATGATGGGAAATTTTAACGCAAACGGTGCCTTAATAAATGATATTTTGTTTTTAAATGTCGGAGGATACGCTTCAAAAGATGACGGCTGGATAAAAAACGAATATAACGGCGATAAAAAAGCAAACAAAACAAACGATCATAAATTTGACGCAACCATTACGGTTAAGCCTACCGATAGGCTGACTGCAAGATTAACCTTGGTTGAAGAAAGAAGCAAAGAGTATTTTTATAGGGGCGGCACAGGTCTATTTGGAACTATAAATTTAAAAGATGCCAAAAGAGCAAATTTTGAAGTACCTACCGATAGTTTAGTTAAAACATTTTCTCAGGCGCTCGGAGTTGATTATGAGTTTGATAGAGTTAAATTTTCGTCCGTTACCACTCATAAGAAATCAAAGGCAAGCGGAATTTACGATAGCGACTTTACTTATGCACCGTCGCTTCCTTCTAACGGCTTAATCCAATTTCAAGATGTGCATTTAGACACTTTATCGCAAGAATTTAGACTAAACAGTATAAATACAGATAAATTTAAGTGGGTAAGCGGTCTTTATTTTGAGCGAGAAAAGACTCAAAATAAAAGAATGGGGCAGCAGTTTAATCAAGGCGGAATGAAGATGGAGATGGATGCTCCCGCAACCATCAAAGCAGATACCGCTGCAGTATTCGGACAGGGCAGCTATGAGTTAACCGATAGTTTTTTACTAACTCTTGGAGGAAGATTTCAAAAGATCAAAAAAGATATAGATATGGCAGCTTTTATGACTCCTCTTGGTATGTCTAAAGGAGCTCCTATTAATACCTTAAAAGACGGCAAGTCATGGAATAAATTCCTTCCAAAGGCGGGATTGACATATAAGATAAACGATGATTTAAGCGCTTTTGTTTCATACTCTCAAGGCTATTTGTCCGGCGGATACAACTACTATGCATTCATAAAAGAGCAAGCCTTTGATGCACAAAAGAGCTACAACTATGAGATAGGTCTTCGCGGAAATGCTTTTGACAATCGCCTTAGATTCAGTTTTTCCGCATTCCATATGGATATAAAAGACATACATCTATACTCAATCCTACCGGGAGGAATATTTGTTACAAGCAACGGAGGTAAAGCAAAAAGCGATGGGATAGAGCTTGAAGCCCTTTATAGAGTTAGTAGCGAGCTTGATATAAGCGGAGCGTTTGGTATAAATAAAACTAAATACAAAGAAAATATCCAGTATCCAAACGCCGTTAATAAAAGGATAGAGAATACTCCAAACTACACTTTTAACCTAGGTGTTGCCTACACTCATCCAAGTGGAATTTATACAAGGCTTGATCTAAGAGGTAATGGAGATAAGTATTTTGATGCGGAAAATAAATTTAAACAAAAATCTTGGATGACGGCGGACATTCGCGCCGGCTATAGGTTCAAGGCATTTGAAATCTACGGATACATAACAAATATCACAAACAATTCTCATGTGGTAACATTTATGCATCACGGAGGAATATCGGGCATGAATCACTTCGGTGATCCAAGAAGATTTGGCATGGGCGTAAGATACTCTTTTTAGGATTTAAACTCTCAAATTTAGGCTTAAAAACTTAAGCCTAAATTTTAACTTTGCATAACCAAAATTAAGGAATTTGTCATGAAAGAGAAGCAAGGAATTTTAACTAGGATTATGAATCCGGTTATAAAAGATATAAGGCTTGCAATGATACTTGCAGGCATCGCTTCGATTTGTTACGTGCTAGCTTTTAGCACCTTTGCTTTTGTAGTATCGTCTCTTGTAAAAGGCGAAGTAAATTACACTCTGATGTATATTGGAGCAGGCTTTATAATAGCAGAATATCTTTTGCGCTCAAACGCTTTTAAGACTTCTCACGTAGCCGCTTTTAAGCTGGAACAAATTTTACGAACCAGACTTTCTGAGCATATAGCCGCAATTCCTTTTGGTGAAGTTATAACCAAAGGAAGCGGAAGGCTTAAAAAAAATATGCTGGACGATGTAAAAAACTTGCACTCGTTTGTAGCCGATACTACTCCTATGCTGGCAAGAGTAGCTGTTACTCCCGTAGCGTGCTTAATCGCGCTTGGATTTTTTGATTTGAGGCTTTTATCGCTTAGTCTGGCTTTAGTTTTTGCAAGTGCGGCATTTATGAGTCTAGCGTTTAAAGATAATGAAAAATACAGAAGAGAATATGACGACAACCAGGCTCTTATAAACGCTTCCATAATAGAATTTGTTCAAGCTATGCCCGTAGTTCGAACATTTAGTGATGGAGCTAGCTCTTTTAAGCGCTACAACGATGCTCTCAATGCATACTGCAAGAGTCTTAAAGAGTGGATAGCGCTTACTACCACAGCCTCAAGAGTTGCTATAATGCTAGCCAGTCCCATTATAACTCTTGTTGTAGTGGGCGTTGCCGGTAGTTATTTTTATATAAACGGTAGCTTGGAATTTGGTAAATTTATCGGAGTATTGATACTTGCGGCAGGCATTATAGAGTCTATGATGCCGCTTATGTGGGTAAATAATTTTGTTCAACAATCAAGAGCCGCAGCAAGCGGAATTTTAGAAATTTTAGACATAAAACCTCTTAAAATTTCAGATTCTTTCAAAGAACCGAAGGATAGCTCGGTAGAATTTAAAAATGTAAGTTTTAAATACGAAACAAGAGACGAATTCGCTCTTAAGGATGTTAGTTTTAAGGTTGATGCCAGAAGCGTAACGGCACTCGTTGGTCCAAGCGGTGCGGGCAAGAGCACGGCGGCACAGCTTATCCCTCGTTTTTGGGATGTTTGTAATGGTGAAATTTTAATAGGCGGAGTTGATGTAAGGCAAATTGAGCCTATGAAGCTTATGAATTTTGTCTCTTTTGTATTTCAAGATACGTTTTTATTTAACGACACCATCTATGAAAATATATCAATGGCAAAGCCGAGCGCTACAAAAGACGAAGTGATAAACGCAGCTAAAGCCGCGCAAATCGATGAGTTTATAGATGCTTTGCCAAATGGATATGATACCCTGTGCGGCGATAGGGGTACAAATTTAAGCGGAGGGCAAAAGCAACGCATAACCATAGCTCGGGCAATATTAAGAGACGCTCCTATAATAGTGCTTGATGAAGCTACGGCATTTGCAGATCCCGAAAATGAAGAAAAGATCATAAAGGCCATTTCAAATCTCATAGTAGGCAAAACCGTAATTATAATAGCTCACCGCCTATCAACTATCAAAAAATCCGACCAAATAGTAGTCTTTGATAAAGGGAAAGTCGCAGAAAAAGGGCTTCACGAAGAGCTTTTATCAAATAATAGTTTATATGCCAAGCTCTGGGATAGTTATACACAAACTCAAATTTGGAACATATATAAAAGGACAAATCATGAGTAATAATGTAAAATTCGCCTCTATCAAAGAGCTTTATAATATGTTTTTAGAGATTGCAGGCTCGTATCAAAAAGAGTATAAAAATAGTCTTTACTCCGGCGTAATAGCAATAGTAGCTCAAGCCGTTTTGCTTTGTTTATTTTACCCTCTGCTTGTTTTTGCTTATCATGAAGATAAAAGCTTTTTAAATTTCGTTGTTTTATCCATGATGGCGCTACTTATAGTGTTTATGATAGCCAAATTTAAAAGCTCTTACTACGATCATGCCGGCACCTTTGTGGATGTAGGATACGATCTTCGCTTAAAGCTTGGCAAGAAGCTAACCTCAGTACCTCTTGAAAGCCTAGCTAAATATAAAACCGGCGAACTAAATGCGGTATTTGCAAGCAATGTTGATTCTGCCGTAATGTTTATGAACATGATACCTCTTATGTTTTTAGAGCCGATTTTAGTATGCTCTTTTGTCATAATCGCTACTATTTTTGCAAATTTCAAGATCGCCCTTATACTTATTTTTATACTGCCGCTTGTTATACCGCTTTATAAGCTAAAACGTAAGATGGCAGTAGAGGATAAAAAGATATTCATGGATGCAAATGCAACTCTTGAATCAAGCATAATAGAATATATCCAAGGCATAGGAGTGCTTCGCTCGGTAAATTTGATCGGCAAAAATTCACAAAAGCTACAAAAGGAAATAGCAAACGTAAGACAAATTCAGCTTAATGAAATGAAAGGCTCAAATTTACCAACTTTGCTAACGGGAAGCTTGATTATATTTACTACTTTGATAGCGGTTTTTACGGGAGTTTATCTAAATATAAACGGTGAAATTTCACTTGGTCTATTTGCGGCATTGCTTGTCATACTTCCAAGACTAAACGAGCCGTTTTCTATCCTTTTGATAGTAGCTAGCGTATTTGATCTTAGTGAAAACGGCTTTAGGCGAACAAAAGAAATTTTAAACATGAAAGAGCTTGAATTTTATCCGCCCATAGCGATACCCGATAAATTTGATATCGAATTTAATAAAGTTGATTTTGCCTATTTCGGTGCCGATAAAAATTCTCTCAATAATGTCAGCTTTAAAATTCCCGCTAAAAGCATGACCGCTATAGTAGGAGCCTCCGGAAGCGGTAAAACAACAGCGGTAAAGATGCTTATGCGATATTCAGATGCACAAAAAGGCGAGATAAAGATAGGCGGAACGGATATAAGACATATAAAACAAGAAGAGCTTATGAAGTGTCTATCCGTAGTCTTTCAGGATGTCTATTTATTTGACGATACGGTGCTAAATAATATCCGTATGGGTAGAGCAAATGCAAGCGACGAAGAAGTAAGAAATGCATCCAAAACCGCACTTTGCGATGAATTTATCACAAGGCTTCCGGACGGCTATGAAACTAGAATCGGCGACATAGGGGGGAATCTTTCAGGCGGAGAAAAGCAACGTATCAGTATAGCTAGGGCGATACTAAAAGACGCTCCTATAGTTATCTTGGACGAGCCTACGGCGGCTCTTGATACTGCAAGCGAGCTTGCGGTACAAAAGGCGATTGATACTTTAGTAAAGGATAAAACCGTCATAGTAATAGCTCATAGGCTATCTACCATCGTAGGAGCGGATCAAATTTTAGTATTTGACAATGCAAATTTGGTCGAAAAAGGATCTCACGAAGAGCTATTAAGCTACAAGGGCAGATACTATAATATGTGGCAAGCTCAGCAGAATGTAAAAATTTGGCATGCTAAAAATAAAAATGTATAGCAAAAAATCGATAAAATCATATTTGGTTGATTTTGATTTATCATACTATAAAATCGAGTTTTTCTTAGGTATAAAATTTAAGCGTTACATGGAAGCCTAGCTTGAATTCGTCTATTAAAATTTTAAATTTCAAAGCCCGAATCGCCTTTTTAATAGTCTGTTTAAATATGGCTCAATACATAAGCATTGGTTTTTTCTCCGAAAGCTTGGCGGCTATACTTAGACAAGACGGACTTAGCCTAGAAAAGATAGGCGCAGTATATTTTATAGGTTTATTTTACGGGTTTAGATTTTTGTGGGCTCCGTTTGTAGAATTTGCAGTTGCAAAAATGGGCGGAGTTTATAAAAATTTTATTACGGTTGTCTTAATGCTAATGATAGTATCTCTTGGGATAACTGCATTTTTAAACGTCAGAGAAAATTTGAGCTTTATTCTTGCTATGGCGGGCATGCTTGGCTTTTTGTCCGCCACTTCGGCTATAGCTTCAAGTGCTTTAATTATTAAAATTTCAACTCCTCAAAATTTAGCAGGCGCAAATTCGCTAGCAGCTAGCGGAAATTTCATAGGTCATGTTTTAGGAACAGGAGTTACGCTGATCATATATTCAAATTTTGGCTGGAAAGCTTCCACTATATTTTTGATATTTCTTACCATTGTTGCTCTTTTTATGATTGCAACCTTTAAAGAGCGACCAAGAGAACTTGAAAGAGGGCAAAATCGAGTTAGCTTTAAAAGTATGGCGTTATTTTTCAAAGATAAGGAATTTTGGCTAAGTGTGCTTATGATACAAGGCATCGGAGTGTGCATGTCTTTTGGACTAATCAATCCTATACTTGTCGATAGCGGACGAGGTCTTGACGAGATAGGCAAAGTAGTGCACATATACGGGCTTTGCGGTGTTATCATAGGTAGCATTACGGCAAGCTATCTTATAAATAAATTAGGCAATATTAAGACTATGATTTTGGCTATGCCTATTCAAGCTTTCGGGATTTTAACACTACTTTTGCCGATTTTAGGATATGCGAATTTAATAATATTAATTCTTGTGTGTCAAATTTGCTTTGCCGTATATACTATAGGCGCCGTAAGCATCTCAACTATGATAATGAGCAAAGCCACAAAATCTCCGGTAAGCGAGTGCGCCTTGCAAAGTAGCATAAGTATGTTGTTTCAGTATTTGTCGTTTGCCCTTGGCTTTATTATCGCTTCTTTAGTTGGCTACAAAATAACTGTTATTTTTTCGTTTGTTATCTGCTTTATTGTTTTTTTATATCTTTTAAAATTTAAAAAATTGATGTAAATATTACTTGATTTTAATTTAACCCAAACACAAACATCCTGCAAGAATTTCTAAAGGCGGGAATAAGTCCAAAAATCCTACCTCTAAGACTCCATCTGTTTTTATGCATATCCATCATCGTGCCTGTTTTTAGGTGTTTTATGGTGGTCTTATCCCACTCTTCAACCTCGCTTGGATCTTCTATGCCCATCTTAAAATCAACTCTTTTTTTCATAAATTTAAGCGTATCATGCTTCCTAGAATCCATATTTGCGGCAAAATTATTTATAAGATCAAGCGCGACTATGCCTTCAAACCTCTTAGCTAAATTTAAAAAGAACTCTTTAAAAACTTCTTTTTCAAAATACATCGCAACGCCTTCTAGAGCAAAGGCGAATTTAGCATTTGGATGCTTTGCTTTAAGTTCGTCCATCCAAGCGGTTTCAAGCATGGAGCTAGAGATACTAAAGTTTTTCTTGGCTTTTGGCATGAGTTTGTCGCGAAGTACGATCACATCGGGAAGATCAAGGTCGTAAAAGATAGCATTGGGACATACCGACTCAAGCCTAAGCGGTCTAGTATCAAGCCCGGCGCCAACCTGCACGATAACTACCTCATCGTTATCTTTGGCAAATTCCACAAGTGCGTCATCGATAAATTTCGCCCTTATTATAACTCCTACGCGACTTAGATCGCCAGCTTCAAATTTAGCAAAGTCATAATCTATCTTTTTAACTATCTTGCCTGAAAACTCATCTCTTAAAATCGGCTCTTTTACTTCGTTTTCAAGGCTTCTAAAGTATAAGTTTATAAGCAGGGTTTCCGAGATGTCATCGTTAAAACCAATCTTTTCCATATCTTTAACCTTTATAATAATTTGTATCAGTATTATAATCAAAAGTGGTTTAAAATTTGATTGTGAGTTAAAAATATATATCGTTTGATTCTTTTATTATTTATTACAAATACTCTTGTGCAAGCTTTCCTACTTCATTGCCTATCTCAAATTTTGTATTATCGATATATTTGTTTTCAAGGTCGCGTCTAAATCTATAAAGCCATAGAGACTTTGGGCACTGTAACCCTCTTGTATATTGCGATTTGGATAGCATTTTGGTCCTTTTTGTTTTTATAATTATAACAGATTGGATGAACAAGAGAGTGTCTTAAGTTAGCATAACTTATAGTATAAATCAACTTTAATAATTTCATATGTTATTTAGCATGATATGCAATATTTCTGTTGCACTACTTATCTGATTTATATAATTTGTTTTTAAATTTTAAATTTGCTATTATTTTTTAGATACTTTTGGTATTATTTTAAAATACTTAAACTTTATATTTTAGATACTTAAAAACACTAGTTACCTAATGCTTTGCTAGTCACCCAATTAGTCACTTAATAAAAGTAAAACTATTGTATTTCAAAATTATGGAAATAAAAGCTAAAAAGTGGAATATAAATGAATTTTAGGTAATTTTTTATACATTGAAAGTATAGTAAAAGGAAGTGAAAAGTATGTGAAAAAAGGTTATGTGAAATTTTAAAACAATTTATCTGTTTTTCTTATTTTGATTCTATAATCAATCACAATACAATTATCTAATATTCAAAAGATCTCTTTTTTTGTTTTTGGCATATTTTTATACTTTGTTTAATGCCATGAGAATTTTAGACTGTTTTAAAATGAAAGTCTTGTGCATTTGCTACATAATAACGTAAAAAATGCCAAACCAAGTCTTAAGTAGTTTAAATAAGTTGTTTTAAAAAATTTTGAGCCTGCTCTATTCAAAGACTTTGTTTTTTTGATTTATTTTTAACTTAAATGCTAGCTAGTTTTAAATTTGCTGCATCGGTTAAAAATTTAGAGCGGTTTGAGCTTACTTTGTCAATTTTTTCTAGTAATGTTTTAGGCAAATTTACATTTACTCTTACTCTTTTTTCTTCGCTGATAGGCTCAGGTATTACAGATCCGCTTTCTAGTAAAGTCTCTAATGTAGCCTTAAAAGCGATTTCAAGTTCATCTAATGCCTCAGTCTTACTCTCTCCATCTCCGTAAAAAAATGCAGTTCCGTTAAATTCAGGCATGAAAGCACCCCAGCCACCGCCTTCGTTTTCAGGTATCTTTTTTAGTTCTATTTTGTATGGTAAATTTAAGTAGTAGTTTATATCTTTTTTCATCTCCATTCTCCTTTTATGGCTTTTAAAACCGCTTTAACGTAAAAGATTTTCATAGGTTTATGATAAGGCAGTGTAATTAATAGTTTTCCGTTTGAAAAACTATGATGAGAACCTTTTACGCTTTTTAGCTCAAATCCATACTCTTTTAACAGTTTTTCTAAAACTTCAAATCTTACATTAGTTGGATTGTTTTCAAGCTCTTTCAGTAATTTGTCTTTTCTACTCATACTCTAAGCCTTTATTGTGTATTATACACAAAAATAGTTAAAGCAAGATAAATTAGCGTGATAAAAGTTTCATGTTGCAAGAATAAAAGACTTGTATATTTGTTACGAATTTATAGATAGTTCTATAATGTAGTTCAAATATTATACACTCCTATAAAAACCTGCATAGACAAATTATTATCTATGCAGGTTTTTAATTTATGCTAACTTAGTAGCATCTATAATATCTATTGTCCGGTCTGCCTTTTCGTCGTCTTTTAATTCAAAACTTGATTCGCTACAGAAAATGGAATAGAACAAGTTATGCAAATGAGGTATTGCAGGACTTAAATTAATATAAATAATTTTCTTAATCAACCAACACCTTTTTTAACATAACATACTCAGTTGTTCTATACTCTTCTTTAAAACCGCAACTTAGAAATAGTTTTATTGCTGTATTATCAATTGCTATATAGTCATATATCTCTTTGATACCGTTATCTCTTGCTTTTTCACACAATAGAATTAATGATTTCTTGCCATATCCTTTTTTACGGTAAGGTGCATATATAATAACGTTTACAACATATATACTTCTTTTATCATCAAAATGATAAGCAACTTCACCTATAAATTCATTGTCTTTTTGTATGTATCTATAAAAATATCTATTATCTTTATTTGAGATCCATTTATTATGCCATTGCTCCCACTCATACTGTGGAAAGGAAATTGTACCTCTCCAAGAGCGATTATACTCCATTGTCTTTTCATCGCTTAACATTTTTTCTCTAAACCATAGATCTTGAAGTTTTGGAATATATAGGGTTAGCATTTTATTTTACTTATCTCCATAATGTGTTTTACATTGAGCTATCTCTATGGTATCTTGATTGGTTAGTCTAAATACTAAACGATGTTTTTCGTCTATTCTGACGCTATAAAATCCGGATAGATTTCCTTTGAGTGGCTCCGGTTTACCGATACACTTATATCCGTTACGCTCAATGTCCTTAATAAGTCTGTTTATTCTCTTTAACATGTTCTTATCTTGACTTTGCCAATAAAGATAATCTTCCCAAGCATTATCAGACCATATTTTTTTCATGCGCTTACTCTTCTATAAGCTCGTGTATGGTACCGTCGCCTTTTTGCAGTTGCCTAATTGAATTTTCCAATCTGCTAATGTTATCTTGACCGTAAAACGGATCACCGGAAATCTCAAAAGGTATCTTACGTTCTCTAATTACTTTTTTAGCAAACATTGTAAAAGCCGAAGTCATAGTTAATCCCATCTCGGAACAAACTTGTTCTAAATCCTTTTTTAAATCATAATCCATTCTAAAATTTACATTTACACTTTGTGTGGCCATAATATCTCCTTTTTAAAGCATTATATTATATTTGTAATGATATATTATATCAGATTATTTACAAATATATATATTTTATTTTGTATATTTCATAAAATAATTATATTAATATTATTTTAATTTAAAATTTTATTATCATTCATACGCTCCTTTAGACGCATCTAAAAATATTTATCGGTATTGTTTAAATTAACAATAATCGCTTAATCAATATTTTGATATAATCAACTACATTTTAAAATAAGAGTTTATAAATGAAAAAAAACTTAAAGCTATTGACTTCTTCTGCTCAGGAGGCGGTATGACACACGGTATAACGCAAGCTGGCATAGAAGTTATAGCAGGCATAGACAACGATTTAAGAGTAAAAGAAACATATGAAAAAAATAACTCTAAAACAAAATTTATACTCGCCGATGTTTTTAGTCTTAAAGAGTCGGAACTGTCAAATGCCGTAAATATTAAAAAATGACGATAATTTAATATTGATAGGCTGTAGTCCTTGCCAGTATTGGTCCATTATACAGACCAACAAGAAAAAATCTCAAAAATCAAAAGATCTACTCAAGGAATTCCATAGGTTTGTAAGATATTTTAATCCCGGATTTGTAGTCGTTGAAAACGTTCCCGGCTTAGAGAGAAATGCAACGGAAAGTGGACTGAAGACTTTTATGGAAGATCTGGATAGTATGGGGTACGTTGTGGAATACGGCGTATATAATTTAAACGAATACGGTGTTCCTCAAACCAGAAAAAGATTTTCATTAATAGCATCGAGAGTTTGTAAAAATAAAATCTCTCCCATTAAATCAGGAGAAAAGAAGGTTGTGAAAGATTTTTTGGGAGAATTAAACGGTTTTGTAAAAGTGGAAGCAGGACATAAGGACGAAAGCGATTTTCAGCACAGTGTCGCTGGGCTTAGCAATGAAAATTTGATAGCTCTAAAAAAACACCTAAAAACGGTGGAAATGCCGCAAAAAAACGAAAATTTTTTAAAGGGACAGGTTTCGAGGATAGCTATAGTCGTATGAGTTGGGATAAGCCCGCTCCGACTATTACAACTCGTTTTTTCAGCATCTCGAATGGTCGTTTTGGACATCCCGAGGAAGATAGGGTCATATCAATAAGAGAAGGAGCTACACTTCAGACTTTTCCAAAAAATTATGTATTTTACGGAAACAAAGAAAATATGGCTCGTATGATAGGCAATGCGGTACCCCCGGAATTCGCTAAAAAAATAGGAGAATCTATAATGAGGAGCTTAAATGGCGAATGAAAATTTTAAAGTATCTCCTAGAATTTTATCCCATCTAGGTGAAGACTTGATAAAAAGTGAAGATATGGCTTTGCTTGAGCTAGTTAAAAACGCTTATGATGCCAACGCTACACTTTGTTCAGTATTTTTTGAATTTAATAAAGATAGAAATAAGCTAGAAAAAATAATAATAGAGGACAATGGCGACGGAATGAGCGCATATATCATAAAAAATATCTGGCTTGTCATAGGAACCGAGTATAAACATAAACAAATTAGCAAAAGTTTAAACAATAATGACACAAGCAAAAGAATACCATTAGGGGAAAAAGGTATAGGTAGATTAGGCGTTCATAAACTAGGAGAGAAAATTTTGCTAATTAGCAGGCGGATCGATAGCAAAGAAGTCGAGCTTGCAATAGACTGGGGCAAGCTTAGAGAAATCGATAATATAGATGACTTTAAAGTTTTAATTACCGAAAACGATACTCCAAAATATTTTAAATCAAAAACCGGAACAAAAATAATTATATCAGAATTAAAGTCAGAGTGGAACAATAGACAAATTAGGAACGTACATAGATCCATAAATTCGTTAAATAGTCCATTTGACGATGTTAATGATGATTTTAAAGTTAACATATCTTCAAATAGCGATATTTTTAAAGGTCTTCCAGAATTTAAAGATATCGTAGGCGCAGCTTTGTATTTAGGTAAAGCCACTATCGCAGGCGATAAAATAGTAAATATAGAATATAAATTTAAGCCTTGGGAAACGCTCTTGCAAGTAAAAAACGGAAGAGAAAAAACAACCAAGGATTTTCAATCATATGAATTAGAACTAAAAAGTTATTCCGGAAAAAAGGAAATTCCGATAGATCTCTCAAAATTTAAGATAGGAAAAATAGAATTTGATATAGCGATATTTGATCTAGATAGTCAAATATTTAGTTGGGTAAATACTGAAAAAACATCCGTAAAAGAGTACTTAAAAGAAAATGGAGGTATTCGTGTCTATCGCGATGGAGTAAGAGTATATGATTATGGAGAAAAAGACAATGATTGGCTGGGTATAGACATAAGAAGAGTTCGTAGGCTTGGTGGAAATATAAGCAACCATATTGTTATAGGTTCGGTAAAAATTAATAGACTGGAAAGCTTGGATCTCAAAGAAAAAACAAACCGTGAAGGATTTGTCGAAAACGAAGCGTATCAAGCATTTGTTGATGCTATTAATTATACTCTTGATTTAATTGTAAATGAAAGAAATGAAGACAAAGCGCGATTAACAACTCTATATAAAAAACATAAAGTTATGGAGCCAGTTTTATCGGATTTAGACGAGTTGTTAAATCTTGTTAGAGAGAAAGTATCGGAAGACGACTTAAAACAAGACATCATAAGATATATTTATAGAATCAACAAGCAATATACTGAAGTTAAAGAAATTTTAATAAAAAGTGCAAATGCCGGATTAAATTTAAGTGTAGTTATACACGAAATAGAAAAACTAATAGCTTCATTATTTCATACTATCGACAATAATCAAAAAGAGAAGGCTCTAAGCCTATCAAAGCAACTTGAAAAGATTATACAAGGATACTCTATATTAATAAAGTCTTCTAAAATAAAAAAAGGATTATTGTCAAGCATAGTTAAAACAGCTGTCGATAACTATGAATTTCGTTTCGAAGATCACAAGATCGAAATCTTGCTTGATTCGACTGAAAATTTAGAAGCTTACTATGCAAAAAGCGAGACGATCGCAGTTCTTACAAATTTGCTGGACAACTCTATATTTTGGCTCTCTTATTCAAGAACACCAAACGCAAGCATATCTCTTTACGTAACAGACAAGATAATAAACGGTCACGGTTCTATAGTTGTATCCGACAATGGTCCAGGGTTTGGTTTGCCTACAGATATAGCGATAAAGCCGTTTATTACAAAAAAACCAAATAGTATAGGCTCTGGACTTGGTTTACATATAGCGGATGAAATGATGAAAGCCATGAAAGGAAAAATGCTATTTTTAGATGAGCAAGATATAAATTTTCCTGGCGAAGTCATAGAAAAAGGCGCAACCAAAGCTATTGTAGCGTTATGTTTTCCGATGCAATAGAAATAAATAAAAGGAGTTATTTGTGAGTAGTTTTCTATCCGATTTTGCAAGAAGCGTTTTGATAATAGACGACAACGAGGAAGAAATTAAAAAATTAAAAAAATGCTTGGAAAAAAAGGACATAATGGTTAAATATGAAAACCCGCCTAAAAGTAAATCCGGAATAGATAAAAAATATAAAAAACCGTTTTTAAATAGAAAGCTTATTTTTGTGATTTTATGATAGATGAAAGTAAAGATGCTACGTACAACATATCTTCTGTTTTAAGACCGCTTTTTACAAAAAGCCATAGGCAAAGATTTTAGCATTTACGGCTTAGTTATGTGGACAAAGCACGAAGACCATATTGATGAATTTAAAACAAAAATGCAAGAAAAAGATAAATACAAATATGATTTTCCTTTGTTTATAATCAGTATGGATAAAACAAAATATCTATCAAATACTTTTGATACTGTCCTAGACGATCTTGAGAAGAAACTAAAAGAAGACATTGCAGCAAATTTTTTAATCAACTGGAGCAATTTGATTGACAATAGCAAAGCTAAAATATTGCGTTCTATTTTTGACATTGTTCCAAATCATCTTACAAATAGCAACAACATGGAATATGTTTTGGCAAAAATGGCTATGAGCAAGATAGAAAACGGTAATGATAAGGTTGATGAAAATACCGATTTGCCAGAAGAGTATTCAGATAATGCATTTAGGGCTTTTAACGATTTATTATTATCGGAAGCCGAAAATATTGATTTTAAAACTAAAATTTTTAAAAACATCAAAAAAGAAATTGCAATTGATATAAAAGACACAAAAACAAAACTGATAGAAACAAAGAATACCCCTATGGATGTATTAGATATAATAGCCGCTTTAAATAGTCAGATGTTAATAAAACCGGGAGAGGATATTAAAAATAAACCGATTATTCCAGGCATAGCGTACAAGATCATTAGGAAAAAGCATATTTTAAAATATCCCGAAGCAGGACTTGAAATCAAAAAACACAAGATTACAGACCTTATTCCGATTGTTATCGACATGACTCCTCCTTGCGATTTTTTAAACAACAAAGCATTACGACATAGATTGCTCTATGGTTTTATGTTTGAATACAGCAAAGATAATATAAAAATCATAAAAGATAACCTAAGTAAAGATTGTTATTATAAAGAATTTAAACCTTTTAAATTGAGTATTGAAAACAAAAATAAAATATATTGTGCCGTGTTTGATTTTAGAATAATAACATTTGAAGCAAAAGAAAATTTGCAAAATAAAAAAGCTTACAAAATTTTATTTAGAGCAAAAAGAAGATTATTCGCCGATATTCTACAAAAAATGTCTTCTTACGTATCAAGACTAGGGCTTCCGATTATAGAATAATGCCAGATATTTTTACAAAACAAAAACGATCCGAGATAATGTCGCAAATTCATAATAAAGATACAAAGCTTGAAATTATAGTAAGAAAATTTCTATTCGCAAATGGTTTTAGGTACAGAAAAAACGATAAGCGCTATCCAGGCAAACCGGACATAGTATTACCAAAATATAAAACTATTGTATTTATACACGGTTGTTTCTGGCATGGACACGATTGCAAAGTCGGTGCATTGCCGAAAAGCAAACAAGACTTTTGGCACAAAAAAATAGCTTCCAATATAAACAGAGACAAGAAAAATGTAAAAATAATTGAAGAATCTGGATGGAAAGTGTATATAATTTGGGGGTGTGAGCTCATTGGCATATTTAGAGATAATACATTGGAAAAATTAAAATCATTTTTAATTGAAAATAAACCTCGGTAATCATAAAATATTATCTATGATTTAATTACGCTAAAAACTTGCAATAAATACTGTTGTTGTAAGGCGTCAGACAGAATACTAAACACTTTAAGTATTTAATTTTACAAGAAACTCTACTTTCATTGATTGTCCGCTTTTTAGTCATCGATTCATTACTTTTCTACGATCGGACACTCGAAAAGACTAGACATTACAATCCGATATCCATCAAGAATCGCGAAACTAAACTCCAAATGTGTGCTAACCCGTTCGTTGAGGAATAAACTTTGTTTAGCCGAACTTGATTTGCTCTTAACCCCTCTACAAACTCATTAAAACCGTCTAAGCTAAGCCAAATCAAAATTCCTTTATCTTAAATTTCGCCAGCTTCTAATAAGGAGTCGCGATTTTATCAGAATCCATGGCATGAAGTTGAAGAATTAACTTGCCTTTATATATCAGCTGTTCACGATGAAAACTAAAACCGAGATTTCGAATGCTATTAGCGCTTGCCCCTACATCACATTCTGCAATCATTGTTTAATTGCCTTTTATAGGCTTATATATTCTGTATTAAATTATAATTTGTTATATAAATTTCTTAAACCAATTATCTAGAAAAATCATTTGTTGTTCTGTATGAAACCAATGCTCTCCGTTTTTCATAACCGTCAAATTTGCACTTATCTTATTTGCAAAATTTGTCATTGTTTCCAAAGAAGTCATATTATCATTCTCGGCATAAAGAATGCTAGTCGGTACATTCCAAGCGATCGGATTATCTCTAACATAAGAAAGATATTTCCAGGATAACGTTTCTCCAAAGGATGTTGTAATTGTTTTTTCTTTATACAGCTTCTCTTCTGATACGTTTTCCCATATCATCATATTTAAAATTAATTTTTCCATATCTACGATCGGCGAAATAAGCATAGCTTCTTTGATAGATTTATCCTTCAATGACAACATGGAATAATAAGCACCTATACTATTTGCTATTAAGAAAATTTCACGATATTGAGGTGCTATAAATTCATAGAATTTCGGAAATTCCATCTTAGCTTCCCAAGGAAATTCTGCCTTGTAATCAAAACCTATAACGTCATGTTCATCGCTGAAAAATTTTTTGTAGTAGTCAGCCTCTCGGACGTTTCCACCTTTACCGTGTATGTATATGACAGCATTTTTCATTATAGTTGCCTTGATAAATTTTAATTTGCCCAACTCGTTTTTGTTGCATTATATTATTTTTCATATATTTTGTCATTCATCAATAGCCAGTACGAATCTTTTGTGAAGCTTTTAAGACAAAAATACGGACTTGACAGGCTTTGAAAACTCAAAAATCGGAAGTGTTACTCTAAAAAGCTTCAATGGTACAAAAGAGGTTCAAATACAAATACAAAAACAGATAAGTTTTGACCAAAGATTGATTCTTGCAAAGGAGAAAATCGATGAATATCTTGATAAAAAGACCTAAGGCGCGGATGCAGAGATAAGAACTCTTACCACAAGAGCATTTGATGTTAAAAACGGCAAGATAGACGTAAAACAGATACTAAGGCTTAAAGTAATATCCGATCGAGGCTCCAAAATGAAAAGAAGCAATGCCTATGGTAGATGAAGCGACTAAGATAATAGGTACAAAAAGCTATATAAGATTCAAGAAAAAGCCAAGAATAAAGTAGATACTAAAATAACCATGATACAGCTTGATTTTGCGGCGATAAAAAAGAGATGAAATGTCAATACAGATACCAGTAGGCTTTAGAGACGAACCTACAACAACTACTGCATGATCTGGCAAATGCAAAAACTAAAAATTTAATACTTTTAACCTTTAATTTAAAGCTTCAAATATATAAGAAACTCAACTTTTTATCTATCAGATAGCTTATAGCAATATTTACTATGGCTTTATATTTGTGTTATTAGAGTTGAATTTTGCCTTGCCACCTAATAGTTTGCTTGCCACCCCATTTGCCACCTAATAAAAGTAAAACTATTGTATTTCAAAATTATGGAAATAAAAGCTAAAAAGTGGAATATAAACGAATTTTAGGTAATTTTTTATACAGTAAAAGTATGGTAAAAGAAGGTAAAAATACACTGAAAGTATGTAATGGTGGGTTCACCAGGACTCGAACCTGGGACCATCCGGTTATGAGCCGGATGCTCTAACCAACTGAGCTATGAACCCGCTAGTTGAATTGAAGTTGTGATTATAACAATGCAAACCTTATTTATCGCTAAATTTTGTTTTAATTTTTTAAAAATGTATAATTGTCATTAAATTTAAAAACGAAAGCGACAAAATGAATACAAATTTAACTAAAGCGATGCAATTTTTTTTAGATAATCCAGGCAAAGAAAATGAAAATAACCTTATACAAGAGCTTAAAAAAGCCCAGTTTATGGCTCCTGTTATTATCAATCAAGCCCTAGCGAAGCCTGACGGAAAGGCATTTTATGAAGAAGAAGGCTCAAATATCAAATTTATTCTTCTTGAAGACGAAGAGAGCGATCTTAGCTATTTTCCCGCTTTTACAAGCAAAGAAGAGATGATGAGGTGGAGAAACGATAGCGAACAAGAAATTTTAAATTTAGAGCTTAAAAACTATCTTGCTATGCTAGAAGCATCAAAAGAAAAATACACTGGCATAGTTATAGACGCATTTTCGTATAATCTAATCTTAAATTTCAAGACAATTAAGCAAATTTGTGAAATTTAACCTTAAATTTCACTCGTTTTCCAGCTCGCTTTGAGCAACGCTCTCATCAAATCCAAGCTCAAGCGTCTTTATCTCGCCGATAGAATTTCCTGCGATACCTTTGATCGAGCCAAACATCTCTATTGCATTATCACGAACCTTTTCTATCTGTTTTTCGCGGCTTTTCCAAATTCGCTTCATCGCATTTTGCTCTTTTATCAAGTCTTCTTGCATAGAAGTAAAGCCCTCTACGATAGCCTCAATTCGCATTTTAAACTCATTGCTCGTTAGATAAGAGTAAAGAAGCTCGATTTTGCCTGTTTTATTTTGCACGGAGCTTTTAGCGAAATTTAGCTCAATCACCGAATTTCTAAGCACGAAGCTAAGCGCCTTAAACTCCTCATACGAACACACCCACACTCCATCAACCAGCCCCAGCCGCTCCATATCTTTTGGGCGGGCTTCGCTCACAAGCACTCCCACGTCAGCACCGCTTGAGCGCATATCGGATCTAAATTTCTCTATCCACTCATTTGAAAAGTTCTTGGTTCGCTTGCTTTCATAGTAAATTTTACCGCAGTTTTGCACCTCTCTAGTATTTACTATCTGCATGCAGTCAGCGCCGTTTGCGCCCTTTTTAACCTCCTCGATAGTATCAAGCGGGAATTTCGCCCTCAACCACTCCTCGATCGCAAGCTCCTGCACCTCACCTTGAAGCTGCTGGCTACCCTGCTCTATGCGTCTTTGAGCTTCGCTCAGCTGCTTTTTAAGCGCTTCCATCTGCTCATCTTTTTGGCGAAATTTAAGCTCATTGGCAGATGAAATTTCCTTTTGCAAGCGCTCCTTTTCGGCTTGCAACTTAGCCGAAAATTCAAGCTCGCTTTTAGCCTTGATACTTGCTTCAAGCTCATCTTTTTCGCGTTTGAGTTTTTCTATTTCCACGGTTTTTAAATTTAGCTCGCTAACCTGCTTCGACTTGGCTTCAAGCTCGGCTTTTAGCGCATTTACAGCGGCTAAATTTTCATTTTCAAATTTTATCTTTATCTGTGCTTCAAGCTCACTTTGCCTAAGCTTTAAAGCCTCAGCTACTCTAGCGTCAAATTCCGCCTGCTTAGCTTCAAGCTCCTTTTGCTTTGCGTTTAGCTGCTCTAAATGCGTCTTATACTGCTCTCTTTTAGCCTCAACCTCTTTTTCAAAATTCTTTTTTTCGGCGGCTAATTTTTGGTTAAATTCCTGTTCGACTTGGCTTTTAAAAGCCGAATTTACATCTACATCAAACCCGCAGTTTGGGCATTTTACGCTATCTTTCATTTATAATCTCGTCTTCATCTTTTCAAATTCATCCTGCACGACTTTCTGATTTGGCTCATTTGTCATCTTATCTATGGCATCGCCCCAGATGCTAATTGCTATAATAGCGATACTTGAAGCTACAAAGCCCGGCAAAATTTCATAAACGTAAGAATTTAGCCCAAAAGCTATCCATGCAAGCACTGTTATGCCACCGACTATCATTCCTGCAAGTGCCGCCAGAGCGCTCATGCGCTTATAATAAAGACTAAACAAAAGCACAGGTCCAAAGCTAGCCCCAAATCCGGCCCAAGCGTTACCTACCACTCCCAGCACGGTATCGGTTGAGCCAAATGCCAAGAGTGTTGCCACTAAAGCAACCACAACTACGGCATATCTGCCAAATATCACCTGCGTCTTTTCATCGACTTCTTTTTTATAAAATGCAAGAATAAAGTCCTTCGTAACAGAGCTTGCGCTGACTAAAAGCTGGCTTGAAATCGTACTCATGATCGCTGAAAGAACGGCTGAAATGATAACTCCTACGATAAACGGATGAAACAGCGTCTCCCCAAGCTTTAAAAATACGGTTTCAGAGTCTTTTAAAGGCATGCCAAGCTGACTATAATAAACAAAGCCTATAAGCCCGCTCATGATAGCGCCAATGAGCCCAAGCGCCATCCAGCCGATACCTATCCTGCGCGCCTGAGCAAGCTCGCTAGAGCTTCTTATCGCCATAAAACGCACTATGATATGAGGTTGTCCGAAGTATCCAAGACCCCAAGCCATGAGTCCTAGTATGCTTAAAAATGTCTGATTGTGAAATAAATTTAGGTGGTTTTCGCCGTATTTACTAATCTCACTCCAAAGGCTAGTTCCACTTGGAATTTCGATGTTAAAAAACGCAACGGTAGGGACTAAAATAAGCACTAAAAACATAAGCGAACCTTGAAAAGCATCGGTTATCGCAACCGCTCTAAATCCGCCAAAAAAAGTATAAAACACAACGATAAATAGTGTAAATATCGCTCCTATTTTAAAATCAAGCCCGAAAAAACTCTCAAAGCTCTTGCCGCCCGCGATGATACCGCTACTTACGTAAAGAGTAAAAAATACAAGTATAACCACGCCTGAGACTATACGCAAAATTTTAGTGTTGTCTTTAAATCGGTTTTCTAAAAAATCAGGAATAGTTATACTATCGCTTGCAACTTCGGTATAAACGCGAAGCCTTTTAGCCAAAAATAGATAGTTACAATACGCTCCTATAGTAAGTCCTATCGCAATCCAGACGTTTGCGATACCTGTAGCATAAAGCGCACCTGGCACTCCAAGCAACATCCAACCGCTCATATCGCTAGCTCCTGCGCTAAGAGCCGTTACAACCGGTCCTAGTCTGCGATTATCCAGCAAGTACTCACTCATATTTGCGTTTTTGTTATAAGAATACTTACCGACAAACAATAAAAATCCAAAATAAAGAGCAATAGCAAGATATGCGCCAAATTCCATAAAACAAGCCTTTTGGTTAAATTTAAAGCGATATATTAACATTAAATTTATTAAAATTTAAAAATTTGCTCTCTTAAATTTGCTCGTATGAGCGGAAATTTCACACTAAAACAGTATCAATTAAGCAAAAAAATATCAATTTTTTTGTATATTTGACATTTACGTTTCATTAAAGGCAACCAAATTGAACGAGAAATTTTTCAAGCTTCTTTTTTTCTTAACCATAGTCTGTGTCGGTGTTTATTTTACCTACCCTACCGAGCTTAACGCAACTCAGCGCTTAGCATATCTGCAAAGTTATAAAACAACTCTCATACTAACCGCAGGCGGTATAACCATAGGCATAGTACTTGGATTTTTCCTTGCGTTTTTACGCTTCTTAAAGATCAAGCCGCTTACTTTTATCATAGACGAATACATCGACATCTTGCGCGGCACTCCGCTCATGCTCCAGCTTATGGTTTTTGCGTTTATCATACTTGTTTCGTTTGAAAATTTATACGCAGCCATCGTAGCTCTTGGGTTAAATAGCTCCGCATACGTCGCAGAAATCGTTAGAAGCGGTATCGCTAGCGTAGATAGAGGACAGATGGAAGCGGCGCGCGCTATGGGGCTTGATTACTCAACCTCAATGGGACAAATCATAATCCCTCAAGCGACAAAAAACATCCTTCCCGCTCTTGCCAATGAATTTATATCGCTGTTTAAAGAAACATCCATCGTAGGCTTCATAAGCGTAGCCGATATCACGATGCAAAGCAGAAGCTTTCAATCGGTTCTTTACAACCCAAAGCCGCTTATATTTGCGGGCGTGGTTTACTATACAAGTGTTAAAATTTTTTCGTATTTGGCTAAAAAGCTTGAAGAGAGGCTAAATAGACATGATTGAGATTAGAAATTTAAACAAAAACTACGGCGATTTGCAGGTTTTAAAAGATATTAGCGTAGATATCAAACAAGGCGAGGTAATAGCCATCATCGGACCAAGCGGCGGGGGTAAAAGTACATTTTTGCGCTGCATAAACCGTCTTGAAGAGCCTACAAGCGGACATATCAAGATAAACGGCGAAGATATACTGAGCAAAAAAGCCGATATAAATAAAATTCGCCAAAAGATAAGTATGGTTTTTCAGCATTTTAATCTGTTTGCAAACAAAAACGTCCTAGAAAATTTAACTCTAGCTCCGATTAAAGCGGGAATTTTAAGCAAAACGGATGCGGAAAAAAGAGCCGACGAACTTCTTAAAAGCGTAGGATTGCTTGATAAAAAATATGCCTTCCCACACAAACTTTCAGGCGGACAAAAACAACGCATAGCTATAGCCAGAGCGCTTGCCATGAATCCTGACGTGATACTTTTTGACGAGCCGACCTCAGCGCTTGATCCGGAGATGATCGGAGAAGTGCTTGATATCATGAGAGATGTCGCAGCCAAAGGCCTAACGATGCTTGTAGTTACTCACGAAATGGGCTTTGCAAGAAATGTGGCAAACCGTATATTTTTCATGGACGGGGGCAAAATTACCGTAGATGATACACCTAAAAATATCTTTGAAAATCCGCAAAATCAAAGACTAAAAGAATTTTTAGGAAAAGTGTTAAATCATTAATTTTAAAGTATTATAATTACGCAAATTTCATTAAGGAGAGTTAGATGAAAAAATTATTCGCACTGCTTTTGGCGGGCTTAGTTAGCCTTGGCGCTACCGAACTTAAAGTAGGAACAGCCGCAAACTATCCGCCGTTTGAGTTTATCGACGATCAAAACAAGATTGCTGGTTTTGATATAGATCTGATAGATGCTCTTTCTAAAAAAGTAGGATTTAAATACCAGTTCGTAAATATGAATTTCGACGGACTTATTGTTGCTCTTAAAACAGGCAAAATAAACGTGATCGCAAGCGCGATGAGCGCAACTGACGAAAGAAGAAAGTCTATTGATTTTACCGACGCTTACTATTTAACTGAAAATATCTACCTTCGCAAGAAAGGCAATGACGCTATAAAAGATAAAGAGAGCTTAAGCGGTAAAAAAGTAGGCGTGCAACTTGGCACGGTTCAAGAGATGGCGGCAAAAGAGATAAAAGGAGCTAAAGTAACTCCAGCCGAAGAGACCGTAAGTCTAACGCTTGGACTAAAAACAGGCAAGCTTGACGCGGTGATATTTGACAGCTCTATAGGATACGGATACCTTAAGAAAAATCCTGATCTGGAAGAATTTCATAAAGAATCAGACGGAAGCGAAGGGTTTTCTATAGCTTTTGATAAAGACAAAAATTTAGATCTGATAGAGAAGATAAATGCTGCTTTAAAAGAGCTTAAACAAGACGGCACTTACGATAAACTACTAGAAAAATACGATCTTAAATGATAACCTCTCACGCAATTTTTAAACTCAAATTTAAAAGTTGCGTGGCTCTTTTTGTTTTTTTACTTATTCCTACTTTCGCTTTAGCCGATCAAAAAGTAATCGCAACCTTTGTCAAAAAGATAAACGACGATACTTTTGTTTTTAAGATAAATCCTATAAAATCAGCTCCGTGCAAGCTTTACGGTATTGAAATTTATAAACTAAAAAAATGCATAGACGATGAAAAACAGCTAGAAGAATTTAATAAATTTTACGAAGATGAAATTTATAAATTTATAAAACCCGGAAGGAATTTTTACCTTGAAGCCAAACAAAATTTAGGCGATAGATGGCTTTGCGAGGTAAGCGATAATAGCAGAATTTTAAACAAAACTCTAGTAAAAAACGCTCTAGCCAAACCAAAAAACAAAGAATATAAGAAGATAAAGGTAACTTCAAACAAGATAAAAGATAAATTTCCCGAAATTTTCGAGTGCTTCCAAAGCGGCAAGAAGCCCGAAGCAAAACCAAAAGAAGATAACGAGCAAGAGATATTGTGGGACGAAACACAAGAAGAAGAGGAAAAACCAAAAATTCAAATAGAGTTTAAAGAGGCAAATGAATGAAAAACATACTTATCATAGCAGGATCTGATAGCGTCGGAGGAGCCGGTATTCAGGCTGATATCAAGACCTGCGAAGCCTTTGGCTGCTACAGCGCAACGGCGATTACTGCTCTTACTGCGCAAAACACCGACGGCGTAAGCGCTATCAGTGAGGTTTCGGGCGAATTTTTAAACGCACAGCTTAAAATGATAACAGACGAGCTTAAGATAGATGCGATCAAAGTCGGAATGCTCTTTAATAAAGAGCTTATCTTGTGTGCTAAAGGCTGGATAGAGCGTCTTAATGTGCCAACCGTTATTGATCCTGTCTGCGTTGCAAAATCGGGAGCAAACCTGCTTAAAGATGACGCGATAGACGAGCTAAGAGAGCTTTTAAATCTGGCAACGATAGCCACTCCAAACATATACGAAGCGCGTGTTTTAAATATCGATACTTCAAATTTGCCATGTGACATCATCTTTAAAAGAACTGTAGCAGATGAAATTTGCGAAGATACATTGCACACAAAAGCCGGCGAGATAATTAAATTCCAAGAGGAGTTGATAGAGCCAAAGATAATACATGGAGCCGGATGCAGTTTTGCCAGTGCGCTTGCTTGCGCTATTGCATTAGGAAATGACACGAAAAAGGCGATCAAAATCGCTAAAAAATTCATCTTAAACTCTATAAAATCAGCACACACAAGCAAATTCGGCGTGAGAATTTTAAATCACAAAGCAGGATTTAATGGCTGAAATTTATGCGATTAGCGATGATATTTTAACTCCCGATGATACTATCTTAGAGCAAACTCGTGAAATTTTAGAATGCGGGATAAAACATTTTCAATATAGAAGCAAAAAAGCCGTTAAAGATGAAAATTTAGCACGCAAGCTGCTAGCGCTTTGCGATGATTTCGGAGCGAAATTTATCGTAAATGACGATGTGGCTTTTGCTAAAAAAATCGGAGCGAAATGCGTTCATATCGGTAAAGACGACGGCGACATAAAAGCTATGCGAGAAATTTTAGGCAAAGATGCATTTATAGGTGCAAGTTGCTATGACGACATAAATTTAGCCATTAAGGCGCAAGACGCAAGAGCAAGCTACGTGGCATTTGGTAGCGTTTTTTCAAGCCCTACAAAGCCCGCCGCGACAAGGTGCTCTTTTGAAACTATACTGCAAGCTAAAGAAATTTTAGATATACCAATCTGCGTAATCGGCGGCATAAACGCTCAAAATATCGATATAATTTTAGCTCTTGAAATAGATCTTATCGCCGTTATCTCAGCTCTTTATAAACCTGAAAACATAAGCGAAAATTACAGAAATTTAAGCAGATTTTTGTAGTATTTTCAAAACATGAAAAAATAAAATTTTATAAAATTATATATGCAATAGTTGTCAATTCTTAAATTTTACCTGCAAATATCGAGTGAAGCGCAAGCTCCTCGCCCCAAACGTTTTTATGCTTCTCGATACTTTTTTTAATAGCGCTTATAAGATAAAGCACATCGTCTTTAGTATGCGTATAGTGCAGGCTCACTCTAACCCAGCCGGGCTTTTTGTCAAATGTTTGATTGTCTTTTAAATTTAGCAAATCATGCCCGTAAGGTCCTGCACAAGCACATCCTGCTCGGGTTTGTATGCCGTAGTCATTACTAAGAGTTGCGGCAAAATCATAAGGCGAAATGCCTTTAACATTAAATGCAAATATCGGCACGCGAGCCAAATTTTTAGGCGAGTAGCATATCACGTCATCGATATTTGCAAGTTCGTTTGCAAACAGCTCGTTTAATTCATCTTCACGCTCTTTAATACGCTCAAATCCGATCTCGTTTCTAAGCTTATAGGCCAAATTCGCCCTTATCATCTGAATTATCCCCGGAGTGCCGCCCTCTTCTAGCTGCTCGAAATTCTTTACAAACTGATGACTCGTCCTGCTTACGTAAGCCACCGTTCCGCCAGCCGCAAAAGTAGGCTCACAGCTATCTATAAGCGATTTTCTAATCGCCAAAAGCCCACAGCTTCCGACCCCGCCAAGCAGTTTATGAGGCGCTAGAAACAGCGCATCAAAATAATTGCAATCCACATTGGCATAAGCGCTAATACTTGACGCATCAAGAGCAAGTACTCCGCCATGAGCTTTAATCATCTCATAAATTCTTTTATAATCGCTAATAACACCCGTAACGTTTGAAGCTGCGCTAAAAGAGGCGATGATCTCGCGGTTTTTATTCATCTCAAGCACACGCTCAAGCATTTTAAAATCAATTCCGCCGTCTTCATCAAGCCCTATTCTAAAGACATCGCACATACCTTCGCGAAAACTAACTTCGTTTGAGTGGTGTTCGTAAGGCCCCACGATAACTAAAGGCAAATTTGAAATCGCTTTTATATTGTATCTTTTGCGAGTATTTGGCGGTATATAAAGCCCCATGATCTCTTGAAATTTCTTTATCGCGGCACTTGCTCCGCTTCCGCAACCAATGAGATAGAACTCATCGTTAAGAGCAAGTAAATTTTTAAGCTCGCTTCTTGCGTTTTCGTATCTGCGCTGGGTTAAAATGGCATTTGATGAGCTATCAGAATGTGTATTGGCGTAAGTTTTTAGAAATTTTAAAACTTCTTTTTCGATAGGCTCATAAGCAAGCCCCGAAGCGGTATAATCAAAATAATAAATTCCGTCTTTTAAAATGATATTTTTTCTAACTTCATCCAAATTCAGCACATTCTCGCCTTAGTTTTTAAAAGTGATTATAACCAAAAGTGTGCTAAAATGGGCTAAAAAGGAGAACAAATCCATACGTTAAAATCCTCTTATAAACGCTTCAAACACCTTGATATACATGAGCTTATAAATTTCCATTGCGTTTTTGACGCTCATGATATAAGTGCAAATTTTTACGATGTTTTTGAGGCGATTGAGGTTTGTATAGTAAGAGAATTTCAAAATTTAAAACCAAAATTTAGCTTTAACACTCCGCTTAAAAACGAACTTAGCCTTGCACTAATGCGCCTTGCAAAAAGCGATAGAAAGCGGTTTAATATCCATAAAATTTTCTCCCAACAAGTTGCCAAACGAGTTTATAAAGAGCTTTTTGAAAGAGAACTCATAAGTGTCGAAAAGAGCCTTGAAAAGCCTATAAAAGCGCCAAAAGGACAGCTTTTAAAAAAGCATTTAAGAAGATATCAGGTAGAGGATAAAATACGTTTTAGCGATAATTTCACTAGATTTTGGTTTAGATTTATAGAGCCAAATTTAAGCCTGCTTGAAGAGGCTAAATTTGATAACGTTATGCGAGATATAAGGGCGAATTTTGATGATTATGCGAGCTTTGGATTTGAGCTTATTTGTAGGGAGCTTTTGGCGCACAAATTTGGCGTAGAATTTGATAGAGTAAGTAGCCTGTGGACAAGAGAGGTTGAGATCGATCTGTTTTTAAAAATTAACGAGCAGATCATAGTCGGAGAGGCGAAATTTAAAGAGCATAAGATATGCAAAAATGTGCTAAATTTGCTTGCTAAAAAATGTGGCAGATTGCAGCTTGAACCGTATAAATTTGCGCTTTTTTCAAAGAGCGGCTTTAGTAAAGAGCTTGAGAGATTAAAAGACGAGCGAGTAATGCTTTTTGATATGAAAGATTTTGAGGAGCTGATAAATGGATGAAAAAACAAGCATACAAGATGGGTTAAAAAGCCTGATAGAGCAGACTTATCTAATCGAGCAAGAGTATAAAAACCTCACGAATTCATACTCAAATTTGCAAAATTTCATAAAAGAGATCGTGGAAATTTTGCCCACCGCCATCTGGGTTATAGATGAAAAGGGCGAAATTTTCTTGCAAAACTCAGAAGCGCTTAAAATTCCAAAACTTTTAAATTTAATCGATGAAAATAGCGAAGAGATAGAACTACACGGTCAAATTTATCTCATAAAAACAACTCAAAAAAACGGCAAAAAAATCATCTCGGCAACAGACATAACAAAAGAAAAGCGAACAGAGCGACTAGCCTCCATGGGACAGGTTGCCGCTCACTTAGCTCACGAGATAAGAAATCCCATAGGTTCGATCTCGCTTCTAACTTCAACCCTTTTAAAGCGAGCCGATGAAAAAACAAAGCCCGTAGTAAGCGAAATTCAAAGGGCCATTTGGCGAGTAGAACGTATCATCAAAGCAACCCTGCTCTTTACAAAAGGTCTTAGCATAAATCCTAGCGTGTTTAATTTTAACGAATTAAAAAGCGAATGCGAGGAAGCCATCGCCTACTACGCCTACTCAAAAGAGATAAATTTCAACTTAAATTTTCCAAACGCTTACTATAATGGCGACAAAGACCTGCTTGCGATAGTCTTTCAAAACATGCTTTTTAACGCGATTGACGCGATTGAGCAAGGCGATGATGAAAGCGGGGAGATGAGGCTTGATTATGAAAAAACAGCCGAGGAGCATCGCTTCGTCATATTTGATAGCGGAGTAGATATAGCAAATGCGCAAATCGTCTTTGAGCCGTTTAAGACGAGCAAGCTTAAAGGAAACGGGCTTGGGTTGCACCTGTGCTTGCAGATCATAAACGCACACAAAGGAAGTATCGAAATCATGCTAAATCCGAAGCGATTTTGCATAAATTTGCCTATTTATAAGGCAAAAAGCGAGTAAATTTATAAAATTTGAAAGGCAAAAATGAAACTTGATAGAAAAATTTTAGACGAATTAGAAATTTGGCACGAAGAGCTAAAACCACTTAAGATGAGCGAGCTTTTTAAAAACGGTGGCAAAAATATCGCCTTCGTAAGCGTAGATATGATAAACGGCTTTTGCTGTGAGGGCGCGTTATCTAGTCCTAGAGTGGGCGCTATAGCTAAAAATTTGGCAGATACATTTAAAAGAGCGCACGATGAATTTAGCTTTAAAAATTTCATCTTAATCCAAGATAATCACGGTGAAATTTCAAGCGAATTTGACGCATTTCCGCCACATGCGATAACAGGGACAAGCGAGGCTGAAACGATAGATGAGATTAAAAATTTAAGCTTTTTTGATGAGATGAAAATTTATTATAAAAACTCGATAAGTTCGGCATATTGCGACGGATTTAACCGCTTTTTAGAGCAAAATCCAAATGTCAATACCTTTGTCATCTTTGGTGACTGCACCGATCTTTGCGTTTACAACCTAGCCCTTCACATCAAGCTAAGCGCAAACGAAAAAAACATAAAACGCGAAGTTATCGTAGTAAGCGATCTGGTGCAAACCTACGACGCGCCTTGGCACAACGGCGATTTTTATCATCTGGTGTTTTTACGACATATGCAAATAGCGGCAAATATAAAAGTTGTCAAATCTCTTGAATAAATTTAGGTGAATTTAAACAAAACCGACCTAAAAGCGGCTTATTCTAGATATTAAAGACGAATTTCAAAAAGGCTTACTTTAGCATTTTGATAATGAGCGGGCAAGCCTTTAGTATCATTTAGCTCAGTAAGTCCAAGGAAGAAAAATCCGCACTTTTGACAATGCTTAATAAACCCTAAATTTTCACCTATCGTATCAAGCCTGATAAAATTTTACTACTTTTTAGAGCATACTCTTTAGCCCAATCTACTATATGCCAAACTAAATTTTGCCCTCTAAAGCTACGATTTACCGCTATACGATGTATAATGGCCGCATCCGCGCTTCTTTCTTGCCAAATTTGAGCGGCACCAAAGGCTATCCGCCCAAACGCAAGCTATTGTGCCCTCTATTTTTATGTTAAACCGCCTATTTTATTTGATCTCAGCATTTATAAACTCACGGCTAAATTTCGGCAAAGGAGCAGCACCTTTTATCTTTTGAAGCTTAACCGCCTCGTCATAAAGATATAAAATGTCGCCTACATCGTCTTTTGAACTGTTTTGTATAGTCACTGTTTATACTGCTAAGCTATTTACCTTTTCTTCAAAATTATCGCTTACTACAAATTCCGTGTTATAAACTAAAATTTGATTTTGCGCGGGGTTAGCTATCTTGATGATTAGACTTTTATTGTTCTTTTCAACTCCATTGCGGTGATCTTGCTGAGCTAGGCGGTAGATATTTGTTATCATATCCTTGCTAAGGCTTACCATGTCCAAATTGAGCTCAAGCGGTGTTAAATTTCTAGGCTTTTCTTTTAAATTTGAGCCGTTAGAGCCGTTTTGATAACTTCCGTTGCCGTTAAAATTTCGCTTCTTAAAGGTTCGCGCCTTAAAATTCATATCCTTAGCGTCCTCAAGACTAACCATCTCTATAAGCCTTATGCGGTTGAACTGTCCGTCTCGAGAGAAGTTTATCTTAAAGGCGTAAGGAGTCTCATAAACTGCATTTCCAAGCTTTTCAAGCTCGGCAAGTTCGCGATCAAATAGCGTTATTTCGATATTTCCGTGAAAATCAAGCACGTTTAAAGTGCCGATTTTCTTGCCGCTATTTTTAGCTATCCTCGTGCTGATATCTTCGATCTTTCCAACCACAAGCAGCTCCGCACTCTCGCCGACACTTTCAAATTCCGAGCTTAAAGTATAGCTTATCTCGTCAATTTGCGCCTTAAAGTCCTGCAAAGGATGACCCGAAAGATAAATTCCCACGCTATCTCTTTCGTATAAAAGCCTCTCTTTTAGCTCAAATTCCGTATCGTCCGCCAGCAAATTTACCTTCACGTTATTCATGCTCTCATCTTCGCCAAAGAGGCTTTCTGCGCTATTTTTCTTAATCTGCGCAGCGCTTTTGCAAGCTTCCATTATATTATCAAGGTTATTAAACATCATCTTTCTAGTAAAGCCAAAAGTATCAAAAGCACCTGATTTTATGAGGCTTTCAACAACTCTTCTATTTACCCTAAAGCTGTCTATACGGGAAACAAAATCGTCAAGCTCTTTAAATTCTCCATTTTTACGCTCCTCAATAATATTTTCTATCGCTGCACCGCCAACGCCTTTAATCGCTCCAAGACCGTAAATAATAGCGTCGCTTCCGTTTTCGCTAACAACGCTAAATTCTTGCATAGAGCGATTTATACAAGGTGGAAGTATGGATATGTTCATACGCTTTGTTTCGTCGATGTATTTTGCGATTTTATCCGCGTTATCCTCCTCGCTCGTTAGCAACGCCGCCATAAATTCGGCAGGATAATAGGTCTTTAGGTATGCAGTTTGAAAGATTATCATCGCATAAGCTGCGGCATGCGATTTGTTAAATCCGTAAGAGGCAAATTTCAAAATCATCTCAAAGAGCTCGTCAGCCTTTGTTCCGTTTAGCCCCTTTGTAATCGCACCTTCTACGAACTGCCCTTTAAGCCTATCCATCTCCTCTTTTATCTTTTTACCCATTGCACGGCGCACCAAGTCTGCACCTCCAAGACTAAATCCGCCTATGGTTTGAACTATCTGCATAACCTGCTCCTGATATACGATAACGCCGTAAGTAGGGGCTAAAATAGGCTCAAGTTCCGGGAAAATATATGTTATCTCGGCTTCTTTATGCTTCCTTGCAACAAAATCAGGAATAAGATCCATAGGCCCAGGACGATAAAGTGCAACCATCGCGATAATGTCATCAAAACAGTCAGGCTTTAGGCTAAAGCCAAGCTTACGCATACCCTCACCTTCCACTTGAAAGAGTCCTATCGCTTGTCCGCTTTGAATAATCTCATAAGTTTTTTTATCGTTTATATCAATCGTCTCCCAAATAATATCTTTACCAAAGCGATTTTTGATAAGCTTTATAGCGTTATTAATAACCGTTAGGGTTTTAAGTCCAAGGAAGTCAAATTTGATAAGATCCACATCCTCAAGATATTTTAGACTATATTGCGTTACAAAGTGATCTTCCGCGCTATTTGGCTGGCGAAATAGCGGAGTCTTATTCCAAAGCTCTTCATTTGAGATAACAACTCCCGCCGCATGCATGCCTGCGTTGCGGTTTAACCCCTCCAAGTCAAGTGCAAATTTCCAAATTCTAGCCGCATTTGCGTTTTTATCGATGAGCTCTTTTATTTTTGGTTCTTTTTCAAAAGCACCCTCAAGAGTTATGCCAAGCTCGTCAGGTATGAGCTTTGCCATCGCGTCAGCCTCGGCATAAGGCATATTGCAAACCCGTGCAACATCGCGGATGACGCCTTTTGCAAGCAATTTACCAAACGTTATAACCTGAGCTACGTTAAATTTACCGTATTTTTCGATCACATAATCAATTATCTCGCCTCTTCTATCCTGACAAAAATCCACGTCAATATCGGGCATGCTTACGCGCTCGGGATTTAAAAACCTCTCAAAAAGCAAGTTGTAAGGTATGGGATCGATATCCGTTATCCTAAGACTATACGCCACCAAGCTTCCGGCAGCAGAACCACGTCCCGGACCCACCGGCACGCCGCGCTTCTTAGCCTCCCTTATAAAATCCCAAACGATCATCATGTAGCCCGGAAAATTCATCTTATTTATGATATCTATCTCAACTTCAAGGCGCTTTTTATACTCTTCGTGCTTTTCTTCAGGCACAAATTTAAGCCGCTCGGCAAGACCGTTTCTGCACTCATACTCAAAAAATACCGAGTCGTTTGCAAAGCTGTAGCGATTATCAGGCTCCGGCAGACTTAGTCCTCGCTCGGCTGCGCATTCAAGAGTAAATTTAAAATTTGGCGGTGTAGCGTCGCCAAGCTTTATCTCAAGATTGCATTTTTCTGCAATCTCTTGCGTGTTTGCTATAGCTTCGGGGATATCGGCAAAAAGCTCGCTCATCTGAGCAGGAGTCTTAACGTAAAACTCATGCACGCTATGGCGCAAGCGGTTTGGATCATCAAGCAGTTTGTTCATCGCGATACACATGAAAACTTCGTGCGCGTCGGCTCTTTGCTGGAACGTATAGTGTGTATCGTTAGTGGCGATTATCTTTATGTCAAGCTCTTTTGCTATACGCAAAATTTGATCATCAATCCTGCGCTGATCACCGATACCGTGGCGCATGATCTCAAGATAAAAGTCCTCACCGAAAATTTCCTTATACTCGCGCGCCACTTCAAGCGCTTTTTCATATCCGCCCGCTCCGTAGCGCAAATTTCGTTCGCTTTCGTTTAGATGCCAATTTACTTCGCCTTGAAGGCATGCGGAGCTACATATCACGCCCTCGCTATGCTCTCTTAATAGTTTTTTATTGATACGCGGATAATAGTAAAAGCCCTCTATATAGCTCATTGAGCTTAGATACATCAAATTTTTATAGCCGATCTCGTTTTTAGCAAAAAGACACAGGTGAAAGCGCTGCTTAGAGCTCTTATCTCCGACATCTTCGCTGTTGTGTATATAAGCTTCTATGCCGATTATAGGCTTTATGCCCTCGCCCTTCATCGTCTTGTAAAAATCAATTGCGCCAAACATATTTCCATGATCTGTTATTGCTACCGAGCTTACGCCTTGTTTTTTAAGCGTTTTGGCAAGCTCTTTTATCTTGTTGGCTCCGTCAAGCAAGGAGTATTCGGTATGCAGATGTAAATGTGTAAAATCGCTCATAATCATTCCTTTATTAGGCTTGATTTTACAAAAGAGTAGCTTTTAGAGCGCTTTTATATGGCTTATATTTTCTTTAAAGGCTTCGAGCAAATTTGATAAAGTGTCGCATATTGCTTCGTTTAAGCCGAGTTTTTTAGCTAGAAATTTATAGTAAATTTTTGCACCGTCTTTTAAATTCACGGCAGGCGCATTTGAAGTTTTTGATAACTTTTTATCCCCACTTTTAAGCAGGCTGTGATGGATAAAATTTGCGTTTTTGAAATTTAATCCAAGCAAATTTGCCATATATTTTTGGGCGGCCGAACACTCAAGCAGATCCTCTCCTCGCACGAGCAAATTTACTCCAAGCATCTCGTCATCAATAAGGCTTGCAAGGTTATAAGCGGCGGCGCCGTCTTTTTTATATATCATAAAATCACCCATGTCTTTAGCCAAATTTATACTTTTGCTTTGGTTTAGATTTGCAAGCCCAAATCTTGTGCCGTCGCAACCAACTTCTATCATCTCATCGCTATTTACGTGAAGTCTGACGCAGGTTTTACCCAGAGTAAATTTTAGATTTTTGTTTAGGCAAATTTGTTTATAGATGCCGTTTTCAAAGGAATTTCTCATCGAATGAGAGCACTCGCAAGCATAACAAACTCCTAAATTTTCAAGTCTCTTAAGCGCGGCTTCGTAGTTTGAAGCTCTAAATTTAAAGCTAAATTTTGATTCAAATTCAGTCACCGAGCTGGCTCCGCCGTCAAAGTCGACACCAAGCATATCAAGCACACGAAAGATGTTTTCAGTATATTGGCTTTTGTATCTCACAAGATCGTAATCATCAATACGAAGGTGCAAAATTCCGTCAAAAGCACGCGTAAAAAGATAGGTTAAAAGAAAGTTATACACATTTCCGGCGTGAAGAAATCCGCTTGGAGTAGGAGCTATACGAGAGATAATTTGAGAATTCATCTAGAATAGTCAAGACTTATGAAATTTTAAAAACAAAAAAGAAAATTTAATCACATAAATTTAAAGCCGCCCAAGCGAGCGGCTAAATTTTAATCTTTCGGGCGAGCTTCATTGACTCTTAAAGTTCTACCACCGATCTCTTTATCGTTTAGTGCCTCTATCGCTTTTGCGCCTGCAGCGTCATCCATCTCAACAAATCCAAATCCCTTTGAGCGATCCGTCTCGCGATCTCTTACTATCTTTGCGCGTTTTACTTCGCCAAACGGCGAAAAAGTATCCTTAAGCTCTGCCTCAGTCATGCGATATGACAAGTTACCGACGTAAATATTCAAAGTAACATTTCCTTAAATTCAAATTTCCGATAAAATCGGTTGTCTGATAATACCTGAATTTGCAAAAAATAGCTAGTAAATTTAGCCTTTAATATAAATTTGGTCAAATTTTACCCAACAAATAAAAGACCTTCTTTTACATCTTTGTAAATTTGCTCACCACAAAGATTTCTAACCAGCTCAAGAGCAAATTCCATAGCCGTAGCAGGTCCGCGAGAAGTGATGATGTTGCCGTCTTTTACTACATTTTGTGAGCTTATATAGCCGTCTTTACCAACTTTTGTTTCAAAGCCGGGGTAGCAAGTGTAACTTTGTTTTATCACTTCAGCTTTTGCCAAGGCCATAGGCGCTGCGCAAATGGCTGCTACGAATTTGCCGTTAAGATCAAATTCTTTTAAAATGGCTTTAAGCCTATCGCTATCAGTCAAATGCTGAGCACCCGGTAAGCCGCCCGGAAGCACTATCATATCAAACTCACTCTCGGAAATTTTGTCTAAAGTAGTATCGGCATTAACTTTTACACCGTGAGCTCCTGTTAAAATATCTGCATCAAGTCCTACAAATTTCGCCTGAACTCCGGCTCTTTTTAATATATCAATAATGGTTATCGCTTCTATCTCTTCAAAGCCATTTGCAAGCATTACAGCAACTTTTTTCATATTTACTCCTTTGAATTTTTGTGAAATTTTATATTATTTTATCAAATATATGTTACAATTATTCAACTTTTTACCGGAAAGGAATTCACAATGGAAGTAAAGATAACTTATTGTAACTCTTGAAACTACAGACCGACAGCTTCTCGTGTAGAAGAAAAAATTTTAGAACAAGTCCCTGGCGCATCGGTAAGTAAAGTCGTAGGAGATAGCGGCAATTTCATCATTGAAGTAGACGGTAACGTGCTATACTCCAAAAAAGACCTGATAGGAACATCGGTAAATGCGCTTCCGAATCATGATGAAATAATGGAAATAGTAGAGCGTATAAAGGCGCTTTGATAAGTCATTAGTCAAAGTCAAATTTGGCTTTGACTATTTTGTTTTGCAATATCTTAATTTATTAGAGAACTCAAAAAGATTTTAAATCTTATTTTGTTTTCTTATTATTGTATCTTCGAATTTGATTCAAAGATTTTCTTTAAAAATATAGTAATGATTAAAATAGTCGTTTAGTAAGAATTTCATAATTTTAAAATTAATATTGAGGCACTATGGAAGCTTACTAAAAGTAAAAGTTAATAGGTTTTTCTAAAAAAGAAGCGATTTTAGAAAAACCAAATTATTTTAAGTGGTGCCTTTTGATAATTTTATAAAACACCAAAAGGCTATTTGTAAATTTATTTATTAGCTCGCTCGATATACTCGCCTCTAACGGTATCTACGCGGATAACTTCGCCTTCAAGCACGTGAAAAGGAATTTGCACCACAGCACCGCTTTCAAGCGTAGCAGGCTTCTTACCGCCTTGTGTATCTCCTTTGAAATTTGGTGGAGTTTCAACTATCTTTAGCTCAACTACTTGAGGAACTTCCACACCGATAGCCTTGCCGTTATGAAAGAGGATATCAACCATCATTCCGTCTATCATCCATTTTTTCACATCGCCCACATCATCATCGCTTATAGCCACCTGCTCGTAAGTAGCGGTATCCATAAACTGGCAATACTCACCGTCGTCATAAAGATATTGCATCTGTTTTTCTTCCAAATTCGGCTGATCGGCTTTATCTCCGGCGTGAAATGTCTTTTCAAGTACTTTACCGTCTATAAACGACTTAATCTTGGCTCTTACAAAAGCAGCTCCCTTGCCCGGTTTTACGTGTTGATATTCGACCACTTTGTAAGGAATACCGTCTAATTCGATCTTTAAGCCCTTTTTTAAATCGCCCATTGAATATGTCGCCATAAATTCTCCTTATAAATAAACTTGGCGATTATATCAAATTTACAATTATAAAATTATTATTTGAAGCGGAAATTTAGTAGTAAATTTTATAAATATAAAAAGCAAGAAGTGAAATTTAGCGCCAAATTTTAGTTCTGCTTGCTACCGAATTTAAATTTTCCTTCTTTTTTCTTACTGTGATCCATCTGAGAATAAATCTCTCTTGTTAGTTGCTCGCTAACACTTGGCTCATCCTCGGGCATTTTTTGAAATTTCTTTTTCTCGACTAAAATTTTCTCAAAATTTTGAGCACTTTTTTTACGCACTTCACTTTCGCAGCCCGCAAACAAAACCACCAAAAACGCAATGAAGAAAAATTTAATCAATAAAAGCCTTTAAATTTAAAATATAGCCCCTCCAAAAGAGGGGTTAAAACCATCAAATAACAGCGTATTTTGCCCAAACGCAAACATCAAGCTCGTTAAGCTTGCCAAGAGTCTCTTTGGAAACTTTTTCATCCACAAGCACTACCGCAAGCGCAAATCCATGATCGTCGCGTCCAAGACGGAAGTCTGCGATATTTATCTTCTCTTCGGCTAAAATTGCACTTATCTTAGCAATAACGCCAGGAACGTCTGAGTTTTTAAAGATTATCATCTTGCCTTTTGGTTTAAAGTCGGTCTTAAAGCCATTGATATTTACTATGCGTTGCTCGGCTTCGTTAAATACCGTGCCGCTAACTGAAGTGATGCCTTGATCGGTGGTTATTTTAACGGTTATTTTATTTTTATATCCGCTCTCAGGCACGATAGTAGTGTCTGTTAAAATTCCTTTTTCATCGGCGATAAATTGTGCATTTACATAGTTTATCTTATCCCCTAAACTCTCTTTTAAAACACCGACTATAGCAAACGTAAGCATTGATTTTATATAGTTGCCCACCTGCCCGTTAGCTTCAACCTTAATAGCCTTAACAGGAGCCTGAGTAAGCTGAGCTCCTAAAAACGACATCTTCGAGATAAGCTCGATATAGGGCTCCACAAAAGGCGGTAAGTCCTCTGTCTTGATAGGTAAATTTAAAGCGTTTGGATAGCTTATGCCTCTAGCTGCACTTATGGCTTGCTCGGCTGCGGCAACTGCGATATTGCTTTGAGATTCAAGAGTGTTTGCGCCAAGATGAGGGGTAACGCTTACATTTTCAAGATCAAGCAAAGGATGATCGGTAGCCGGCTCGCGAGAGAATACATCAATACCGGCAAAGGCTATCTTGCCGCTTTTTAGTCCGCTATAAAGCGCTTCTTCGTTGTAAAGTCCTCCACGAGCGCAGTTGATAAGCCGCACACCGTCTTTCATCTTCAAAATTTCATTTTCGCCGATGATATTTGCGGTTTCTTTCGTCTTTGGTGTGTGGATAGTGATAAAATCGCACGCTAAAATATCATCAAAATCTCTTGTATAAACTCCGCCCATATCGGTTACTTTTGACGGATCGATATATGGATCGTAAGCTATGATCTTCATACCAAAAGACGCCGCTCTAATGGCAACTCTTGAGCCGATATTTCCAAATCCTATGACACCTAAAGTTTTATTAAAAAGCTCAACTCCATACCACTTCTCGCGCTTCCAAATTCTATCCATCTTAAGGTCGTTATGAGCATAAGGAAGGCTTCTTGCAGCGGCCAGCATATGAGCCATAGTTAGCTCAACTGCGGCTATCGTGTTTGCCGTAGGAACGTTCATAGCGATAATGCCTCGCTTCGAGCAACCGTCTATATCGACATTATCTACACCAACCCCTGCTCTAACGAGAGCTTTTAAATTTTTAGCAGCATTTAAAAATTTCTCATCAATCTCCGTTGAGCTTCTAGTAATAGCCACATCGGCTTCGCCAATGATATTTAAAAGTTCATCTTTTGGCACCGAAGTAGCATCTATTACTTTTATATTTTCTTCTCGGTTTAAAATTTCAAAACCTATTTTATGAATAGCGTCGCATACAATTATCGTTTTCATAATCTGATCTCCTTTATGCTTGAGTGTATATCGTAAGTTTTAAGTTCGTTTATAACGTGGTTTAAGACATCTTTATCTTGTGTGTTTAGATAGATTAAATTTGTTGAATTTTGCTTGACTATACTAAAATCAACCGAGACGCTATCAAGAGTTTGGCTAAGACAAAACATAGAGTATATATCGTCTTTATCGATAATCAGTTGATATACACTCTTGGTTTTAGGAATTGCTTTGTCTTTAAACTCTATAAATATCTCGTTAGTCGCTAAAATATACTCTTTTTGAGGCAAATTTGCAAGCTCATTCACCCACAAATTTACCTGTTTATTCTCATTTTTTATCTCTGTTTGCTGAATTGTTTCGTTACTCAAATCGCCTTGAGCCAAATTTGCATTTGCATACCTCCAAAGCATAAAGCCCGAAGCGCAAACAAAAATCAACAAGCAGACGACGACAAAGGCAAACAGATGCCGTTTCATTTAAATTTACGACAATTGTTCTTTAATGATATCGCCCAAAGTTACCTTGTCATCGCTATTTATCTCATTTAGCACTTCGCGCTCTTTTTGCTTAGCAAGACGTCTGATACTTAGGCGAATTCTATTCTTTTTCTCGTCGATAAATGCGATTGCAGCTTCGATATTATCGTTGATATTAAGCTCTTCGGCTTTTACATTGCCCATATCTTCTTTACGAATAAGAGCATCGATATTATCGCCAAGCTCTACAAAAATTCCAAATTCTTTAATATCGCGAATTTTGCCGGTCACGATATCGCCGACATTGTATTTTTTAGCGTATTCTTGAACAGGACTTTGCTTTAGATCTTTTAAGCTAAGCGAAATTTTTTGCTCGGTATTGTCGATCTTAACGATCTTAACTTCAATCTCATCGCCAACTTTAAACATATCTTTGCACTTATCATTTCTGTCCCATGAAGCATCTTCGTTGTGAAGCAATCCTTCAACCGCTCCTATCTTAATAAACGCTCCAAAATTTGTAACCGTAGTAACGGTACCTTTTACCACATCGCCTTCTTTAAATTTAGCCTTAAATTCATCAAAAGGTTTTGGCAAAAGATTTTTTAAACTTACTCTTAAACGGCGATCTTTTACGTCTATTTCGATAACTTCGACATCAAGCTCTTCGCCCTCGCTTATATGATCTTTTGGATTTTTGATATTTTTATCCCACGAAATTTCAGAGATGTGCAAAAAGCCCTCTATGTCATTTCCAAGATCAACGAACGCGCCGTATGGTTCGATATTGCTAACGATTACTTTTATAGTATCGCCGACTTCCAGTCCATCTTTGATCTCGTCCCAAGGATCAGGCATTGCGGCTTTAATCGATAAAGAAAGATGTTTTTTGTCATCATCGTATTTGATAACTTTAACTAAAACCTTATCGCCTTCTTGATAAAGCGAACCCGGATTTACGGGACCTTTGTAGCTGATTTCGCTATAATGAACAAGTCCATCGACTCCACCGACATCAACAAACATACCGTAAGTCGTGATCTTTTTAACCGTTCCTTCTATAACTTCCAGATTATCTACTATTGAGGAGATGGCCTCTTTTTTCTTGCGACGATTCTCGTCAAGTATTCTCTTTCTTGAAACGACTATGCTTTGCTCTTCTTTGTCAACTTTAATAACTTTTACTTTGTAAGTTTTTCCTATGATTGAGCCGGCATCTTTAAAGCCGCTTTGGGATTTCGGCAAGAAAAATTCTATACCGTCGTTATTTTGAGCTACGAAACCGCCTTTGTTCTTACTTACGATTTTTACATCAAAAACATCTTCGCTATCTTCATTGTAAGCATCTATATAAGCTTTAACCTTCTCTTTTCTTAAAGCTTTTTTATGAGAAACTATAGGCCTTCCGCCTCTTGAACCAGTAATCGCAACTTTTAACGTATCGCCGACATTAAATTTAAGATTTCCATCCTCATCGCTAATCTCAGTGATATTTAAAATACCCTCTGATTTTTTACCGACATTGACAAAAACCTCATCGCCTTTTATATCAACGATAATTCCGTCGCTATCTTCTTCGGTCTTTTTAAAAGACTCCTCTAACATCGCAGCAAAGTCTATATCTTCGATATCTTCATCCTTTGCCTTATTTATTTGAACATTTTTGTTCACCTCAGCCATCTTGGTCCTTTTGAGTATATTTTATCTGCGCCTGCAAGAGGGCAAATTGAATTTATTATACTTAAAATATCTTATTTGCAGATTAACTATCTGAATTTTGGGTACAAATTTCAATTTAAATCTAAAATTTAATTTCAAATTTTCACAAATTTTAATTTCGTTTTAAAATTCAGATAGCATAAATTTTAATCAGGCTTTAGCTCTTTAATTTTATTTATAACATCTTGGATAATCCAATCAGGAGTGCTTGCTCCCGCGCTTATTCCGCAATGATTTTTCCCTTCAAACCATGCGCCTTCAAGCTCGCTTTCATTTTCTATGAGGTAGCTATCGTCGCAAAAATTTTTAGATATCAGATAAAGCTGTTTTGTGTTTGAAGAATTTTTTCCACCTATTATAACCATAACATCGGCTTTTTGAGCTAAATCCTTCACAGCTTCTTGATTTTCAAGAGTAGCGTTGCAAATAGTATTAAAGACCCTTACTTCTTTAGTTTTTAACATTAAACAATTTACAATCTGCATAAGTTTTTCGACTTTACGAGTAGTTTGGCTTACCACGGCAACTTTTTGAGATAGTTTTATGCCTTCTAGCTCGCTCTCTTCAAGTATCACATAAACCTTGCCTGTAGCGTATGATTTGACACCTTTAACTTCAGGGTGATTTTCATCGCCAAAGATAACGATATCATAGCCTTCTTTACTCATCTTTTCACAAATTTGCTGAGGCTTCGTCACAAAGGGACAGGTGGCGTCTATAACATTTACGTTACTGCTTTTAAGCCTTGCAAGATCGGTTTTGGTTATACCGTGAGTACGGATTATAGCCTTTTTTTCTTCGCTTAGCTCCTCAATTCCCTGCAAAGTTTTAACGTTAAAATTGAGTTTTAATCTATTTATCTCTTCGTTATTGTGTATAAGAGGTCCTATGGTTGCCGCATCTTTAGCGTTTTCAGCGATCTTTATCGCTCGCTTAACTCCAAAACAAAATCCGTAACTACTAGCAAGCTCAATCTTCAACGCTAGCTCCAAGCTCTCTTAATATAGAGCCGAATTTCGGAAAAGAGGTAGATATAAATTCGCTCTTTTCGATCACCATTCCGCATTTAAGACCTAAAATAGCAAAGCTCATAGCCATACGATGATCGCCGTGGCTATCTATGATCGCACTATTTGCCTGCGCACCCTTGACGCTAAAACCGTCTTCAAATTCACTCACTTCAAGCCCGCACTTCTTAAGTCCTTCAACCATAACGGCGATCCTATCGCTCTCTTTTACTCTAAGCTCTTTTGCATTTCTTATGACGCTTACTCCGCTTGCATTGGCAAAAGCCACGGCAAGAGCCGGCACTTCATCAATAAGCCAAGAGATATTTTCGCTTACTTCAACGGCTTTAAGAGGAGCGTATCTTATCTCGATCTCGCCTATGCTCTCGTATTCGCTGCTGGTCTCTTTAAATTTTATATCTGCACCCATTTTTTCAAGTACCCTGTAAGCCTCTATACGGGTTTTATTTAAAAGCATATTTTTAAGCACTAAGTGTGAATTTGGAATGATCGCCGCCGCAACCGCAAAGAAAAATGCAGAGCTTGGATCGTTTGGTACAAAAATTTCAAGAGGCTTAAGAGGATTTTGCATCGGTTTTATAGATACTTCCGTGCCGTTTCGCTCTATTTGCGCACCCATTCCTTTTAGCATTCTTTCAGTATGATCTCGGCTTAACTCAGGCTCATTTATCATGCATCCGTTTGATTTAAGACCCGCTAAAAGCAAAGCGGACTTAACCTGGGCCGAGGCTATTTTACTATCAAATTTAAAATACTCAAGCTTGCTTCCTCGTATCGCAAGCGGTGCTCTATCGCCGTTATTTGCGCCGTCTATCTTGGCTCCCACACCAACAAGAGGCTTTGCGATCCTTGCCATCGGGCGGCGGTTTAGATATTCATCTCCGCTTAGCACGAAAAATCCTTCGCTTGCAGCTAAAAATCCCATAAGCAGTCTCATCGCCGTGCCAGAATTTCCGCACTCAAGCACGACTTCGGGCTCTTTTAAATTTTTAGGCGGGATTATCGTTAGCTCATCATCAGTTTGGGAAATTTCAGCCCCCAAAAACTTGACAATATTTAAAGTATTTAGAGTATCTTCCGCTTTCAGATAGTTTTTTATGCGAGAAGGCTTATCAGAAAGCAACGAAAATATCGCACACCTATGAGATATCGATTTATCAGGAGCGATAACCTCTAATTTTGCATCTATCCTGTCTCTTAAAGCAAAAATTTTCATCTTATCGTAATACCTAAATTCGTATTTAATGCGCTTAAAATTTTATCCATTATAAGCGCGATATCATCGTCCTCAAGCGTCTTTTGATCATCTTGAAACGTAAATTTGACCGTTAAACTGGAATTTGATCCTAAATTTTTATCTCTATAAATATCAACAGGTAAAAATTCTTTTAGGCACTCGATGTTAAGAGCTTTTATACACTCTTTTATCTTTTCAAATCTCATATCTTCAGGCACGATAAGGCTTAAGTCCCTACTTATCGCAGGAAATTTAGAATAAGCCTTCGCTACCGTTTTTTTGCATTTTAGCTTATCAAATTCCACTTCACATAGATATGTTTTTGGCAAGTCACGACTGTTTTCAACTCTTATATCAACTCTGCCGATGTATCCTACGCAAATATCGTTTTGATAAATTTTAGCCTGCTCAAATTCGCTTAGATAGCCCACATCACCGCTTGGCTTAAGCTCAAAATCACCGATTATATTTTTAATGGCTAACGCAAAACTTAAGAAGTCAATCTCGGCAGGCTTTGCGGAATTTAGCAAAGTAGGCTCCTTAACAAGTCCGCTTGCGATAAAGCCAAATCTCTGTGCCTGATCGCCGTTTTCGTTAAATACGCTACCAAATTCAAAAATTTTAACTGATTTTTTATAATTTTTGATATTTCTCTCGGCAGATTTTAAAAGATGATTTATAAGAGTCGGTCTAAGCGTATTTAACTCGCTTGTAATAGGGTTTGCAAGCTCAGCCTTGCAAGGCTTAAACCCAAGCTCGCTTAATTCTTTTGCATCATCAAAGACATAGTGAACCGATTCAAAAAACCCAACATCAGCAGCTTTTCGCCTTAAATTAAGAGCTCGTTTGTAGTCTTTGTAAGTATCATTTATCCTGCTTTGCTCACTGAATTTAAGAGGTTTTGAAGCTATGTTATCAATACCTATCATTCGCACTATCTCTTCGCAAACATCTTGTAAATTTAGCGTATCATGACGAAATTCCGGAACCTTTACATTTACGCTCTCTTTTTCGGCGTTTAAATTTACTTCAAATCCAAGCTTTTTAAGTATCCTAACCACATCATTTCTAGCGATCTCTTGCCCTATCATCTTATTCATTTCGCTCATCGTAAAACTTACGAATTTAGGCTCTTTTGTAAGTAAAGTCTGCTGCGAACCCGCATAAAGAACGGCATTTTTGAAATTTGCAAGCAGTTTAAACAGATAATCCGCCCCAAAATCGATATTAGGCTCAGAGCCCCTAAGCGAACGATAAACTTGCGTAGAACGAGGAATTTGCTTATCTTCAAATATAGTCGTGGCTATAACTTCAGGGTCAGTATAATTAGCCTCGATAATGATCTTTTTGCTATCTTTTTCAAGAGCCGCCGAGTCGCTTTGATATATGCCCGCAACTCCTAAAATTTGACCGCCTACTAGAATTTTGCTGGCAAGAAATTTATCTTTTTCAAGATCAAAAACAACCCTGTCTTCATCTTTTTTAAGCTTATCATAATCATACGCGTTAAATAGCACTCCGGTTGAGTGCGTAGCATATTCCAAAAGTCTTTCCACACAGTGTTCTTTAGTGCATTCAATGAGTGCTAATCTAATCTTCATAAGCAAATTCTCATTAATAGCATCTTTTAGCTCAAACACCCTATATTGAAAGCTGCTTTTTAAATTTTCCTCTGCATGAATCGCTAAAATTCGCCCGATTCCAAGCAAATTTTCAGCTTCGTCGTATTTGCTTGCATTTTTTAAAGGCAGATCAAGAGCTGCCGAAACATCCCTAGCGATACCGTAAACGCTTAAGCAATCGCCCCTGTTTGGCGTTAGCTCTATCTCTATAAAAGTATCGTTTAGTATCGGATACTCGTTAAGCTCTTTGCCGAGTTTAAGCTCTCCGATACTCTCATCAAGAGGCATAATGCCGTCGTTTGTTTTTACTAATCCAAGCTCACTGGAAGAGCAAATCATACCGTTTGACTCTACGCCTCTAAGCTTAGCGCGCTTTATCTCAAGCCCGCTTGGCATAACCGCTCCCACAAGCGCTACAGGCACAAACTGTCCCGCTTCGACGTTTTTAGCACCGCAAACTATCTGAAGAGTTTCGCTTCCGACATCTACTTGACATACACTTAGCTTCTCGGCATTTTCATGCTTAGCTTTGCTTTTTACATACCCTACTACGATTTTTTCAGGAATTTTTATCTCATTAAAGCTATCAACCTCAAGACCTATTGAATTTAACGTCTTTAAAAGAGTTTCGTTGCCAGTATTTGATATATCTACCCACTCATTTAGCCAATTTCTTGAAATTATCATTTAAACTGCTCCAATAATCTTAAATCTCCCTCAAAAAGCGAGCGCAAATCAGGAATTTGATGAAGTAGCATTGCAAATCTCTCTACTCCAAGCCCAAAGGCATATCCGCTTACGTTTTTATAGCCGACCGCCTTAAATACGTTTGAGTCAACCACTCCGCATCCAAGCACTTCAAGCCAGCCTGTCTGCTTGCATACTCTACATCCTTCGCCCTTACAAAAGATACAGCTTATATCAACTTCGGCCGATGGCTCCGTAAAAGGAAAGAAGCTTGGGCGGAAACGAACCTGCACGTCGCCAAACATATATCTTAAGAAATTTTCAAGCATACTTTTTAAATTTGCAAAGCTAACCACTCCCTCATCCTCAACCACAAGCCCCTCGACCTGATGAAACATCGGAGTATGCGTTAGGTCCATATCGCGTCTAAAAACGCTTCCCGGAGCTATCATGCGAATAGGCGGCTTAGTGCTCATCATAGTTCTAACTTGAACCGGGCTGGTATGCGTACGAAGCAGCTTAAAGTCCTTAAAGTAAAACGTATCTTGCATATCTCGCGCAGGGTGATATTTAGGCAAATTTAGCGCTTCAAAGTTATGAAAATCATCCTCTATGAGAGGTCCTGTTTCAAGAGAGAAATTCTGCATCATAAAATACTCTATGATCTTATCCATAGTAGCCATCACAGGATGAAGAGCACCCGTTGAATTTGGCTCGTTAAAGAGCGTCACGTCTATGGCGCTTGCTTTCATATTAGCCTTTATTTCGCTATTTTCAAGCTCTGATTTTTTGCTTGCAAGCAGGGTTTCAAACTCATCTCTTAGCTTGTTTAAATTCGCCGCAAATGATTTTTTTTCATCATCGCTCATGTCTTTTAATTTCGCAAATTCGGATGTGATAAGACCTTTTTTGCCAAGTAGATCAACTCGAATTCTGTCAAGTTCGGCTAAATTACTGCACCTACTTATACTATCTTTATACTCTTGCAAATTCTTACCTCGTGTTAAATTTTTTGTTCTGATTGTAGTCAATTTTTAATAAAATCTGCATAAAAGGTCTTTTGCTTTATAAAATTTAGTTTTGAATTGTTATAATTTGAAAATTTTAAACAGGAGAAAGAAATGACAATTTTTGAAAAGATAGTAGCGGGCGAAATTCCTTGCAACAAAGTGCTGGAAAACGATAAATTTCTGGCTTTTAACGACATAAATCCAAAAGCGCCGATTCATATCCTCATAATTCCAAAAAAACACTTTAAAAATTTCCAAGAGATGGACGCGAGCTTAATGAGCGAGATGACTAAATTCATCCAAGAGGTCGCAACTCTTATGGGGCTTGATAAAAGCGGTTATCGCCTAGTAACAAACAACGGCGAAAACGGCGGTCAAGAGGTTATGCACTTGCATTTTCATATGCTTGGCGGCGCCAAACTCGGCTGGGTTGATGCAGCTACCGATCCGCAATCAACATTTTAAACCGACCGGAAGGGCTAAACACCCTTCTTTTGGTGTAAATTTCTATTTTTTAAATTTTATCTTCGATACAAGCCTTTTTCAAATCCAAATTTTAGATTATCTTAAATTTTTCAGCCACTCGTTAATCAAATTTATCTGCTTTTGCACGCTAGAATTTGCCGTGCCTCCAAGCGACGTTCTAGCCTCTTTTGAGGCGTGCAGATCTAAAAATTTAACCGCATTTTCGTCCAAATTTTCATCGACATCTTTTAACTGCTCAGAGCTAAGCTCGCTTAGATCAACGCCCAAACTCTCAGCCTTTGCCACAGCCTTACCCGTGATAAAGTGAGCGGTTCTAAACGGCACGTTTTTTTCTCGCACTAGAAAATCAGCCAGATCGGTTGCGCTTAAATGCCCTTTTTTAGTAGCTTCAAGCATATTTTTTTCATTAAATTTAGCCTCTTTCATCATCTCATTTAAAATATGAACCGATGTAAGCGCAGTATGTACGCTATCAAAAACACTTTCTTTATCCTCTTGCATGTCTTTGTTATAGGCTAACGGCAAGCCTTTCATGGTAGTTAAAAGCGCTATCAAATTTCCATTTACGCGACCCGTTTTTCCGCGGATAAGTTCCGCTACGTCGGGGTTTTTCTTCTGAGGCATGATAGAGCTTCCCGTAGAGTAAGTATCGCTAATGGTTACAAAGCCAAATTCTTGCGAACTCCAGAGTATCAACTCCTCGCAAAGACGCGAAGCATGAGTCATCAGCACGCTTATGTTAAATAAAATTTCCATAGCAAAATCACGATCAGAAACGCTATCCATCGCATTTTGCGTAACGCCGCTAAATTTAAGCTCTTGCGCCACAATCTTTCTATCTATAGGATGTGGCGTGCCCGCAAGTGCAGCTGAACCTAGCGGACAGAGATTATTTCGCTCGTGCGAGCTTGCAAATCGTTCATAATCGCGCTTAAACATAAAAGCGTAAGCAAGCAAGTGATAAGCAAGGCTTACCGGCTGAGCGTGCTGAAGGTGCGTAAAACCGGGCATTAGCGTATCAAGATGCTTACTTGCGATGGAATTTAAAGTAGAGACAAAAGAGTAAATTTCATCCATGATTTCAAGCGAGCTACGCTGCACATAAAGTCTAAAATCAAGAGCGACCTGATCGTTTCTGCTACGCGCCGTATGTAGTCTTCCTCCAAGCTCACTTCCGATGATCTCGCTTAAGCGCTTTTCAACCGCCATGTGGATGTCTTCATCCTCGATTTTAAACTCAAATTTATTATGCTCTATCTCGCCCAAAACTATATCAAGTCCTTTTATGATGGTTTGTGCCTCTTCTTGCTTTAGTATCCCGCACTCGCCAAGCATTTTTGCATGAGCCTTGCTACCTGCGATATCTTCGCGATAAAGGTTTTTATCAAATCCTATAGAGGCGTTAAACTCTTCAAGTAATTTGCTGCTTTCGTTTTTAAATCTGCCCGACCACATCTTTTTCATGATTTTTCCTTTTTAAATTTAAATGCTATTTTATAAAATTTAGCCTAAAGAAAATCCAAATCGCCTAAAGATTATAAAAATTCCACGATTTTAAAATTTGAAGCTATAATAGTAAAAACTCTAGGGAATTTTAAAACTTATGCCTTTAGAGCTTAATATGAAAGAGTATGCCTCAAAAGAGAAATTTGCAAATTTTGGGCAAATTTTATCCTCAAACGATTCCGCTTAAGGGGATATAAAAGTCGGCGATTTGTTGCTGTATAGATCAGATACCCTAGTGCTGTTTTATAAGGATTTCAATGAGAACTTTTATAAATACACAAAAATCGGCACTATAAAAAATACCGACGAGCTTTTAAAAGCGCTTGGAAATGGTGATGTGAAAGTAAAATTAAGCTTCAAAAATAGTCTTAAACCTACTTTCTTAAACCTCTTCCTATAAGAACAAATACTATTATCACGCCGATAACCATAAGTGTGGCTTTGATGATATAAATTTTGCGTTCGCTTTTGGCTTTTGGCGAACTTTCGCTAAGGCGAACTTTGACCTCATCTCCACCGCTTGTCTTTATCGTAAGTATATCACCCTCCAAGCCGCTTAAATTCACGCTTAAAGTGTTTGTTCCGCTTTGTTTAATCTCTGAATTTAAAAGAGCGGATGAATTATAAGAGTAGCTTGTAAGCAGGTCGTTACAGTCCTTTGGACGAAAGAAAATTTCATATACGGTATCCGGTTTTACGCTCAACACATCGCCGTCTTTTGCATCAAAATAAGGAAATTTAAGCGTTTTGGTCTTGAAATTCCACTTTATCTGTTTAGGTTCATTTTCTTGAGTGTAACTAAAAATAGCCGTATAATCTGCGCCAAATTCAAAAACATCTCTTGAAAACGCAGCAAACTGATGAGATGAAAATTTGCGGTTTATGTCGCTTTTTTGATCTAGAATTTTTAAATTTCTAAGCTTCTCATCGCCTTTATAAATTTCAAAATTCAGAAATTTTATATCTTTTAAGCTCTCGTTAAATTCTATACTTACAGGGTTTGAAGTGATCTTGCACTCAGGAAACGGATCTGGAACTTCGCCGCTAAAATAAGGCACAACAGGAGCTTTATCAGGGAATTTTACATGCTGTTTGGTTGATTTTAAAAACCCTTCAAGCCTAGTGTCTTTTACTTTGATATCTTTATTCGCACAGACATTTGTGTAGAATTTACCGAGGCCGTTATCACTCGCACCTCTTTTGCAAAAGCCATTAAGATTTGAGTTGCCCATCAAAAAAACATAAGCGCTAAATTTATCAGAAGTTGCCGCGCTGAAACCTACTTCATTTACGCTTAAATTTAAAAAGGCAAACCGATGATAAATCGCCGAAAAAAGCCCGTCTATGGAGGTTATAAAGTCACTCTTATAAGCTATATTTTCAAGCACGTGCATAGAGTTATAGCCTGCAAATTTTGCTCTATCGCCCGGAGTTACACCTGTAAATTTTGCAAGCCCGGCACTCTCGTCATGCCCCATATATGAGTTGGCCACGCTGTATTCGGCGTGATTTTTAGAAGCCAAGCTCAAATTTTCATTAAATTTAAGCGCAAACAGCCCCGAGCCTCTGCGGTAGTCGTTTAAATAGCTAAGCGCATCGCTATCGATTATGTAAGAAATTTGAGGCTGGCTTGCCTCTTTGAGTCTTGCGGGATCGTAGCTATTTTTGTAGTCGCACCCCGCAAGAAAAATAAATCCGAAAGCAATCAACCCAAATTTAAGCTTTTGGGCCTGCTTTTGCGTATTCAACGCCCTCTTTCACATCTTCATATCGTTTGAAATTTGCTTCAAACATCTTAGCAAGCTTATCTCTCATGGCTATATATTCATCTTTATTTTCCCAAGTATTTATCGGATTTAAAAGCTTTGTTTCCACGCCAGCAAGCTCTTTTGGGATAGATAAGTTAAATTTCTCAAAATTCTCAAACTCACACTCTCTTATGCTTCCGTCAAGTATAGCATTTATGCAAGCGCGAGTAGCTTTTATGCTCATTCTTTTGCCGACCCCGTAAGCGCCGCCGCTCCAGCCGGTATTTACAAGATATACATTTACATCGTGCTTATCTATTTTTTCACCTAAAAGCTTAGCATATACGGTTGGATGAAGCGGCATAAATGGCTCGCCAAAGCAAGCGGAAAACGTCGCTACAGGCTCGGTTATACCGCGCTCTGTTCCTGCAACTTTAGCCGTATATCCGCTTAAGAAATAATACATCGCCTGCTCTTTTGTAAGCTTTGCAACAGGAGGAAGCACGCCAAACGCATCCGCCGTTAAAAATATAATATTTTGCGGATGTCCGGCACTTAGACTTGGCTCGTGATTTTCAATATGTTCAATCGGATAGCTTACGCGCGTATTTTCAGTCTTGCTTCCGTCTTTATAATCAACCACTCCGTTTGCATCCGCCACGACGTTTTCAAGTAGTGCGTTGCGCTTAATAGCTGCATAAATTTCAGGCTCGCTCTCAGGATCAAGGTTTATACATTTTGCGTAGCATCCGCCTTCAAAGTTAAACACGCCGTCATCGTCCCAGCCGTGCTCATCATCGCCTATTAGCTTTCTTTTTGGATCTGTTGAAAGAGTGGTTTTGCCCGTTCCGCTAAGACCGAAGAAAAGCGCCGTATCACCTTCTTTGCCTACATTCGCAGAGCAGTGCATGCTTAGCTTGCCTTCAAGAGGAAGCCAGTAGTTCATCATCGAAAAAATACCCTTTTTCATCTCTCCGCCATACCATGTTCCGCCTATAACGGCAACGTTTTCTTCGATATTAAATATAACAAAAACTTCTGAATTTAGACCGTCTTCTTTGAAATTTTCATTTGAACATTTACAAGCGTTATAAACTACAAAATCCGGGCTGAATTTCGCCAAATCCTCTTTACTCGGGCGAATAAACATATTTTTTACGAAATGCGCCTGCCAAGCAACCTCTGTTATAAATCTAACCGATTTTTTACTCTTATCGCTAGAGCCGCAAAATGCGTCTTGTACGTAGATATCTTTACCGCTTAATCTATCCTTGGCCTTTTTAAGAAGTTTGTCAAAAAGCTCTTTTGAGATAGGCTGATTTACCTTTCCCCAAGCGATGTATTTAGCGCTTGGATCTTGCTTCACGAAATACTTATCCTTAGGGCTTCTGCCAGTAAAAATACCCGTATCGACCATAAAGGTTCCGTTGCTACTCACCCTTCCTTCGCCGTTATTTTTCTCATGCTCAAAAAGCTCATCATAGCTTAAGTTATGATAAATATTTTTGATACCCTGCAACCCCAACTTATCGAATTCATTTACCATTGTTGTTCCTTTTTATTTATATCATCTGATTTTATTTTTATAAAGCATAGATCAAAAAATACTAAATTCTAGCTAGAATTTGACCGTTTTTGACCGTTTGCCCCTGTTCTACTTCGATTGAACTCACTACGCCGTCTTTTGGCGCAACTACTTCTATCTCCATTTTCATAGCTTCTAAAATAATAAGAATTTGTCCTTTTTTAACCTTATCTCCCACTTTTGCTAAAATTTTAAATACATTTCCCGGCAAGCTGCTTACCACGGCTTCGCCGCTACCGTTTTCATTGGTAGCCTTTCTTCCCGCAGGTGAAATTTCAGGAGGCATCAGCATAGCATCGCCTACGGGCTTTATGCTTTTAACCTCTACTTCTGCATCTTGGCTATCGTAAATTTCAACTTCGAATTTTTTACCGTTTACGACAACGCTATATTTTTCATTTACGCCGTCCTTGCTCTCTTTGGTAGTGCAAATTTGCTCTTTTGCCTTAGGCATTTGAGAAATTTTGCGCACATTTACCTTGCCCTCTCCTTTTAAGAAAGCTATGCCTTTTTCCTTGCATGCGGCTGCTATAAAGATATTTTCTTCTGTTGCTTCAATGCCCTCTTTTTTAAGTAGCTCTTTTGTAAATTTGATTGATTTTGTTTCGTCACGATCTGCGATATCTATGGCATTTTCTTTGGTAGGTTTAAGCCCAAGCTGCTCGCTTGCAAGCTTGATGACCTCTTTATCAGGTTTTGACGGGGTCTTGCCGAAGTAGCCAAGCACCATCTTACCGTAGCCTTCGGCGATCTTCTTCCATTTACCAAACATTACGTTATTAAAGGCTTGTTGAAAATAAAACTGACTCACAGGAGTTACGCTAGTGCCATATCCTCCCTTTTGAACCACCTCTTGCATAGCGTCGATCACATCAGGGAATTTATCTAAGATATTATTATCTCTCATCATTTGAGTATTTGCCGTAAGCGCACCGCCCGGCATCGGAGAAAACGGTATAAGAGGGCTAACTTCGGTAGCTTCAGGCGGTATAAAGTAGTCCTTAAGACACTCTTTTAAAACTCTTTCATATTTTAAGACTTTTTGAGTATCAAGTCCGCCAAGATCGTAGTCCTTGCCTTTAACGGCGTGAAGCATAGTAAGTATATCAGGCTGGCTTGTGCCCCCACTTACGGGACTTGCGGCTAGATCGATACCGTCTGCGCCCGCTTCAAGTGCGGCTAGATAACACGCCACGCTAACGCCTGCTGTTTCGTGAGTATGAAGCCTGATGTGAGTTTTTGCAGGAAGTAGCTTGCGAGCCATTTTGATAGTCTCATAGACCTTTTGCGGACTACTTGTGCCGCTTGCATCCTTAAAGCAAACGCTATCGTAAGGAATTCCTGCGTCTAAAATTTCTCTTAAAATTCTCTCGTAAAACGCCACATCATGAGCGCCTACACATCCGGGAGGCAGATCCATCATAGTAACCACAACTTCGTGCTTAAGTCCGTGATGAACTATCCGCTCGCCGGAGTATTTTAAATTCTCAACATCGTTAAGCGCATCAAAATTTCTAATAGTAGTCGTGCCGTGCTTTTTAAACATCTTAGCATGCAGATCCACAAGCTCCCTACTGCCCGTATCAAGAGTTACGGTATTAACGCCTCTGCTTAGGGTTTGCAAATTTGCGTCTTTACCCGCTATCTCTCTAAATTTATCCATCATAACAAAGGCGTCTTCATTCAGATAAAAATAAAGGCTCTGAAAGCGCGCGCCGCCTCCGAATTCAAAGTGTGTGATACCCGCTTCTTTTGCTGCGCTCACGGCAGGCAAAAAGTCATCCATCAAAACTCTCGCACCAAAAACAGACTGAAATCCGTCTCTAAAGGTGGTATCCATTACATCTATGAATTTTTTCGCCATAAGTCGCCTTTCCGTCGTAGTTTAAATTTGCTCAACGAAGCTAATTTTATCTTTATTTGCTTTAATTAATAATTATAAAAATGCAAATTTTATTAATTATTTGTTGGCTTTGTAAGCTCGTAAGTAAATTCTACTTTTTTGTTCTCGTTTGGTTTAAGCTCAAATTTCCAGCTTACTTCGCCCTGCTTGCTTATCTCGCTCTCTTTTGGCGTATTTTTAACGGCTACGCTTATGCTCTCATGCGTTGAAACGGGAACTTTTTCTATGAGAGTTATATCCCAAGGCTTATCTGAGCCGTTTTTTATCTCGTAGCTAAAGCCGGTTGAAATTTTCTTTTTGTTACCGAAAAAGCTCTCTTTAGTAAAATTCACAAGACTCTCTTTTTTAACGCTTATGAGATCGTTTTTACCAAAATATACGAAATTCTCTTCGTTCGGTTTTAGACTAAAGCTTGAGCTCTTGCCTACGCTTATGCCGTCTATCTTCATGGCCGTGCTTGCATACTCCATGCTTTTTATAGGAGTAAAGATAGCCTTGATATAGCCGTTTGAGCCGCTGTATCCGTCTATGACTATCTCAAATTTAGCCTTTACGTTTTGTCTATCATAGACAAATTTATTATCTTCGCCCGCTTTTAAATTTACGTTTGAAATTCTCCATGAATTTGATAGGGTATTTTGAACGTTTTGTCCGCTTACTTCGCTTGCGGTCATCTTAGCGCTTCTCATCTTAAGACTTGCAGTATCAGCCATCTCCATCATCGGTGCAGCCATGCTATTTACAGGTCTAGGCTCGGGCTTGCCCTCATACCACGGATAAAAATGCGGCGGGATCAAATTTGACGAGTAGCTAAAAGGATAAAGCGCGATATCAAGGTTCTTTATATCTTTTACAAACGGGCTAGTTAAGCTTAAGCCCTGAATGATATCTACTTGCGATTTTGAGGTGTCGGCTGAAATTTCATTTTGCAGATCAAGTTTTACATTTACGGGATATGAAATTTTTACGAATTTAGGCTCGCACTCAAAGCTTAGATCAAGCTTTTTAACCTGCTTTACTTTAAATTTATTCAGTTCTAAATTTAGCTTTTCAAGCTCTTTTTGAGTGTCTGAAATTTCATCTAAATTTTTTAACACAACCTCATAAAGCTTATCGCTCTCATCTTTTAAACTATCAGCCGTCATCTTATCGCTTGGAGTAAAGTGCGATAAAAAATTTGACTTTGAGTTGAGCGCGGATAGTTTGTTATTAAGGTTTTTAATACGTTTTGAAAGCTCCTCATGCAAGCTATACTGATCGTCTTTTACGAACTCGGCATCATTTAAGGTTAAATTTTGTACTTCACAGCTTGCCGAAATGTCGATATCTCTTATATTTATGGTATTTGGAACCTCGATAGAAAAAGAGCTTTTAGCATCGCTTAAATTCTGATGAAAAAATGCTCTGTTTTTATAAATTTCAAGCAAGCTTGAATCAGCCAAAACAAAAACCGCAGGGATAGAAATAAGACTTAAGGCTTTCATAAATTCTCCTGTTTTAAATTTATAAAATTATAACGCCTAAATGTTAATGCTCTATTTTAATCAAACTCTCCTTGCAAATTTGCAAGGAGCGGTTTTAAAGTAGTATTATGGTAAATATTATAAGTATGGAAATTTGAAGCAGGATAAACGGCACTACGCCTTTATAAATATCCATCGTGCTAACTTCAGGCGGTGTAACTCCCTTAAGATAAAAGAGACTAAAACCAAAAGGCGGAGTTAAGAACGAAGTTTGTAAATTCATGGCTATTATAATGGCAAAATATAGAGGATTTATACCTAAATTCATAGCGATAGGCACCAAGATAGGAAGCACGATGTAAGAAATTTCAACAAAGTCTATAAAAAACCCAAGCACAAAGATAGTAATCATAGCTAAGATTATAAAGCCCCATTTTTCACCAGGCAAATTTGACATAAAGGCTTCTACAACCTCATCGCCTCCGGTGTAGCTAAATACCATAGAAAAGGCTGTTGCGCCTATTAGTATGGTAAAGATTATGGCGGTGGTCTTAACGCTTTCTTCAAGTGCTTCTTTTAAGATTTGAAATGAAAAAGTTCTGTAGCAGATAGAAAGGATTATCGCACCCACACAACCAAAAGCGGAACTCTCAGTCGGTGTAGCAATACCGTTAAAGATAGAACCAAGAACAAGCAATACAAGCACAAGAGGCGGCAAAATGGCCTTAATAGCATTAAAAATTTGCTTGCTTTTTGGTATCCCGCTCTCATCAATCACCGGCGGAGCGTAGTCTTTATTCATATAAGAAACAAATAAAATATAAGCTATATAAGCTCCTACAAGAGCAAGTCCCGGAGCTATAGCCTCGCGAAATAGATCTCCAACAGGCACGGTAAATACATCACCCAAGATGATAAGCACGATAGAAGGCGGGATAATCTGCCCAAGTGTTCCCGAGGCGCATATAGTACCGCATCCTAAGGCTTTATTGTATCTGTACTTTAGCATAACAGGCAAACTCATCACGCCCATAGCCACAACACTTGCTCCCACAACTCCCGTTGAAGCCGCAAGAAGAGCGCCGACTAAGACGGTGCTGATAGCCACACCTCCGCGAATTTCTCCAAATAAAAACGCCATGCTTTCAAGCAAACGCTCTGCAAGCTTGGTCTTTTGTAAAATTATGCCCATAAAGACAAAAAGCGGAACGGCTATTAGGATTTTATTCTCCATTATAGAATAAATTCTATAAGGCATAAAAGCAAACATCTCTTTAAAAATTTCAAGCCCGCCCAAAAAGCCGTCTCCGTCACCAAAGCTCTCCACCATAGCCCCTATAAGCCCAAAGATAACAGAAATCGCTCCAAATGTAAATGCAACCGAAAATCCTATAGCAAGCATAAAAAGAGCAGCCAAAAACATCACAACGCCGGTCATTTTCGCTCCTCTTTTTTGCACGCTATATATAAATTTAGGTATTTGATAAAGTAGCCTATGCTAAAAAATATCAAAAGATAGAAAGAAAACGGTATAAAAGCCTTTATAATCCAGCGATAAGGAAGTCCGCCCGGATCCGCACTTCCTTCATTTGATTCATAAGCTTCAACCACATAATCAAAGCTAAGCCAAGCCACAAGAAGCGCTAAAGGAAGGATAAAAAACACGACTCCAAGCATATTTATAATCGCCTTTGTTTTAGGCTTTAATCCCTCATAAAAGACATCGACTCTCACATGAACGTCCTCTTTAAGCGCGTAACTCATGCCAAGCATTATGATAACGCTAAAAAAGTGCCACTCAAGTTCCTGAAGCCCTACGTTGCCGTATTTGAAAAAATATCTAGCAGTTACGTTAAAAAACACATCGGCTATCATCAAAAACATCACAAATATACAGATATATCCGATAATATCTGCTAGTTTATTAAAAATTTTCTCTATCTTTAGTAATTTTTGCTCCATCTATTGCCCCACAATCTGCCTAATCATAACGAGCACGACGCAAGTCGGCGCTACGTATCTAAGCAAGAAATACCAAATTTTAAACACAATTTTACCCATATATGGCAAAAACAGCTCTTCTAACATCTCTTTTTTCATAAAAAATCCGACAAAGACAGCTATAACTATACCGCCAAGAGGAAGCAGGATATTTGAGCTGATATAATCAAGTATGTCAAAAAATCCTTTGCCGAAAAACGTTAAGCTCTCTTTAAACATATTCGTATTTGAAAGCGCACAAAGCACGCCAAGCACATACACGCAAATTCCTACGATCAAAATCGCTTTAAAGCGCGAAATTTTATACTCTTTTACTATGTGAAATATAAGCGGTTCGACCATAGAAATAGCCGAAGTAAGCCCTGCAAAAACAAGAGCGGTAAAAAAGGCAAAACTCAGTAAATTTCCTATAGCTCCAAGCTTGGCAAAAAGCGTCGGAAGCGAGATAAACGCAAGCCCAACACCTTGACTAGGCTTTTCTCCAAACTCAAATACAAATGTAAATACGATAAGCCCTATAACTATGCTAAAAACTATGTTTAGGATAACAACATAAAGAGAAGATGTAAATAAATTTGTCTTGCTATCAAGGCTAGTTGAGTAGGTGATGATCGCGCCTATGCCAACGCACATCGTAAAAAACGCAAGTCCAAGCGCCATAAACACGGCTTCGCTAGTTAGCTTTGAAAAATCAAATACAAGCAAAAATTTAACCGCTTCACCAAAGCCCTTCATCTGCATGGAATAAACAAGCATCGCAACAAGAAGCAGCGAAAACATAGGTAGCAGCCATAAATTTATGCGCTCAATTCCTCTTTTTACTCCACGTGAAAGTATAAAAAAGTAGGCAAAAAAAGCGATAGAAAAGTAAAAAACCTGCCCTAGGATATCAGTTGAGATGAAGTTGTTAAAATTCTCGCCCGATTGGCTTATCTTAACAGGCAAAGTTCCTAAAGACGCGACCGCATACTTGATAACCCAGCCGATGATAAGCGTGTAAAAAGAAGCCACAAAAACGCCCGTAATCATCATGACTCCCGCAAAGCTCCATAAATTTGAGTGTCTTGGAGCAAGTATCCTAAAGGCATTTACCGGATCTGCGTTTGAAATTTTACCCATCGCCATCTCGGCAAAAAATATACTAAGCCCCACAACTACGGCGAACACAAGATACAAAAGAACAAAAGCCGAGCCACCGTTGCTACCGACCATATATGGAAATTTCCAAGCGTTTCCAAGTCCGATAGCAGCACCTACGATTGAGAGTATAAAGCCTATTTTAGAAAATTTATCGCTTGGCATAATCTAGCTCAAAATGGCATTTACGGATATGACGACTATGGCAATCGGAGCAATATATCTAATCATAAAATACCAAAGATCAAACATAATTTTACTCATATAAGAACCGTAAAGCTCACGTAATGCCTCTTTTTTGATTACAAATCCGACAAAAACCGATACCGTGATACCGCCTATAGGCATGATGATATTTGAAACCAGATAATCAAGACAATCAAACAAACTTTTGCCAAAAAAGACCAAATTCTCTTTAACGCCTTCGATATTTGAAAATATACATAAAATTCCGGCGATATATACGAAAGCGGCTATGCTGATAAGGGCTTTTTTGCGCGTAAAGCCAAATTCTCTTATAAGATAATATGTAAACGGCTCAAGCATCGAGATAGCCGAAGTAATACCTGCAAATATAAGAGCCGTAAATAACGCAAAGGCAAATATATGCCCAAATGTGCCCAGCTTAGCAAACAATGTAGGCAAGGAGATAAACACAAGCCCTACTCCCTGACTAGGTTCGGCGCCAAACTCAAACACAAAAGTAAATATGACAAGACCTATTAAAATTCCCATTATTACGTTAATGATGACGATGATTATGGACGAGCTTACCAAATTCGTATTGTTTGGCAAATTTGCAGAATAAACTATGATGACACCCACACCCAAAGAAAGCGTAAAGAACGCCAGTCCAAGCGCTGTAAGAACGCTATCAAAAGTTATCTTGGTAAAATCAGGCACCAGCAAGAATTTAGCCGACTGCATAAAGCCGTCCATAGTAACGGAATATGCAAGCATTGCTATCACAAGCACCAGCAAAGACGGCATAAGCCACACATTTACACGCTCTATCCCACTCTTGATACCTTTTGAAACAATGTAAAAACAAATTATATTTGTGATAGTAAAAAATAGAATTTGAGACGATACGTCTTTTGAGACAAAATCGCTAAATATAGCGGCCGAAGTCTCTATATCAGCTGGTAAATTCGTTAAAACCATAAAAGCGTATTTAAATATCCAGCCTATAACGACGGTATAAAACGATACGAGAATGATCGCTCCAAGCATCGTAAAACCCGCAAATTTCCAGCTGTTTTTGTTCGTGGTCGCAAGCTTTTTAAAAGCATTTACAGGATCTGATTCTGAAAGTTTTCCTATCGCTACTTCACCAAAAAATATGGTAAGTCCGATAAAAAACGTCAAAAACAAATACAAAAGAACAAAAGCCGAGCCGCCGTTTTGTCCGACCAAATATGGAAATTTCCAAGCATTTCCAAGACCTACCGCACTTCCTGCAACGGCTAATATAAAGCCGATTTTAGAGAACTTATCCTGCACTTAGCAAACCTTAATTTTATTTAAAATCATTAAAAAATCTTAAATTAGCATAAAAAAGCTTTTAAATTTCTAAGCTTAAAAATATTTCATTAATTTTGTTAATAAATTCGTATAAAATCGAAACAGCTTAAAAATATTTTGTAAATTTGTAGCATTTTTAGATACAAACAAATTTAGTTGATAAATTTTTCAAAATTTAACTAAATCAAAGCAAATTTTATATAAAATGCGCTACAAAGTTTCAAAGTAGGGGCCTGATCCGAACTGGCTTAAATTCATCAAAGGAAATTTCATGAAAAAGATTCTTTTTCTTATGGCTGCACTTGCTTCATTTGCATTTGCAGGTGACGGCGAAATGCTAAAATCATACTCAGTTCTTGCAGCTGCTCTTGGTCTAGGTCTTGCGGCACTTGGTGGAGCTATCGGTATGGGAAGCACTGCTTCTGCTACAATCTCAGGAACAGCTAGAAACCCTGGCGTTGGTAGCAAACTTATGACAACAATGTTTATCGCTCTAGCGATGATCGAAGCGCAAGTTATCTACGCACTTGTTGTTACACTAATTATTCTTTACGCAAACCCAATGTTTTAATATTTCAGCCCAACTTCGGGCTGAATTTCTTTATAAATTTTACTTCTGTTGCGATCATGGTGGAATTGGTAGACACGCTATCTTGAGGGGGTAGTGCCGGTAGGTGTGCGAGTTCAAATCTCGCTGATCGCACCATACTTCAAACTTAAATCTTAAAATGTATTAAATTTTATTTAAATCAAATATAAGATTTAATTTATACCATAACTACAAAAAATACTAGCATAATAAATAATTTCAATCAACACTGCAAAGCTACACTTTAAATATAAAATATTTTATTTATATCTATAAATATTATTATCTTAAAATTTTCTTCAATCAAACATCAAAACAAGGAGATGAAATGAAAAACAAAAAAAGAGTTAGGTTTCCTTGAGGCTTACAAACAAAATCCTATCAAGGCTGATCTTGACATATTCAGAAGGAAGACCGATGAGAGCAGAAGAGGATTTTTAAAGAAAAGCTCGCTTCTAGCGTTTGCGGTACTGATTGGAGCAAACATCCTTTTTGCGGCTAATTATCCAAGCGAACTTATGCCTACAGCACTTGCCGCAGTAGATGAAAATTTCAAAATAGAGGGAAAAACGGACTTCTTTACCACAACGACAAGCCTATAACGGCAGAAACCTTGCCTCAATTTTTTGATTCGGAATTTGTAAAACCTGAGCATTTTTTTGTTAGAAACAATAGTTTAGCACCGGAGATAAAAGATCTCGATCCTAAAAATTGGAAGCTCGTAATTGACAGAGAGAGCTGTATTAAGCCTACTACTTTTACTCTTGAAGAGCTAAAAAAGAAATTTAAACACTACACTTACGCTCTAACTGTCGAGTGTGGCGGAAACGGTAGAGGCGAGATCATACCTGCCACAAGCGGTACTCAGTGGGGAGTTGGCGCGATAGCTTGCGGAAGATGGACAGGCGTGAGAGTAAAAGACGTATTAGAAAGTTGCGGTATTAAAAACGATGCAGTTTACGTAGGCTACGAAGGTATCGATATCCCGCTTGACGGAGATGCTAGTAAAAAGCCGATTAGCAGAGGAATTCCTATTAAAAAAGCTCTTGAGGAGGAAACGCTTATAGCATGGGCTTACGAAGGAGCCGATATTCCATTTATGAACGGCTATCCGTTAAGACTTGTTGCTGGAGGTTTTCCGGGTTCCGTTTCAGGCAAATGGCTAACTAAACTTTCTGTTAGAAATATAGTTCATGACGGACCAAAAATGTCAGAATCGTATAAAGTGCCTGTTAATCCGGTAGCTCCAGGAACAAAAGTAAGCAAAGATACCGAAATGAAGATAATTGAGTCAATGCCTGTAAAATCAGTCATATCTCATCCTGTTACAAATTTCAAAACGGAGCTTGACAAGACACTTGAAGTTCGCGGCAAAGCATGGGCAGGCGATTTAGAAGTAAAAGAGATGGATATCAGCATCGATTTTGGCGAAACATGGCAAAAGGCAACTATAGAAAAACCTCTAAATAGGCTTGCGTGGCAGTCATGGAAAGCTTCGGTCAAATTCTCTCAAAAAGGATACTATGAAGTCTGGGCAAGAGCTACGGATACAAACGGCAAAAAGCAGCCGATGGTTCTTCCTGCATGGAATCCAGCCGATGGTTCTTCCTGCATGGAATCCAAAAGGCTACCTAAACAACAGTTGCCATAGGGTAGCCGTATATGTGGGGTAGGCTATGAAAAAATTACTCGCACTGCTGCTTGGGCTTAGCTTTGCACTAGCAAGCGAGCCTAAGATCGACCCTGAAACAGGGCTTAAGATAGATGAAGGCTGGGAGCTTATCATAGGAAACTGTATGGCATGCCACAGCTTAACGCTCGTAACCAAACAAAAAGGTGATAGGCAAACATGGAAAGACTTGATAAGATGGATGCAAGAAACACAAGGGCTTTGGGAATTTGATCCTGAAAGTGAAAATTTGATCCTTGCTTACTTGGCTAAAAATTACCCTAACGACTACACGACAAGAAAGAGAATTCCTTTAAAAAATACTCTTAAAAATTAACATCAAAAGAGGGAATTTCCCTCTTTTGATCCCATTATTTATACTTGCTAAAACTAAGCTATCTAATTTTGTTTTGTATTTAATTTTTACCATTCAAACCAACCGCTGCTAGATTTTGATATTTAAATAGCTTAAATTTTGACTATTTAATAAAACATTTAAAAATGCGAAATCAATTTTAAATCATTGGAATTTAGCTAAAAAGGGCATATACGCCCTTTTTGTTACATAAATACCGGAATTTGCGTGTGTTTTAAAAAGTATCTCGTAGTTCCGCCAAGGAAAATTTCTCTAAAGCCGTTTTCGCCGTATCTGCCTGCAACTATAAGATCAAAATTCCCTTCCTTCGCAGATCTTAAAAGCGCTTCACCCGGAACTGAAGTAGTCTTTACGATTTCAAAAGTCGCGTTTATCTCGTGTATCTTTAGATACTCTTCAAGCTTTTTTAAGCTCTCTTCGGCAGATTCGTCAGGATGAGCCTTGCAAGTGATACAATGAACCTTTTTTGCTTTTTTAAGCAGTTCTATCGAGCTTGAAAGCGCGCGCGAATTTTGAGTAGAGCCGTTCCAGCTTACAAGGATATTGTCCGTGCCAAATTTCGTTAGTTTTCTTGGTATGGCTATTGCCGTCTTGCCGCTTTTTAGAACCGCAGCCTCAAATGTGCCAGTAACCCTACCGTCAAGCGGAGCTGCAGCTACAACCATATCGCAAAATTTTGACTCATGCTCTACAACAACGCTTCTTTTGCCACTTTTGGTAACAAATTTTGCACTTGCCTTGCCCGTAGGAGTATCGCTTATCTCCACGCCAAGTTCGGCACAAATTTTCTTAAACAAAGCCTCGTTTTGCTCATGCTCCACACCAAGCTCCGCCTTTGCAGCTTTTAAAAACTCCTCATACAAAACTCCGCCACGAAGAGTCATTTTCATATTATAAACCGCGCTTGGATCAAGCTGACTAGCTAAAATTTCAATATGCGTATCAAAATGCTTGGCTACGAGCAAAGCCCCATAAATTCGTTCTTTTACATCATCTCCGGCACCTATTGGGAAAAGCAACTTCTTATACTGCATGATACTATCCTTTTGAATTATTCTGCTAAAACAAGGGAAATTTTATGCCCTTTTTGCTCGCTTACTTTGACCTTTACTCTATCGCCCTCTTTTAGCGGTGTTGAAATTTTTGAGATATGAAGCAAGCCGTCAACTCCGCCCTTAAGTCCTACAAAAGCTCCAAATTCGACTACTTTTTTAACCTCGCCTTCAAATTCATCGCCTATATTAAAGGTAGGCTTTGCTCTATCTTTATCTCTGCCGTCTCTTCTTTTTCCGCCAAATCCGTTTTTAGAGCCGTCTTTTGATACTATTTGGATGATATAATCTTTCGCCGCATCAACCTTTGTCTTTTGAGCTCCTGCGATTTTTACTTCGCCCTTTTCTCTATCAAGATCAATGGAAACTTCAAATTTCTCTATGATCTCTTTTATGGTCTTGCCGGCTTGTCCGATGATATCTACTATCTTACTAGGATCAACGCTAAACAGCTCAAGTTTAGGTAAAATTTCATCGTTTACGGCTATCTCTTCGTTTGCTTTTTCCATCAAATTTAAGATATGAAGTCTTCCTTCACGAGCTTGATAAAGAGCCTCTTTTAAAACATCAAGGCTAATTCCTCCAAGCTTTATATCCATTTGAAGCGCGGTTATACCCTCGCTACTTCCGGCAACTTTAAAGTCCATATCGCCGTCATGATCTTCAAGCCCCATTATGTCGGTTAAAACCGCATGCTTGTCGCCTTCAAACACAAGCCCCATGGCAACACCTGCTACAAGTTTTACGGTATCTACTCCTGCGGCACGCAGAGCAAGAGAGCCGCCACACACGCTTGCCATAGAACTTGAGCCGTTTGATTCTAAAATTTCAGAAACCAGACGAATCGTATAAGGAGAATTTACATCCACACTTGGAGCAAGAGCGCGCTTAGCCAAGTTTCCGTGCCCAAGCTCTCGTCTGCCAGGAGCCTTTAGAGGGCTAGCTTCGCCTACGCTAAAGCCCGGGAAGTTGTAGTTAAACATAAATTTATCCACGATTGCAGATTTTTCGGTAAGCATATCATACATCTGCGCATCCGTATCCGTTCCAAGCGTAGCTACCACAAGCGCTTGAGTCTGTCCGCGCGTAAAGAGACAAGAGCCATGTGCATTTGGCAATATATTTGTCTCGATACTTATAGGGCGCACATCCTTAAGTCCTCTGCCGTCGGCTCTTAAACCTTCGTTTATGATCTGGTTTCTAACGATTTTTTTCTTATATTTGCCAAGAACGTTCATTATCACGTCCTCTTCCCAGCCCTCTTTTTGCGCAACTTCATCGGTTAAAACTTGTTTGGCTATCTTATTTAGCTCGCTTGCGCGCTCGCTCTTTGCCATCTGATTGATAGCAAATTTCACATCGTCTTTATAAAATTCATCAAGATATATCGCGATACTTTCGTTTTCTATCTCAGGCTTTAGTTCAAGCTCGGCGTCAGCCTTTTTATGCGATTCAAACGCCTCTTCATAAGCGTTTGATGCTCTAAGTATCGCTTTGCCGGCTTCGGCTATAGCCTCTACGATAAGATCTTCGCTAAATTCATTCATGTCTTGCTGTAAAATAATACCGTCGTTTAAATTTGGATCCATAATCGCATCAACGGCTATCATAGGCATAACTTCACCTCTTGCTTGAGCGATACTCCTCATCTCTATCATCAAAAGCTCGTCTTTAACGCCCGCCACATATAGATCAAGAGCGCTACTTTTTAGCTCCGAGTTGCTTGGGTTTATAACAAATTTATCGTCTATATACCCGACTCTTACACCACACACAGGAGAATTCACAGGAATATCACTTAGATAAAGAGCGACAGAAGCTGCATTTAAAGAAACTACTTGCAAATCAACTTCAGGATCGGCAGAGAGTACCATAACTACGATTTGCGTAGGATACGCATAACCCTTTGGGAAAAGAGGTCGCAAGGAGCGATCTATGATGCGAGCTGTTAGAGTCTCAAAGTCACCAGGCTTAGTTTCGCGCTTAACGTATCCGCCGGGAATTCTGCCCGCGCCATAAGCTTTTTCTATATATTGCACCGTTAGCGGTAAAAAATCCTCACTTACTTGAGTATCCTCTCTTGCTACGGTTGCCAAAACGACCGTATTTTTCACTCGCAATAAAACAGCTCCGCTTGCTTGTTTTGCGACTTTGTTTATATCATAAATTTCAATCTGGTTATTAACTTCTATTGAATATTGCATGCTTTAATATCTCCTTGTTTTTGTAGTGGTATATAAAATGGACTCTCTTCCAATATAGAGAGTATAACTGACGGCTTTGGTTCGATCTTGTTCTTGTAGTAAAAATCCACGTCAATAAAATTTGCGATCTTATGTACGGCATAAATTTCATCTACAAGTTGAGTTAATTGACTTGCTACATTGGTAGCTATAAGCGGAGTAGCGTATCTAACGGATTTAACACCTTCTTTCATAAGAGTTTTGATGCAAATGAGAGCAGTTATGCCCGTCTCGCAACCCTCGTCAATCAACAAGATGTTTCTATCTTTTAAATTTCCTATTAAATTTCCTTTTCTGTACTTATATACGTTTTTTAAAATTTTCTCCTCATACTTTCTTTGAGCTTCACCGTATATGAAGTCATAACTTATCCCAAATGACTTAACAAGCTCGTCATGCACAAGTATCTCATCGGTTTCGCTTACCATAGCAATCTCGCACTCAGGATTGTTCGGAGCAAAAACTCTTTCCGTAAAGAGCATTTCGTAGCTTAAATTTAGCCCTCTTGATACTACGTCAGTTAATATAACGGAGTCGATAGAAGAGCAGATAACAAGATAGTTGTTCTCCGCAAGCTCTTTTTTGGGCAAAATTTCAAGTAGCTTAGCAGCGGCTTCAAGCTGGTTTTCAAACATAAGCTCGTCTATATAACTCATCTGCTTTGATCCTTTGAGCCGTCATCAGTAATACTGTCTAACGAGAAATCGTAATTAATACCACCCATAGGATAGAAATTTATCGTAAAATAAACGCCTTTTGACTTCTTGGATGCCGAACCGCTTGTTGTTGTAACGGGTTCAATCTCTTGCTGATAAATAACGGAGTAGTTCCAGCATTTTCTCTTATGCGAAACTCCTAAATGCCACTGCTTGGTATATTTTTTTTGCATATCATACTGGAGTCCGCCAAGCAGTCTATACTGACGAGGCAAATTTATAAAACCTGAGCCGTAAATAAAATTTTGCTTATCTTGTAAGTTTTTGCGTTCAAAGGTATGCCATAAATTTGAGCCAAAATATTGGTTTGAATAGTTGATGCCCGATTGTATTTTTTCTAATTTTTTATATTTATTAGAATACTCAAGCTTATTATAAAGAGATAAATTCGTAAAAGGAAAAACGGCTATTATATTTTTTAAATTCGAGTACTCGCTCTTTTGCGTATAGTATCCTTGAGAAATTGTGTGTCTTAGATACTTTCTGCCCTCACCGGTGAAAAAATACTGTGTTAATCTGCCGGCAACTTCATCTTGGGTGTATTGAGAGCCTATGAAATTTTGATATTTGCGACCAAGCATATCATAGACATAGATATCCTCATCGTTTTGAGTAGCTTCATAATCATCAGGCAAACTACCGTCATGATATCCTCTAAACACATAATCAATCCCAAAATTTAAGCTATGATAAAAGCTCTCATAAGCTTTAGCCAAATCAGTATGAAGCGAGAATTTATGCGCATTTTCCATATAACTTGCACTCTTATCCTCATCGCCTGTCGGTCTATAAATTTTGTTTGAATAATTAACCAAAGTAGCATAAAAATCATGATAGTAGGAGAAATTCAGATATTCGTCTACAAGAGGAATATGCAAAGACAAAGGAAGCTTAAACTCGTATTGAGTAGCCTTTACACCTATCTTTCTAGTGTAATTGTGCGAATGCAAATCAACAGAGTATAGCAAATTCGGCAAAAAGATAGAATCTACGTATTTGTGATACTGAAAGCTAGGATACTCCTGCAATGTGTCTTTATTTTCGTTTAGGCTACCTACTTTTGCAGTATCTATATAATATCTTGCATAAGCTCCAAAATAGTGCTGATCGCTACTTATAAAGTAGTTAAATTTAGAAGTAACAAGTGAATTTTCATCATTATTACCCCCGCTTCTACTCTTTAAATTTATATAATCTATATCGTTTAATTTAGTAGCGTCAAGCCACAATCCCTCTTGCAAATTCTCGTTTATAAGATGCTTTACCAAGCGATCACGCTCATACCTTACCTCTATGCCTTCGTGAGTTTTATTTTTCAAAGGAAGTCTGTTTGAGTTTTTGGCAATCTGCCTTTCTTTATAGCTTGCCTTGTCCCAAAATTTGCCCATAGCAATAAAGCCTTTAGAATAAGGCGAATCAACAAATCTAAATTTAGAATAAATTCCATTACCGCGCATCGTTCTAATCTGCGGATTTAGCTCTATGTCCCATGAGTTATATTCGGCTATATAAATCGGCTGCCTGTAAAAAAATCCATCGCTTTTACCGTAGCCAAATTCAGGCGGAAGCAGCCCCGTTCTGCGTCTGGTATCGGTTGAAAATCCAAAATAAGGCAGATAAAAAACAGGAACTTTGCCCAGATAAAAAACCGGATTATAAAGGTGCAAGAATTTACTTTGCTTATTTAGCTTTCCGCTACTAAATTTGATACTCCAATCAGGATCTTGGACATTGCAACTTGATACGATAGAGCCGCTTGTTTTGTAGTATTTCTCATTGCTCTCACTCTCATCGCTTTGCATCCAAACTTCCATATCGCGATTCATCATAAATAGCGCTTCGTAGCTACTATCCTTGCTGTTTAGATCGATTTTAGCATACCCGCAGCGAGATACTTCATCCTCTCCACGCATTACGTTTACGTTGCCAAACAGCTCTAAGATACGTTTTTGCTGATCATAAACAGCCTTGTCCGCGCTTATCAGATACTCTGAAGAATAAACAAGTACGTTTTTTTCAGCCGTTACGATATCTCCTTGACGATTTACGTCATCGGCTAAAAGCTCAAAATCCTGAGCGCTTAAAAGAGCTGAAACGGAAAAAATAAGTATAAAAAATATTCTAATAAACATCGATCACCACTGTCTTTGCGACCAAATCATGCCACGTTTGAAGGGTTTGGTTTCCAAGCGCCCAAGCAAAGCCAAGGAAAAAGCAGTTTTCACTAATGATCCTAACGATACTTCTTATGATGGAAGCGCCCAAATTCGGCTTATCTAAAAGCGCTAAATCTACACAAACTATCTTCATGGCGATTTTGCCAAGAGTTGCGCCGTAATACCAGATAAAAAACGCTTGATACAAAACCTTTAGCATCACAACTTGAGGAATCAAAGAGTAAGTGATATTCATCACCTCTTCATAGCTGCTCGTCTCTGCAAATTTGCCCCAGTAAATCACGGTAAACAAGATGGATATCAAAAGCTCATCTATCAGATAAGACATGGCGCGCTTTTTGGCAGAAGCTAAGCGAATACCTTCTCTGTCAAGCTTATCTAGGATATTTTCGCTCATCTAAGAGCCTGCCAAGCGATATCTTTGCGATACTGCATACCGTCAAATTTTACATTTTCGCATAGTTTATAAGCCCTATCTCTAGCCTCTTTTATGTTTTTTGCACTTGCTACGCATACTAGCACTCTACCGCCGTCAGCGTAAATTTCACCGCTCTCCTCGCTAACGCCCGCATAGGCTATATGAGAGCCTAGGGGAACATCTTCTACGCTTATTTTGGCTTTAGGGCTATTTTTATAAGGATAGTTTTTGCTAGCAACTACGACTCCAACAGCAAATTCATCCTTTATCTTAACGTCTATTTCGCTAAGCCTTCCGCTTGCTGCCTTATATAAAATTTCACTCAGATCAGATTCAATCAAAGGCATCAAAACCTCACACTCGGGATCACCGAAACGAACGTTAAATTCAAGCACATAAGGCTCGTTTTCAACCACCATGAGTCCTACAAAGAGCACTCCGCAAAACTCATTTCCCTCAGCTTTCATACCCCTTAAAGTAGGCTTTACTACTTCTTCTTCAACTTGTTTTATAAGCTCTTTCGTAGCTAGCGGACTTGGTGCATACGCCCCCATACCGCCCGTGTTTGGACCCTCGTCATTATCAAGCAGTCTTTTGTGATCTTGAGCTACCGGCAAGCTTACGAAATTTTCGCCATCGCATAGAGCAAAAAAACTAAGCTCAAATCCGTCCAAAAACTCCTCTACAACTACTCTTTTTCCGGCCTCGCCAAAGCTTTCGCCGCTTAACATCTCTTTAGCAGCTTCAAAAGCCTCTTCATGAGTTTTTGCTATTATTACGCCCTTGCCTGCGCATAGTCCGTCCGCCTTTACCACGATCGGCGTTTTTAAAGATTTTATAAATTCATTTGCTTTATTTACGTCATCAGTATTTAGATATTTAGCCGTTTTTATAGCGTGTCTTGCAAGAAAATCTTTCATATAAGCTTTTGAGCCCTCAAGCCTAGCGGCACTCTTGCTTGGTCCAAAGACAGTTAAGTCGTTTGTCTTAAAGATATCAACTATCCCTTCGCTAAGAGGCGCTTCAGGACCTACGATAGTTAAATTTATACCTTTGTCTTTAGCAAATTTTGCAAGCTCTTCATAATTTTTATATTTGATATTTTCGCCAAGTTTTGAAGTGGCTCCATTGCCCGGAGCAAAGTAGATTTTACCGACGTTTTTTTCACTTTTAAGCTTTAAGCCTATGGCGTATTCGCGCCCGCCGCTGCCGACTATTAGTATATCCATGCCGTCTCCGTAAATTTAAAACACCCGAGCGAGCGGTGCGTAAGTAAGCGGCCCTAAATTAAAGCCAACCTTGCAAATAGGCGACATCCCTTAGGTTGCAACTTCTCGCGCTTTTAGGCGTTCAGGCAAAGCCACATCACACAGATATCGCACATCTTCGCCCATACTAATGTGTTGGACCCAAAAAAGTACGCTGCCAAATCACTCAGGCAAGTAAATTATATAGTGATTTTGCTTAAAGTAATGTTTTAGCAAGCCTTATACAAGACTCTACGCTTTGAATTTCACTTGTGGTAGCAGTTGTAAATTTATCCAGCTCTTTGCTTGTCGTTTGTCCTATGCTAACAGCCTTATAGCTATCATCCCAGCCAAAATTTGAGATAAAATTCTTAACCGCCGAAGGAGCGGTAAATATGATCACGCTTTTTGGTTCAGGCTTTAGCCCTATTTCCGCCTTCAAGCAGACATTTTCGTAAGCTACTATCTGAGTTATATTAACGCCTGCGGTTTCTAAAATCCCACCTAAATTTGAAACTGTTTTTTTAGCTCTTAGATAAAGCGTTTTTTTATCTTTTAAAAGCAGTAAAATTTCGCTTGCAAACTCTTTTCCATAGGAGTTTTGCCCGATATAAATTCTATCAAATCCTACCTGCTTTGCCGCGTTTGCACTTGCGTCGCCTATGGCGTAAATTTGCAAATTTTTATCGATTTTGATTTTATTAAATTCTAACGCTTTTATAGAGTTTTTAGAGGTTATGATAAGCGCTTCAAATTCGCTTAAATCAACTTCAAATTCGCTAAATTTAATCTCATTTAACCTAAGCGTCTTTGCGCCCTCATAATCAAAATTTGAACCGACTAGATAGATCATTTTAGACTTCCCTTCTTTTGAAAATAGGCTTTTGCTCTATCTTTTAAAATCGTATATATCGTAACTCCATCGCCGCTGCCGTATTTTTTTATAAGTGCGTTATGAAACTCCAAAGTGTTCTTACTTTCTCTTGCTATCTTTTTTATCTCCTGGGAATTTTTGGATAAAAGATTGTTTGTCTCGGCATTTTTTATTGGGCTTAATTGATCTTGTTTGGTTTCATCATCCAAATTTGAGCTGTTTTTAGACTCCTTGGACAGAGTTTTTATTTTAGGTGAAGCAAGCATTTTGGAGGCATAAATTTGTCTTGCTTTTTGTTTAAAAGTTTTATATATAACCAGCCCATCATCATCGCCGTAAGCGTTTTTTAGCATGATATGAAGCTCTTGAAGATTTGAAGATTTTAACAAAATATTTTCAACCTCTTTGCTTCTATTCTCGTCTATTTTTAAACTTACATCTTTTTGTAAAGTTATTTTTTTAAATTTCTCCCTTTTTTCGGCTCTTAAAGCGTTAAAAAATCCTATTACGCTATCATAAAATTTATCATTGCTAACTACGCAAATTTTACCCTTCTTATCAAAAAATTTTCCCATTAAAAATACTATTATCTTATCTGCAAAATCCCTATCCGCATCACTTATCATAAAAATTTTAAACTTTACTTTTTTAGAGTTTAAAATTTTTAAAGTCTGCATGGATATCTTTTTTCTTGCATTTGTAACTATATAAACCCTATCTTTTTTCTTGGGATCTATTATCTTAAAGATATTATCAACACATATATTTTCATCATCTATTATAAATCTTTTCAATTTTCTCTCCAAATTTAGAGTTTATCTATGCTTAAAAACCCTCTCAAGCCAAAAGCCAAATGTCGTATCGGGGATAAAAAATTCCCCATCTTGCTTATCTATTATCTCTTTAGCAAAAAGCTGTTTAAGTGCCGCTTGCAAGGACGTTTTGCTTATGTTAAATTGCGACAAAACACCGAGTGAAAAATACTCTTTTTGTCCTTTGATGATGATTTCAAGAGCTTTTTTTTGATTGCCTGTAAATGTATCAAAAACCAGCCTGTAAGCGCCATCTTTGCTTTGCAGCACTATATCAAGTGCGCCTAAAACCGCTTTTTTATCAATTGTTTTTTCATTTTCATAGATAAAATACAAAACATTTTGTATAAGCTTCGTATCAAATTTGCATATACCGGCAAGCTCGTTTATCTGAGCCTGAGTTGTTTTTAAGAAATTTTTAGCGTATTTATAAATTTCATTTTGCTTTAACGCGCCAAGTTCAAAATGAGTAGCCATCTCAAAAAGAGGCATTTTATGGCTAAAAAGTGAAGTTAATATATGCCGCTTTGAGCCAAGAAATATAAACGAGATATTTTTACTGGTCTGCATAAATTTACGCAACCTCGCATCTATCCTAAGCCCGCTAAACTCGGCTATTTGCTGAAATTCATCGATGATAAAAACTACTTTTTTCTCTTTTGAAATTTCATCAAGCATATTAAACAGATCATCCATCGCCTCGTCAAAGCTTGCGTTTTTTATCATCGGACTTGCCGAAAGTTCGTAAGTAAGCGGATCAAGCGTGATCTCAAAGCTTATTCTTTTGAGTTTGGCAAGGATAAACTTAAATGTACTTTGAAAATTTGCTTTTTGTGATTTGGCGACATTTCTAAGCAGCTCTTTTACAAAATCCTCTCCGCAAGTCATATCGAAGATGTCGCTATATATACAGACAAATTCCTCTTGATGACGGCGCATAAACTCCTTAATGAGCGTGGTTTTACCCATGCGTCTTTTTGAATAGATAAGCAAATTTGAAGAGTTTTTGGCAAATTTATAAATTTTATCAAGTTCGTTTTGCCTACCGTAAAATGTCGAGCCGTCAGCTAAGGTTTCAAATGGAAACGGATTTTTCATAGAGCGCCTTATATTGTTTGGTATGTAGATATTATACCATTATTTTTATACTAAAACTAAAATTTAAAAGATACTTTTTATTTTAAAAGTCCGTTTTTAACTAGATATTCTCTTGCAACATCATTGGCGCTACGCTTTAAAACCCGCACGGCATAGTTCATATCACTCATCTGCTCACTACTTATCTTGCCGTTTAATTTACTTAGAGCATGCCCTATCTGCGGATATTTATCAAGCGTATCTTGTCTCATCAAAGCGGCCGCTTCATAAGGCGGGAAAAGTCTCTTATCATCCTTAAGCGCTACAAGATCAAATTCTCTTATCTCGCTATCGGTCGAGTAAGCATCTATCACCTGAACTTCTCCGCTTAATATAGCTTTGTACCTTAATGCAGGCTCAACGGTTTTAACATTTAAATTTAAACCGTAAAGGGATTTAAGGCCTAAATTTCCATCTTCTCTGTCGTTAAATTCAAGAGTAAATCCGGCAGCTAGACCGTCTTGAACCGACTTTAAATCAGATATGCTTTTGATATTGTTTTCATGAGCAAATTTGCGCAAAACCGCAAGCGCATAAGTGTTTTCAAACCCAAGCGGCTCAAGTAAAACAAGGTTATCCTGTTTTGCCAAACCCTCTTTTGCCGCTACATAAACTGTTTTTGCGTCATTTGATAAATTTGTGCTCGGAGCTTTAAGCAGGCTTGAGACGATAGTGCCTGTAAATTCGGGATAAATATCGATATCTCCTGATTTTAACGCCTCGTATAAAAAGCTTGTCTTGCCAAAATTCGCTTTAAGTTTGACCTTTAAATTAGTCTCATTTTCTATAAGTTCTTTAAATAAATTGATTAAAATTTCAGGTTCGGCACCAAGCTTGGCCGCTATCACGATACGATCCTTTTGCATACTCATATTCGGCACAAAAGACAGCGCAAGAGCGAGTAGAAGCGTTGCAAGAGCGGTTATAACGAGCTTAAGCTTTTGTCGCTCTAAAAATTTAATCCCCGCACTAAAAATCATCGCCAAAAGCGCAGATGAGATCGCTCCTATCAGAATTAGCGAAGTATCGTTCCTATCGATACCAAGAAGCACAAACGTCCCAAGCCCGCCCGCTCCTATGAGTGCTGCCAAAGTAGCAGTTCCTATGATCATAACCGCAGCCGTTCTAATGCCTGAGATGATAACAGGCATAGCAAGAGCCAGCTCAAATTTCTTTAGGCGCTCAAATTTACTCATACCAAACGCTCTGGCGGCTTCTTTTAGCGCAGGATCTATCTCACGAAGACCCGTAAGGGTATTTTGCACGATAGGAAAGAGTGCGTAGATGACAAGAGCTATTATGGCCGGTATCGCACCGATACCAAAAATCGGTATAAAAAGCCCCAAAAGAGCAAGCGAAGGTATAGTTTGAAAGATGCCTGCAACCTGCAAAACAAACTCGCTTATACGCTTGTGATTTGAGATAAAAATCGCAAGAGGAATCGCTATAAAGATAGCCAAAAGAAGCGAAGAAAGCGAAATTTGCAAATGCTCAAGAGCAGCTCGCACAAGCTCATCTTGCCTCCCATAAAGCGTAGAAAAAAGCTCACTCATACTTGCGTCGCCTGGAAAAATTTAGCCACAAACTCATTAGCGGGCATATCTTTAATCTCTCCTGCGGTTCCCACTTGCACGATCTGCCCGCTATTCATCACACAAATTCTCTCTCCGACATTTTGCGCTTCGTTCATATCGTGAGTAACAAACACGACAGTCATGCCAAGATCTTTATGAAGCTCCTTAATAAGCTCCTGAAGTTCGGCTCTTGAGATAGGATCAAGCGCGCTAAAAGGCTCGTCCATAAGTAAAATTTTAGGCTCGGTTATGATGGCTCTAAGGATGCCTACTCGCTGCTGCTCTCCGCCAGAAAGCTCGGCGGGATAGCGGTGCAGATAGGTATCAGGCTCAAGACCTACTCTTTGAAGCAAATCTTTAGCCAGTGATACACGACGCTTTTTGCCGTATTTTTTCATTTCGGCTATAAGGGTGATATTTTCGCAAACGTTTAAATTCGGAAAGAGCGCTATTTGCTGCAAAACATAGCCGATATTTAATCTAAGCTTGCGCAGATCGTAGCTTGTGATATCTGCGCCGTCTATGCTAATCTTTCCTGATGTCGGCTCTATGAGGCGATTTATCATCTTTAGCGTAGTCGTCTTGCCACTACCGCTTGATCCTGCAAGAACAAAAAATTCGCCCTTTTTTATGTTTAGAGTGAAATTTTTAATTACTTCAGTATCGCCGTAAAGCTTGCTAACTCGCTCAAAGCCGATCACCACATTCCTTTAAATTTGCTTTAATTTTTGATAGTAGTTTATCATAAAAAATTGTATGTTGCCTTGCAAATTTAAAAATATAATGTCTAAAAAACAGATACAATCTCGATAAATTAGTAGTTTAATCAACTTTTAATATTGTCAAACTTAATTTCAATCTCGGATTAAAAATTTAATCAAGCTTGCAAATACTTTAAAAAAGTAAATTTGACATTATATAAAGCTAACTAGACTCTAAAATCAAAAGAAATTCATTAAAAATTTGCTTTTGATTTCCAAGTTTGCTAAAAAATTTTATATCTATATCTTCGACTACAGGAAGGGCTTCATTTATCTTTTTTCGCCCTATTTTCGTAGCACGAACCGTTTTTGCACGAGAGTCTTGCGGATGAACGGTTCTTTTTACAAAATTCTTTTTCTCAAGCAGCTTTAAAATTTGTGATACAGTCATTATGTCCATGTCGGAAAACTCGGCGATCATTACTTGCGTAACCTGCTCATGCTCTCTTGCAAGCGAAGCAGCGGTACATAACACGACAAACTGAGGATGAGTAAGTCCGCTATGAGTAAGTGCTTGTTTTATCATGCCGTGCCATTTGTTATAAGCCTTGATAAACAAAAGACCTGTTGATTTTTGTGGCTCATCTTTATATATGGAATCGAATTTTTCTTTACTCATTAAATTTCCTTATACGATTTTCCTAAAAACTGAAAAATCATAACATAATTTTACATTGATACTTCTATAAAATGTATGTCTTATTGATTTTATTTTTTCATAAACTTATTGTTTATCTTAAGATATTACCGGCAAGATTTAAGTTTTGCCGGTATTTGAGTTTAAAAGTTCTTACTTAATTTCTCGCAGATCAAAATTTAAATCGTTAAATTTACACTACTTTTTTGATTTTATTTTTTAAAATTTAAAGTTTATACTAATAAATTTACAAATACTAATTATACTTATTTTATACTTTGCGCTTTTTGTCTTAAAGCAAACATTGATTTTGGCACATCAGCAAAAATTTGCTTAAGAAGTTCCATTTTTTGCACGTTTATGTCTTTGCTTTCAAGCCTTACGGTATGCTTTATATATACGAAATTTTTATTCTCAAATATCTCATGACCAAAACAAAGAGTTCCAAAAGGAGTATTAGACTGATTCCAAAATTCCTTATTTGGCTCGACTTTGGTAAGGATAAATTTGATTTCAGGCATTTCTTTTAATTTCATAATTCCCGTAGAGCCTGTGCTAAATTTGCCATTTAAAGCCATATTTTCCAAATTGTTTTCCCATTCGAACCATTTATTTGTATCCAAATAAAAGCTCCAAATCTTCTCCTTTGAAGCATCAATCCTAACTGTAAAACTAAATTCCATACTTTACTCCTTCAAAAATTATAAGTATACTTATTATATGTATATTTATAATATATGTCAAGTGCAATTTATCCGCCATGCTGTTTTTAAATTAGCCTTGCAATTTAATATAAAAATAATATGATAAATTTAGCCTCTACAGCCTTAACAACAAGCGTCACTTTTTAGCCGAAATAAATTTATGTATTTTATTCTTTTTAAATAAAAATCGTGACAAGCTTGAAATATAAACAATTGAAGTCTCGCAGTTGCCCATTAAACCTAATAGATAAACAAGTAATTGCAGGCTTTGAAAGTTAAAATTTTATTTATCTCTTGTTACTATTAAAAGCATTTTAAATTTATCTTTTATCTTTAGTCCGTGCGGGATCTTGCCCGGCATCACGATACTATCGCCCGCTTTGATATTAAAATGCTCATCGCCTATCGTAAGCGCAAGCTCTCCTTCAAGAGCAACTAGTAGTGCGTCACCCGGCGCAGCGTGGGTGGAAAGCTCCTGCTCACCGTGAAAACCCATAAGCGTCATCGTGCCGTTTTCGTTTTTGACAAGGGTTTTGCTTACGACCTTATCCTCTTGATACTCGATCGCATCCGTAAGAGCGAAAATTTCAGCCTTCGGCAGGTGGTTTATCATTGTATTCTCCTTAAAGTCTATTAAAATCATCTTTGTCTTTTCTTTACTCACGACCTTGCGCCACGTCTCTTTTTCTATAATAAAAGCTTCGTTTTGTTTAAGGCTTAATTTCTCATCTTCACAAAATAGCGAAATTTCACCCTCTAAAATCCATACTAACGAATCGCCAAATCGCTTCTCCTTATCAAGCTCTTCGGTCACATCAAGCGCGTAAAGATCAAGGTCTAAATTTTTATTTGAAAAAAGTCTTTGGCTTACTATACCGCCGCTTTCAAAGCAAATTTCGTCTTTGATATTGTAAATTTTACTCATTATTTTCCTTTGTAAATTTGTATCAACTATCAAATCAACAAATGAATTTTAGCAGGCTGAACGATAAATAATCTTGATATAGATTATCTTTTTTTTAAATTTATTAAATAAATTTTAGTGTCAATATAGACTTGTTATTTTAGTATTTATAATTTAGACTTAACTATAAATAAATGAATTTATAGTGGCTATTAAATACAAAATCCAAACGATATTCAAGATGCAAAAGAAGAAACAATCAAGAAGATAAAGAAGGCAAAAATAATTTTTCAAACAAATCGCCTAGATGATATCTAAGCAATTTGTTTGAAATTAATTGATATAAAATATTGACTTGAAAAAATCAAAAGCTTATTTTATTACTCCCACTCAATCGTTGCAGGCGGTTTAGAGCTTATATCGTAAACTACGCGGTTTATGCCACTAACTTCGTTGATGATGCGGCGCGAAACATTTTCAAGCAGATCATAAGGAAGCCTTGAGAAGCTAGCCGTCATGCCGTCACTTGCATCCACCACGCGGATACAAACGGCATTTTCGTAAGTGCGGTTATCACCCATTACGCCAACTGAATTTACGTTTAGCAGTACGCAGAATGCTTGCCAAGTTTTGTTATACCAGCCGGTTGATTTAAGCTCGTCACGAAGTATCACGTCAGCTTTGCGAAGCAGCTCTAGGTTAGGAGAATTTACCTCACCCATGATACGTATCGCAAGTCCAGGACCAGGGAATGGATGACGGAAAACAAGATCACGAGACAAACCAAGCTCAAGCCCAAGCTGGCGAACTTCATCTTTAAAAATATCTTTTAAAGGCTCTATCAGCTCAAAGCTCATCCATTCAGGCAGCCCGCCTACGTTATGATGACTCTTTATCGTCTTGCTTGATCCTACTACCGAGCTTTCTATGATGTCTGTATATAGCGTGCCTTGAGCTAGGAATTTTACGTTATCGTGCTTTTTGGCTTCTTTTTCAAAAATTTCTATGAATGTTTCGCCGATTATCTTGCGTTTTTTCTCAGGATCGGTTACGCTAGCAAGCCTCTCAAGAAAAATCTTGCTAGCATCGATACTTACAAGCTCCACGCCAAGCTTGGTTCTAAAAGTCGCTTCAACTTGCTCTCTTTCGCCTGTTCTTAAAAGTCCGTTATCGACAAATACAAGTATGACGTTTTCAGGGATTGCGTTAGCTAAAAGTGCTGCAACCACGGAGCTATCCACGCCTCCGCTTACTGCGCATAGGACTTTTTTATTGCCCACTTGCTCTTTTATCTTCGCAATTTGCGTTTTAGCAAAGCTTCCCATATTCCAAGTGCTTTCGCAGCCGCAGATATATTTGGCGAAATTCTTTAAAATTTGCGTTCCAAATTCGCTATGCTGCACCTCTGGATGAAACTGAAGTGCATAAATTTTACGCTTATCATCGCCAAATACGCAATAAGGAGAATTTTCGCTTACGGCAAGCGATTCAAAGCCGTTTGGTAAATTTAAGACCATATCCGAATGGCTCATCCATACGATCTGTTTTTCAGGCGTATCCTTAAATAAATCATGAGGCTTGATTACGTTTAATTCGGCCTTTCCGTATTCTTTTTGATTTGCAGCCACAACTTCGGCTTTATTTACGTGAGCGATAAGCTGCATGCCGTAGCAAATTCCCAAGATAGGAAACTTCATTTTAAATACGCCCTGATCGCAAAAATACGCATCATTTGCATAAACGCTTGCAGGTCCGCCGCTTAAAATTATCCCTTTTGGCTTTTTAGCTTTTATATCTTCAAGCTTAGCGTTAAACGGCAAAATTTCGGTATAAACGCCTTGTTCGCGAAGGCGACGAGCGATAAGCTGGGTGTATTGCGAGCCAAAATCCAAAACTATAATATCTGATTGCGTCATTAGTATAATCCTAAAATTTCAAATTGCACATACCAAACGACAAGCGATACGATATAGCCTACCACTATCGTCCAAGCATGCTTCATGTGAGCGCCAAACGTATAAATTCCTTTTAGCTTGCCCATTACTCCAACACCCGCAGCAGAACCAAAGCTGATCATAGAGCCGCCGATTCCCGCTGTTAGCGTTACGAGCAACCACTGATCAAGTCCCATTTCAGGGCTTGACTTAAGCACCGCAGACATTACAGGGACGTTATCAACGATTGCCGATAAAAATCCCACCGCGATATTCATAGTCGTAGGTCCGAATTTATCATAAAGCGCAACAGCGTGATTTAAAAATCCTAAATAGTGAAGCGCGCCGACTGCCGCCAAAATACCGAAAAAGAAGTAAAGAGTGTCGTTTTCTATCTTTGACATGTAGTGAAATACATGCATAGGCTCTTCGTTTTTATACACTCTTTTATAGTAGTAAGTATAAAGACTAAGCAAAGAAAGACCAAATATCATACCCCACATAGCAGGCAAATGGAAAAGTTGGTGCGACATTACGGCAGAAAAAATTGTGAAAATTCCAAGCCCGATTACTACTTTGCCGCCTTTTTTGATAGTTACTTTAGGCTCTGTAGCAGGATCAAAGTGAGGACTTCCTTCAGGAACTACGCGCACAAGCAATACCGCAGTAACGATCCAGCCGATAAGAGAAGCAGGAAAAAGAGCCAAGAAATCAATAAACGGAGCCTTGCCTGCAGCCCAAGCCATAAGCGTAGTAATGTCGCCAAACGGACTCCATGCACCGCCTGCGTTTGCCGCTACGACGATGTTTATAGCTCCTGCGACCAAGAAATTCGTATTGTGTCTATCTATGGTTATTAAAACCGTAGAAAGGATAAGTGCGGTAGTTAGGTTGTCAGCTACCGGGCTTAAGAAAAATGCTAGCACACCCGTTAGCCAAAAGAGTTTTTTGTAAGTGTAGCCTTTTGAAACGAGGTTATATTTAAGCGTGTTAAACACGTCTCTTTCGATGAGCGCTTCGATATAAGTCATCGCAACCATTAAGAAAAATACAATTTGCGAAATTTCAAGGATCAGGTGATCGACCTCGTTTTTAAGAGAGCTTATCTCCATGCCGTTTAAAACCATATAAAAGCCGATAAGTATAAACATAAACGTTCCGATAAACATAGCAGGCTTTGCTTTATTTATATGGAAATTTTCTTCAGCGGCGATAAAAAAATACCCCACGACAAAGATGACAAGACAAGCTATGCCTATCCAAGTCGTAGTAAGGTCTACAGGCTCGTTACTACCGCCTCCTGCGGCGAAAGCAAGCCCAAACAAAAGGCTTAAAAGTCCAAAAATCCTCATTTTTTCTCCTTAAAGTTTATTTATTTTTTCGGTTTTAGTAGTGTTTATTCTGTCTGAGTCGTCATAAAACGGATCGGCTTTATACCCGCACCCGCTAAGAAAAATTAACAAAAAAAATGCTAAAATCGCCTTATGAAAGACGCTAAATTTATCATAAATCATATCGTAAACAATCCCTTTTTCTATAAGCTAAAAAACCAAAGCGAGTGCGCTAAATTCGTTAAGCTACTAAGCTTAAATCATCAGCGCCTCATAGCCTTTTGCTACGTTAAAAACAGCATTTTGTTTTTTGCTCTTAAGCACCCTTTGGGGCTTCAAGAGTTTAAACGAGATAGTAATATAAATATGTTAAAAGGCTTATTAAAAATTTATGCTAGCGCAAACGAAGGCTCTATTTTAGGTCAAATTTCAGATATAAAATTTTTCGTTACTAAAAATTTGCGCTTTAGCGTTACACCTAAAATCGCAAAAAAACAAATTTACATAGAAAAATCCAAAGGCAAATTTATAAATCTAGCCAAAAACCCTCAAATTTACGCTAAATTTGAGGATATTCGAGAGGTTATAAGGTCGAATTTAGATGCTAATTGACGAGATTCGCTCGCTGCCAAGCAGCTCGGGAATTTATCAGTATTTTGACAAATTCGATAAGCTTCTTTACGTAGGCAAGGCTAAAAATTTAAAAAACCGCGTTAAGAGCTACTTTAGCTTCACACCCTCTCTTGCGCCTTCGCCTAAAGTAGGAGCTAGAATTTTTCAAATGATAAGCCAAACGGTTCGCCTTGAATACATAGTAACTCCAAGCGAAGCCGACGCGCTGATACTTGAAAACTCTTTCATCAAGCAGCTAAAGCCAAAATACAATATTCTTTTGCGAGATGACAAGACCTATCCTTACATATATGTCGATTTTGACGATGAATTTCCACGATTTGACATTACTCGCAGGATCATAAAAGGCAAAAACATCAAATACTTCGGACCCTATTTTAAGGGAGGAAGAGAAATGCTTGAAGCGCTTTATCTAAATTTTAAGCTCGTTCAAAAAAGAAGTTGCGTCAAGGGCAAAAAATCTTGTTTATTTTATCAGATCAAGCGTTGCGAAGCGCCGTGTGAAGGCAAAATAACCAAAGAAGACTACGGTAAAATAGTAAATTCAGCCATATTAGCCCTTCAAAACCCGCACAGCTTGCAGGCGAATTTGTCAAATTTGATGATGCAATACGCAAAAAACCAAAACTACGAACAAGCTGCTAAAATTCGCGATAAGATAGAAATAATAAAAGATTTGGAAGTAAAGATAGAAGTTGATCTTGCCAAACTTGAAGATTTTGAAGTATTTGCCATAAATCTGCATGAAAATTTTATCTGCGCGGTTAGATTTAGCGTGCAAAACGGCAAAATAATCGGTGTAAATCAAAACATAACACCTTCTAAAACCGCCTCAAGCGAAGAGATAAACGAGGCTTACAAGCAGATCATCTTAGAAAGCTTTAGTATAGACAGCCCGGTGATAACGACTAAAATTTATACTAATGACGAATTTGAAGATGCAAGCTTGATAGAGGAAATTTTAAGCAAAAGGCACGGCAAAAATTTTAGCGTCAAAACTCCAAAAATAGGTGAAAAAAAGCGAATTTGCGAGATGGCTAAAACAAATGCCGAAATTTCTATCAAAAACTATATAAAAAGCCACGATAATGACTTTTTACGCTCGCTTAAAGAGTATTTTGAACTCACTCACACGCCTTATAGGATCGAAGCATTTGACAACTCTCATATGTTTGGCGAAGCTTGCGTGGGAGCGATGATATGCTTTGATAACGGCGAATTTGTAAAAGAGCGATATCGTCATGTGCATTTAGAAGCTAGAAACGACTATGATCAGATGAAAGAAATGCTTATAAACAGAGCTTTGCGCTTTGACAAGCTGGCTCCGCCCGATCTATGGGTGATAGACGGGGGCGAGGCTCTTTTGAATTTAGCTAACGAAATTTTAAAAAGCAGCGGTGCAAATATCGATGTGATCGCAATATCAAAAGAAAAAATAGACGCTAAGGCGCACCGAGCAAAAGGAGCCGCAAAGGATAAAATTTACACCGCAAAAGGAATATTTTCGCTCGCTACGGACGATAAAAGGCTTCAGTTTTTTCAGAGGTTGCGCGACGAGGCGCACCGCTTTGCCATAACCTTTCATCAGAAAAGCAAAAAGAAAAAGGATTTGCACGCAAGCAAGCTTGCAAATGCGGGAATTTCAGCAGGAAGTATCGCCAAGCTCATTAAATTTTATGGAAATTTTGAAAGTATATTAAACGCCCAACTTAGCGAAATAGCAAAAGTTACAAACAAAAGCGTAGCAAGTAAAATAAAAGCTCTTAAGGATAGTGAAATTAAAGACTAAATTTTAAAGAGCAAATTTGCCAAGCGTTTAGCGGCTTTTCTTTTCTAAATCCTCATATCTTTTATAAAATTCGCAACTATCCTCATATCCCATATCGCAACCCATTTTTAGTAACTTATTCGCTCTTGCTTTGTCTTTATTCACCCCCTTTCCTTCATAGTACAAAAATCCTAAATTCATACAAGCGCCCGGATATCCTCCCTCACAAGCCATGGTAAATAAATTTGCGGCTTTTTCATACTCAATAGCGCCGTATAAAGAGTTGTTGTATAGATTTCCAAGCGCAATGCAACTATCTAAAAATTCATTTCGCAAGCGTTTTTATAAAGCTCTTTAGCTCTATTTATGTCCATATCGACACCATATCCGCTCTCATACAAAGATCCCAGCTCATAGCAAGCCTGCATTAGTTTGCCGTCGCAAGCAGTTTTAAAAAGTTCGCCCGCTTTTTCATAACTAAGCTTAAGATCAACCCCGTCATAGTATAAATAAGCGATTTCTAAGCAAGCCTTTGCATATCCGAATTTGCAATATTTGTAAAAAGACTCATTAATAATCTTTTGGTTTTGGCTAGGCTCAAACGATGTTGCGTAACGTGTCGCGGCAAGATAACACTCTAAAGAGTCGTTTATCTCGCAAGCCATTTGAAAAGAGGCGTTAATTTTTGGATATTTAAGCTCAAGCTTGGCTGCTAGAGCATAAGAAATTCCAAGCTCTTTGCAAGAGATGATATCGTTAAGCAAGCAAGCTTTTTTTAAAAGATTATTTGCTTTTATATCCTGCTCCTTGGTATCTTCTTCAAAATAAACAAATGCAAGATAGCGACACCCTAAAGGTTCCTCAAGATTACAAGCAACATGAAAAAACTCACTCGCCTTATAGCGGTTCATAGTTAATCCAAACGCTCCATGCAAATAAAAGCTTCCAATGCAGTAGCAAGCAAAGCCAAGCCCCATATCGCAAGCTTTTTTATGGAATTTAACTCCTTTTTCATAGCCTCTCTCATCTCCTTCAAGCAAAGAAGCTCCTGCGACAAGACAGCTTCTTGCATCTCCTGAATTACAAAGCGCCTCTTCGTCGCTTAAATTATCAATGCCGGCGTTTAAAACGAGAGTAAAAAACAGCAAAACGTATAAAATTTTTATCATTGATTTTGGACTTTTATTGATATCAAAAATCAAATTCTATAATTTAACTACTAGATATTTGCTTAAATTTGTTAGAAATTTTATGAATTTATAAATAGAAGATAAATTTGACTTGAAAGTCTAAAATTTCAAGTCAAATTTGCTAAATTTTAGGCTTAATAACCCTTTGCTTTTAGCGTTTTGTAGTTATCGCACGCAGGCTGATATCCTAGCTCGCAAGCTCTACCGTAGTGCTTTTTAGCCGTTCTTAAGTTTCTCTCTACGCCAAAAGCTTTATCGTAAAGCTCGGCAAGATTATTGCACGCTCTGTATTCGCCGGCATCGCATGCGGTACCGTATAGCATGATAGCCTTTTTGTTATCTTGCTTTACGCCTTGTCCGTTTGCATAGAGAACTCCAAGATTACTGCAAGCTAGAGCGTGTCCACCGTCGCATGCCTTAGTAAATAGCTCAAAAGCTTTTTTAAAGTCTTGCTTGTCGCCCTCTTTCATATAAGCCGTGCCTAAATCATTGCAACTTACAAAGTTTCCGCCTTCGCACATCGCTTCAGCATTGTTCATGTTTGCCCACAGAGCCAAAGCTCCGACAGTTAAAGCAAGGATAATTTTCCTCATTTTAATTCTCCTTTTTATAGAAATTTTATTTATCACTCTTTTTTTCTTGCGAACTATCGCCTTTAAACCAGTTTATAACCTTATCAAAGACGCTTTCATCGGCACTACTTTTGCCGCCTTCTATACCAAAACTCGCCTGAAGCTTGTTTAAAAGCTCTCTTTGCTCGTCATTTAGCTTGCTTGGAGTTTGAACCGAAATTTGAGCTATCAAGCGACCTACTTTTTTGCTATTTATACTTTTTACGCCTTCGTTCTCAAAGACAAATTGCTGCTTATCTTTAGCCCCTATCGGCAATTTTAGCTCAGTCGTGCCCTTAAGCGTCGGTATAGTTATCGTCTCGCCAAGCATCGCCTGAGTAAAAAACACAGGAATTTCGATATAAACATCATTACCGTTTCTTACGAAGTGCTCATCCGGCTCAACAGAGATATTTACGTAAAGATCTCCTCTGCTTCCATCAACCGAGACATTGCCTTTACCGCTAACTCTCATCCTCATACCGTCATCAACGCCGGCAGGGACATTTATCTTGACGCTATGTTTTTCCTCTTCGTATCCTACGCCGCTACACTTACCGCATCGCTCTTTGACAACTTCGCCGGTACCGTGGCAATACGGACACTCCTGCACAAAACTCATAAAACCGCGTTGCTGGCTTATGCGACCTCTTCCGTGGCAATGCGGACAAGTCTGATGCAAGCCGTCTTTCGAGCCTGTACCCTTACAGCTTGCGCACGGCTTTTTAACTTTATACTCAAGCTCTTTTTCTATACCGAAAATCGCTTCGTTAAATTCTATCCCTATTGATATCTCAAAGTCAAGCGGATATTTATCCAGGCTTCTTTTTTTCCTGATTGTGCCGCCAAAATCTCCGCCGAAAAACGAGCTAAATATATCTCCCAAATCAAAATCCGCTCCAAATCCGCTAAAGCCGCCCATGCCGCCTTGAAGACCTGATTTGCCGTATCTATCGTAAATGCTCTTTTTCTCCTCGTCGCTTAGCACTTGATAAGCTTCGTTTATAAGCTTAAATTTATCTTCGGCCTCTTTATTTCCTTGGTTTCTATCCGGGTGATACCTAAGAGCAAGCTTTCTAAACGCCTTTTTTATAGTTTCTTGATCGCTTGTTTTACTGATTTCTAAAATTTCGTAGTAATCAATCTCCAAAAAAATCTCCTAAATTCGTCTATTTTAAAAGGCGATTTTATCCTATTTAAACTAAATTAAATTTTATTTATCATTTTTTAAAGAAAATACAGGAGCGGTGAGGGTTGGTTTTGTGTTTTCTATAATTTTAAAATTTTTAGTTATAATTGCGCTATCATAGTAAGAAAGGAAACAAAATGATTAATGTTTTAATGATTGAAGACGATCCGGAATTTGCTCAAATTTTGTCTGAATACCTAGATAGTTTTAACATCAAAGTTACAAATTTCGAAGATCCTTACCTCGGACTAAGTGCGGGGATAAAAAATTATGATTTGATCATTCTTGATCTTACGTTACCGGGAATGGACGGACTTGAAGTTTGCAAAGAAATTCGCGAAAAATACGATATACCTATCATTATCTCTTCAGCTAGAAGCGATATAAGCGATAAGGTCGTAGGTCTTCAAATAGGTGCTGATGATTACCTGCCAAAACCATACGATCCAAAAGAGATGCACGCTCGCATCATGAGCTTAATTCGCAGATACAAAAAGACTAGCGAAAGCGTTGAAGAGACGATTGATTCTCTCTTTAGAATAGATGAAAAAAGACATGAAATTTACTATAATAACGAGGCTCTGACCCTAACTCCTGCAGAATACGAGATACTTACTTATCTTATCAAGCAGCACAGCTTTTCGGTATCTCGCGAGCAGCTGGTATATAACTGTAAAAGCCTAAAAGATAAAGACTCAAAGAGCTTAGATGTCATCATAGGAAGATTAAGGGCAAAGATAGGCGATAACTCAAAAAGCCCTAAACATATCTTTTCGGTAAGAGGAATAGGCTATAAACTCGTAGGATGATACGCTACTCTATAACCACGAAAATAACGGTAGTATTTGCTATCGCTTTCTCACTTGTTTGTATGTTGCTTTTAACTTTTGGCAACATACAACTAAACGATATGCTCGAAAAGACTAAAGACAAGCAGATGAGTGCTATAACTTATCTTGTCGATCTTTACGAGCGCTCAAATCCGCCAAGCGACCTCTCTCAGTATTTTAAAAATTTCGGTTTAACCTACGTGGATAATAAAAATTTAGCTGCAGATATCATCGCAAACGGGCATGTGGTCCAAGCCAAGCAAACCCCGATAGGCATGATGCAATCAATCCACTACAAAGACAATGTTTTTTTGCATATCAAAAATTCAGCCTTTCAAATTCTGCTTGAGAGCAATGACGCTAAAAACATAAACGATCCGCTTTGGATAGGATTTTTTATCACGACAACCCTACTTGTATCGTTATATATATCGGTTATCAACTCGCTTGCTCCGCTTAAAAAACTTGGTAATGATATGCGAAAATTTGCTGCTGGCAACATGGACGTAGAGATAATCTCTCCAAAAACAGTAAAAACGGATGACGAAATTTCACGAGTCGCGATCGAATTTGATAACGCTGCAAGCAAGATTAGAGAGCTTATCCGCTCGCGCCAACTGTTTTTAAGAACTATTATGCACGAGCTGAAAACCCCTATCGGCAAGGGGCGGATAGTATCTGAAATGGTGCAAAACGAAACGCAAAAAAACAGGCTAATAACCATATTTGAAAAGCTTGATATGCTCATAAACGAATTTGCTAAAATCGAGCAGCTACTATCTAAAAGTTATGCGCTTAACTACCAAGAGTGCTTCTTTTCTATCATCATGGATCAGGTTAAAGATATGCTCATGCTTGACAAATTCGAAGAAAAAGTATCCTGCGAGATCAACGACGACATGCTGCTTCGCGTGGATTTTCAGCTCTTTACTCTAGCGCTTAAAAATTTGATAGATAACGCCATAAAGTACGCCGACGATAAAAAAGCTCATATAATCTGTGATAAAAACGAAATTTACGTTAAAAATTTGGGCAAACCGCTTGAAAAACCGATTGATTATTATATGCAAGCTTTTATCAGAGAAAAAAATAGCAAAAGCGCAGGAATGGGGCTTGGACTATACATCATCGAACAAATTTGCAAGATGCACAAATTTAGCCTCACATACTCCTACAAAGACGGTTATCACATCTTTTGCATAAATACAAAACCAAAGGAAGCAGTTGAAAAAAGGGCTTGAGAAATTTAACGAGCTTGTGTCCGCGTTTGAAAAGCTTCCCGGAGTCGGCAAAAAATCAGCCCAACGCTTTGCTTATCACGTCTGCTTGCAAGATACTTTTGGCGGGCTTAAGCTGGCTCAAAGTATAGAAGATGCTGTTAGATTTACAAGAAAGTGCCAAATTTGCGGCGGGCTTAGCGAAAACGAGATATGCGATATCTGCAGCGATGAAAAGCGCGACAGTACCCTTGTAGCCGTAGTAGAAAACGCAAAAGATATCTTAGTGCTTGAGCAAAACGGAATTTATAGCGGGCTATACTTCGTGCTTGATGAGATAACTCCTGAAAATATCGGCAAGCTTGAAAATATGATAGTCAAAAACGGCACTCAAGAGATAATTTTCGCCTTCACACCAAACATAAACAGCGACGCGCTTATGCTCTTTATCGAAGATCAGCTAAAAGATCTAAATGTAAAATTTAGCAAGATAGCTCAAGGAGTTCCGACCGGAGTTAGCCTTGAAAACATCGATCTACTCTCGCTTATGAAGGCGATTGAAAGCAGAACGCAGGTATAAATTTACGCTTAATCTGCAAAGAAAGCTCATAAAAGCTTTGAAATTATAAAATCAAACAAAACATGTGCTAAGCCGTAAGCCTTGCTTTGGCACAAATTCAAATTTCTAAAATTCGTAAGTCAAATTTTAAAAGCCGATAGTTCAAGCTTAAAATTTGATGATTATCTCTTTGTATGATTTAAAATTTACGGCATTAAGCCGTAAATTTAAGTTGATTATTTTGAAGATTTTTCTATATAAGAAAACTCAGAAATTTTAGTCCATTCTCTAGCTTTTTTCAAAAACGCTCTTTGAGAATCAAGAATTTCTTTAAACAACGCGTCCTTGCTAGCCTCTTCGTCTAAAATTTCATCAGTCGCTTTCTTAAGCGCACTCATCACATCCTCAGGAAATGACTTAACCTGAATATCAGGAAATTCGCTTTTCATCTTGTTCCAAAATTCGCTATTTTCATAATACGCTTTTGTGAAAAGATCGCTTGCGACTTTATTCATAGCTCCTTCTAAAATCGCCCTTAGATCCGCAGGTAGCTTTTCAAAGCTCTTTTTATTTACGAAAAACTGAGTCTGACCGCTTGGTTCTTGCCAGCCGGTGTAGTAAAATTTAGCAACCTTATGAAAGCCAAGCCCCATATCAAAAGCAGGACTTACCCACTCTACAGAGTCAATCGTCCCCATCTCAAGCGCCATATAAAGCTCGCCGATAGGAATCGTGTTTATCACTACACCGAGTTTAGCCATAACCTCGCCGCCAAAGCCGGGAATTCGCACTTTTAGGCCTTTAAGATCATCTAAGCTCTTAACCTCTTTTTTAAACCAACCGCCCATTTGAGTGCCTGTGTCGCCCGCGTTAAATACTTTAATGTTGTATCTATCATAAACTTTAGCCTCAAGCTCTTTACCGCCGCCAAATTCATACCAAGCGCGAAGCTCGCTTGCCGTCATACCAAAAGGAAGCGCGGTAAAAAACATCGTTCTTGCGTCTTTTCCTTTATAATAATAAGAAGCAGTGTGTCCAATATCGTATTGTCCGCTCTTTACAAAATCAAGTATGCCAAATGGCGACTTGTGCTTTGACGGATGATCAACTCTTATCTCAAGTCTTCCTCCCGACATCTCTTCGGCAAGGCGCTTAAATTCCTTAATCGCATCTCCAAGCACCGGTGTAGTGCTCTCCCAAGTGCTGGCTACTTTAAGTTTATATGTCTTGCTGTCCGCAAAGCCAAAAGTTACGGCAGCCATCGTTAATAAAACAGCTAAAACCGCTTTTGGCTTCATCGCGTTTAAAAACATTATCTCTCCTTTAGGTTAAAAATATCTAGGAATTATATAAAATTTTGCAAGAGGCTTTATAAAAATGTGTAGATAAAAGTTTCGTTTTTCGTTAAAAGCTACGAATTGTAACTATTTTGTTTCTAAAATTTAGATAGAATTACCAAAATCAAATCAAGGGCAACTATGATAAAAAAGACAAAAATTCTAGCGACTATCGGACCCGCCAGCGAAAGCGAAGAGATACTTGAAGAGCTTGTAGAAGCCGGAGTAAATGCATTTAGACTAAATTTCAGCCACGGCACGCACGAATATCACAAAGCAAATATAGAAAAGATAAGAAGAATAGAAAAAAAGCTAAACTATCGCATCGGCATCTTTCAAGATATCTGTGGACCAAAAATAAGGATAGGTAAGCTCAAAGAGCCTTTTGCACTCAAAGCGGGCGATATCATAGAGGTTTACGGCACTGAAATACTAGGCGAGCAAACTGCACAAAATCGCTACAAACTAAGCATCAACCAGCCTCAAATTTTACCTATATTAAAAGAGGGAGAATACATCTACTTATATGACGGCTCAATCCGTGCAAGAGTCATAAAAAGCGGAAAAGTCGTAGAGGCGATGATAGAAAATAACGGAATTTTAAGCTCAAACAAGGGAGTAAATTTCCCAAATACAAAGATAAATATCGAAGTTATTACGCCAAAAGACAAGGAAGATCTTAAATTTGGCGCTCAAAACGGAGTAAATTTCGTAGCGATATCCTTCGTACAAAACGCAAACGACATCATCAAAGCAAGAGAAATTTTAAAAACCTTTGGCTCAAAAGCTAAAATTTACGCCAAGATAGAGAAATTTGACGCCGTAGAAAATATAGACGAAATCATAGCAGTAAGCGACGGTATCATGGTTGCGCGTGGAGATCTTGGCATAGAAGTACCTTACTACAAAGTGCCAACCATACAAAAGCTAATCATCAAAAAAGCAAATGAAGCGGCCAAACCAGTCATCACGGCAACTCAAATGATGCTAAGCATGACAGAGCATGAAACCGCAACAAGAGCCGAGATAAGCGATGTGGCTAACGCCATCCTTGACGGTACCGACGCGGTCATGCTAAGCGAAGAAAGTGCCATAGGCAAAAACCCCGTAGCCGTCGTAAAAGCGATGAAAAATACTATCGTGCAAGTGCAGCAAATTTATCCTTTTAATAAATTTGACGCTTTTAGCTACTACGATGAGACCGACATGGTAGCCTCCAGCACCACACGCCTTGCTACTCAACTTAAGGTTGACGGCATACTTTCAGTAACGGGCTCGGGAAAATCGGCTATAAAAATGGCAAGGTACCGCACGGATATCGATATCATAGCAGTTACCCACGATGAAGAGACGGCTCATTCGCTAACTCTGGCTTGGGGCGTGATACCTGCGTTTACGGTTGAGCAGGATATGCTAAATTTAATCATCGCCAAAACAACCAAAAAGGCGTGCGATCTTGGATTTATCCAAAAAGATAAGACTTACATAATGACTGCGGGATATCCTGCCGGAGTTGAGGGTAGCACCAACCTTATACGTATATTAAAACAAGATCAGATCGATTATTACATCGACGTGGCAAACAGCTTAGAGAAGTGAGGCAAAAATGCAGAGTATAAAAAAATGGCTTAAAATAGGTGCGATTATCGCGGTTGTGCTTGCTATCATCATAGGTTTTCTAATCGTGCCGTTTTTAAACGTGGATCGAATTCAAAGATTTATCCTAACTGATAGCCAAACAAAGGTTACCGAGAAGCTCTCAAAACAGCAAGATGATATGCTCATGCTTTTAAAGGAGCAAAACGAGCTTCAAAAGCAAATTTTAACCGAGCTTAAAAGACTAAATTTAGATAAATCTCAGTAGATAAATTGTCTGTAAAATTAATAAATCAGCAGGCGCAATTAAATCAAAAAAGCTTTCCTCATAGAGACTTCTATCCTGCTTTCATCAAGTTCGTTTGAATAGAATAAATTTAGAGCTAAAACCGCTTGATAAAGAAGCATATCGCTTCCATTTTTAGCGGTAGCTCCAAGTGAAACGGCTAAGGTTAAAAACGGTGTAGGTTTATTGTAGATAACATCAAAAGCAAATTTGCTTCGTCGTAAAACATCTTGTAAAATTTCTTTTGGCGATGGCAAGCTATCGTCATTTAATCCTGCGGAAGTAGTATTTACTACCAAATCAAAATCACGAATTTTAAATTTATCCCAAGTAAATTTATTAAATTCGCCAAAATTTTCTAGCCTAGCCAAGCCTCTATTTAATACGCAAACATCGACATTTGCGCTACTAAGAGCGTAAGCAACGGCTTTAGCGGTGCCGCCCGCTCCTAAGATGAGAGCTGATTTTATCTCGCCAAAATTTTCTATCGCTTTTAAAAACCCGAGCGCATCCGTGTTATATCCGTAAATTTCATCATTTTTTAAAACAATTGTATTTACAGAGCCGATTTTTAAGGCGCTTTCTTCAACTACGTCGCATTGATTTAGAGCTATCTCCTTATGAGGGACGGTTATGTTGGCTCCGTTAAGTTTTAGCTCTTTAAATTTATTGACTAAATTTGATCCGTCTTCAAGCAGATATCTTGAATAAATCCCGTCAAGCCCCATTTCGCTAAGAGCCAAGTTATGAAGTCTCGGCGAAATGGAGTGTGATATAGGATTTCCAAAAACGGCAAAGAATTTCATTACTTAATATTTACTATAAATGCACCGCTTGCAATATTTTTCTTAATTTTAGCCAGCTCGCCCGCAAGCTCTTTGCTGCTATAAGGACCTACTAGAATTTTAATTACTTTGTTTCCTTTAACCGTAGTTCCGTAGAGATTATAAGTATAACCGTTTGCTTTAAGCTTTCTTATCTCTGCTGAATTTTCATCAAATTTACTAACGGCAAATACTTGGATATATGTCCCGCTAGGAGGAGTTACGCTAGGATCTTTTGAGTCAGCTTTAGAAACAGGCGTATCTTTTTTAGGCTGCTCTGCTTTTTTCTCAGGCTTTTTAACTTCATCTTTTGGATTAACTACTGTTATCTTTGGCTCTTGCTTTGTAGATTTTTCTGCTTTAGCGTCTGTTTTTTTAGTAGTTTCGCTAGCTTTTTTCTCAGGCTCTATAACTTTTTGTATAGTCTTAGGCTCTTGTTCAACGCTTAAATTTTGCTCTTGCTTATGCTTAGAATCTTTATCTTTTAAAGCCTTAACCATATCCTCAAAACTATCTTGCGTCTTTCCTTCCGGTATGATAGGAACTTGCTGGAACAACTCGTCGTTTTTAGCAGGTTCTTCAGGTTTTGGCTGCACAGGAGTAGGCACCGGCTTAGCTTCGTTTTGAGCTAAAGCACCATCTTGAGTTTTGGTTGTAGCAGGAGGCGTAGGTTTAGGCGCCTGCGGTTCCGGAGGAAGAACAAGTCTTGAATCAGGCTGCGCTACAGTGCTATCTTGTCCGCTTGAGTTTAAAATTTTCATCGCAACCAAAACACCTAAAAATACTATAAGCGCCAGCGCGATTAGCATTAAAATTTTCTTTGTGTTTTTACCTTTTTTTTCATCATTTTTTTCGAGCATGATATCTCGTAATTCATTATATTCCATCTTATCTCCTTACATATGCTTAGACCACGATGCCCCACGTTCCTTTTGATAGACTTTATAGGGCAAAGTAAGTATGTTAAAATCTCTTGGAACTTCAAGTGTCGGAAACACTCTCCACTCCTTTGCTAGCCGCTGAGACAAAAGCATGGATAGCTTGCTTGCCAGCTGATAGCCTTCATTTAGCGTTGTGTGACCTTTATGTATATACAGGTGCAAATGCCCAGGTGTCTTAGTCTCATACGCCGTAAAATTTATATACCCCTCTTCTCTAAGCAACAACTGTGCCCTGTGCCAAAATCGCTCGGGCGTGCGTCCGTTATAATCAAACACGATATTTTCAACTTTATCGCTTGCACTTATCAAAGAGTGCGCTGCAATAATCTTGCCTTCGTTATGATCTTTTATCACTTGAAAATTTAACGGTTCGTCAATTTTTTCAAATTTATTAAAAAATATCCTTCCTTTGTGATCAATCTTATTTACGATATTATCGCGCTTAACCCAATAATGGGTCGTGATCATCTTAATTAGCGTTATATCTATATTTTGCATTAATACATTGCTCTATCATAGATGATAAATTTGCTCGCAAGCTCTTTTAGTTCGGCTTTTATCTTGCTTTGAAGCTCTGTATTATTTATATCATCAAGCACGTCGGCTATCTTATTTGCGATAAGCTCAAATTCGCTCTCTTTCATTCCTCTAGCCGTAAGCGCCGGGCTTCCTACACGAATTCCGCTTGTTACAAACGGGCTTCTTGTCTCGCCTGGGACCGTGTTTTTATTAACTGTAATTCCTGCGTTTCCAAGAGCTATGTCAGCCTCTTTACCGCTAAATTCTTTATTTAAAAAGCTCATTAAGATTAGGTGATTATCAGTACCTCCGCTTACTAGATCGTATCCTCTAGCCATTAGCACTTCGCCCAGCTTTTTAGCGTTTGCTTTAACTTGCTTTGCATAAATTTTCCACTCAGGAGATAAGTTATGCTTAAATCCTACCGCCTTACCTGCGATAACATGCACGAGAGGCCCACCTTGAATTCCGGGGAAAATCGCCGAATTTATCTTTTTAGCATACTCTTCGTTGTTTGTCATTATGATACCGCCGCGAGGTCCTCTTAACGTCTTGTGAGTCGTTGAGCTTACCACGTCACAATGCGGAAACGGATTTTGATGCTCGCCTGCAACGACAAGTCCTGCGATATGAGCTACATCCGCAAATAATATCGCGCCAACCTCATCGGCTATCTCGCGAAATTTCTTAAATTCAATCTCTCTTGTATAAGCACTAGCTCCGCAAACTATCATTTTTGGTTTTACGATTTTAGCGATATCAAGCACTCTTTCGTAGTTTATCCTGCCGTCAAGCTCAACTCCGTAAAAAAAGCTCTCATAAATTTTACCCGAGCTACTTACCTTTGCACCGTGCGTAAGGTGTCCGCCATGGCTTAAATCCATACCTAAAATTTTATCTCCCGGATTTAAAAGCGCTCCATATACGCCTTGGTTTGCTTGAGAGCCCGAATTTGGCTGAACGTTTGCAAATTCGCAACCAAAAAGCTCTTTACATCTATCTATGGCGATCTGCTCGATCTGATCTACGAATTCGCATCCGCCATAGTAGCGTTTGCCAGGATAACCCTCGGCATATTTGTTTGTAAGGATTGAGCCCATCACTTCCATCACTTCAGGATAGGTAAAATTCTCGCTAGCTATCATCTCCAAATGATCGCATTGGCGCTTTAGCTCGGATTGTGTTAAGTCAAAAATTTCTTTATCATAGTTTTGTAAACTCATTTTTCATTCTCCTTGATTTCGTTTTTAAGAGGTCTCATCGCAGGAAACAGCACCACATCCCGAATGGATTTTTTATTAGTTAGCAGCATCACAAGTCTATCTATGCCTATACCTTGCCCTGCAGTCGGCGGCATAGCGTACCCAAGAGCCTTTACGTAATCCTCATCCATGGCGTGCGCTTCGTCATTACCGGCATCTTTAGCTTTAATTTGCTCAGAGAAGCGGTTATACTGATCAATCGGATCATTAAGCTCGTTAAATCCGTTTGCTATCTCTCGGCCTGCGATAAAGAGCTCAAATCTTTCAGCTATTTCAGGATTAGAATCGCTTCTTCTTGAAAGCGGGCTAATAGAAATAGGAAAATCTATAATAAAAGTCGGATTTATAAGCTTGCTTTCTACGTAATTATCAAAAAGCTCGGCTTGCAAATGACCCAAATCAAGCTTGGCGTTTGCCTCAAATCCATCGGCCTTTAACTTAGCTAAAATTTGATCCTTGTCTTCAATTACATCTGCCGGAATTTCGCCTACTTCAATGAGAGCCTTTTTATAACTCATCCTCTTAAAAGGCTTTGAAAAATCAATCTGCATTCCGTCAAATTCTACAACTTTTTCCATATCAAGCTTATCAAACAACACTCCAAACAGCTCTTCCGTAAGCCCCATAAGATCGTGGTATGTGTGATACGCCCAGTAAAATTCGATACTTGTAAATTCAGGATTGTGAGTTAGATCCATGCCCTCGTTTCTGAAATTTCTATTCATCTCATAAACGGCTTCAAATCCTCCTACTATAAGACGCTTGAGGTAAAGCTCAGGCGCAATTCTCATATAGCGATTTATACCAAGAGCGTTATGAAAAGTTACAAACGGCTTAGCGTTAGCTCCGCCTGCTATCGGGTGCATCATCGGGGTTTCAACTTCTAAAAAGCCCTTATCTTCAAAAAATCTTCTTATAGTGCTAACTATGATAGAGCGCTTTTTAAAATCCGTCCTTACCTCAGGATTCATAATCATATCAAGGTATCTTTGGCGATATCTAGTTTCGATATCCACAAGCCCGTGATACTTTTCAGGAAGCGGGCAGATAGCCTTAGTGGCTAGAGTAAGTTCGCTAACATGCATAGAAAATTCGCCTGTTCTGGTTACAAACGCATAGCCTCTAACAAAGATGATGTCGCCTACTTCGATATTTTTCTTTACGACTTTAAACCAGTCGGGATCAAGAGTCTTGTTGCTAAAATAAATTTGTAAATTTCCATCTTCATCTTCGATATTGGCAAATATCGCTTTGCCCGCATCGCGTATTAGCTTAACGCGACCCGCAAGGCTTACGAACTGCCCTTCGGCACTCTTTGACTCGGTATCTTTGATATGGTTAAATTTAAGTCTGAATTTTGAGATATTCATATCTCGTCTTAAGAAGTGAGGATATGGGTTTATACCCATTTGTCTTAGCTCCTCGATGGTTTTTAATCTTTGAATTTCCAGCTGATTTTCAAATATCACTACTTTACCTTTTAAATTTTTTTGCTGCAATCTTTACAAATTCCGTAAAGTTGCATCATGTGGCCGGTTAGTTTAAATCCGTGCTCTTTTGCTATATTCATCTGTCTTTTTTCTATAGTGTGATCTTCAAATTCTATTATGGCGCCGCAACGTCTGCATATCATATGATCGTGGTGAGGCTTTGTGGCAAGTTCAAATTTTTTACCTTGAGAGCCAAAACTGATTGAAGTAACCATCTCTGATTCCTCAAGCAAATTTAGAGTTCTATAAACTGTTGCGATGCCTATATTTAGCTCGGGATGAGCCTCTTTGATAAACAGATATAATTTCTCAGGCGTAAAATGCTCGTCGTTATTATAAAGAGTTTTTAGCAAAACTTCACGCTGCTGAGTATATTTAAGCCCATTTTCTTTTAAAACTTTTTTGAATTTTTCAAGCAGTGCGTCATATTCTAAATTTTCAATCATCTTTTACTCCTTTTGTGTTGTGTTGCTATCTACGGTATTGTTTGAATCAATCGAAATTTCATCTTTTAATGTCGTATTTATAGGTGGTTGTATAGTATTTTGTATATTTTGCTTTACTTCATTTACGTCTATATTCATTATCCATTTCCCGGTTTGTAAAAGCACGGGATAAAGCACGCTGTCTTTCAGATACGGTTTTAGCTTGCTGTCTAGCACTCCGATATTGGCGACCGTTACTACCAAAACTGCAAATATCAGGAAAATTTTGGCACTTCCCATTATAAATCCGCCGATCTTGTTTAAAATCCCAAGACCGCTTAGATCTAAAAGCTTTGATAAAAACATACCTATAGCCAAGCAAACCACCCAAAAAACTATGAGTATGGATAAAAACCCTACAAAGTGTACTATGGAGTCGTTATCAAGCTTGTAAATTTTATCGTTTATAAATTTACCCGCTTCATTTACAAATCTGCTTGCAACTACGATACCGCCTATAAGTCCTATAAGTCCAAAAATTTCTCTTATAAGACCGTGCATAATGCCTTTTATGCCAAGCATCAAAACAAGAACACCTGCACAGATATCAAAAATACTTATACTAGCAAAAACCATCTACATTCCTATTACACCGGCTAATTCTTGCTGACTTGTTGAATATCTCATCGCCATATCCTTTGTGATTTGACCTAATTTTACAGCTTTTGTCAAGGCCTGTGTTTGAGTCGTCATACCGGTCATTTGCTGGTTTAGCTGCATTTGAGAGTAAATTTGATGAACTTTATTCTCTCTTATGAGGTTAGCAATCGCAGGGTTGTTTATCAAAATTTCATGAACCGCTATACGCCCTCCGCCGTTTTTAGGCATAAGGCTTTGAGAGATAACCGCCGTTAGCGAAACGGACAGCATGTTTCTTACCTGAATTTGCTCTCCGCCTTCAAAACTGTCTATAATACGGTTTATAGTCTGTATGGCCGAGTTGGTGTGAAGAGTGGCAAAGACAAGGTGTCCCGTTTCAGCAGCTGTTATAGCGATAGATATGGTCTCTCTATCACGCATCTCGCCTACAAGTATTATATCGGGATCTTCACGAAGCGAGTACTTAAGCGCTTGTGCGTAAGAATGCGTATCCGTGCCTATATTTCTATGAGAAAATAGGGATTTTTTATTTTCATGGACGAATTCTACCGGATCCTCGATGGTTATTATATGTTTTCTTTCATTTAAATTTATCTCATTGAGCATCGCCGCAAGAGTGGTTGATTTACCGCTTCCCGTAGGTCCCGTAACAAGTATCATGCCCTTTTCGCGCTTTACTATCTCTTTAAAGATTGAAGGCGCTCTAAGATCGTCAAGCGAAGGAATTTCGGTAGGAATTATACGAAATGCCGCCGCTAAATCGCCGTTCATAGTGTAGTAGTAGTTACCTCTAAAGCGCCCGATATTAGGCAACTCTATAGCAAAGTCAAGCTCTTTTTTCTCTTCCAGTTCACTCTTTTGGGCATCAGTTATGAGGGCATAACAGATATCTTGTATGTCATGGCCCGTCAAAATTCCCATTTCAAGAGGTCTTAAAGTGCCGTCTATTCTTATCTGAGGCGCACTTCTTGCGACAAGGTGTAAATCACTAGCTTTGTTATAAACAACAGTCTTTAAAAACGTTTCTAAATTCGTGCTAAATTTTCCGGTCTCTGTCATGGCGATCACTCTATGATTTTAGGAACGACAAAAAAGTGTTCGTTTCTTGCCGGAGCATGCTTTAAAATCGAATCTATTACGTCTGATTTGATCTCAACATCTTCCCTAAGCAAAGTACCGCCGTCTATGGAGCTTACCACAGCTTCGACATTGCTTAAATCAAGCTCGTTTAAAACATCGACAAAAGTCAAAATTTCAGTAAGTTGCCTCTTAATCTCCCCCCGTTTATCCTCGCTTATTTCAAGCGAACTAAGCTTTTCCAGCTTAACAAGTAACTCATCGTCTATCTGCATAATGCCTCGTTTGATTCAAATTTTAGTGCATTATATCACATTTTAGCTTTAACCTTTGTGATGTTTCAGATTTATTATGCTACAATTACAATCTTTTAACTACAACAATTTAAGGAAAAACATTGGCTATAAAAGAAGATTTAAAATCCATAAAAGAAGAGTTAAATACACAGGAACAATTTTTAGAAAACATAATAAAAAGCGAAAGATTTATCAAGAAATACAAAAAACCTTTCATAATTACTTTAGTGTTGGCAATATTAATGGTTGGTGCTTATTACGTCAATAACTTTATAAAAGAGAAGAATTTTAAAGCAGCGAACGAAGCTTACGCTGCACTTATAACAAATCCCGGCGACTCTAAAGCAAAAGCCACCTTAAAAGAAAAGGATATATCTCTTTATGCTCTTTACGAGTTTAAAAGATCGCTTGAAAATAACGATACCGCCACTTTAAATTCGCTTATAAACGAGCCTATCGATCCTATCTTAAAAGAGATAATTAAATCCCAAACAAACGAACAAAGCGGACAAATTTTAAGCAATTACAAAACGGTTTTAAAGGGTTACGAACTTATAAAAGACAATAAAATAGAAGAAGCAAAGATAGAATTTAAGAAAATTCCTCTCAATTCACAGCTTCAACCGATAGTAAAAAATCTTGAACATTACCAAGGAAGCGTCAAATGAAAAAATTTCATATATTTTTAGCCGTTATTTTTGCATCGATTTTGCTTAGCGGATGCGGAACCAAAAGGCAGTATTTTGAGCCTGAAAACGTAAATTCAAAAGCTGATTTTGAATATAAATTGCCTGACAATATCGCTTCAACAAGCCTAAATGCGGCAGTTCTTGAAAACGGAATGGTAATCACAAAACACGGCTTACTGGAAAATGTAAAATTTCCAAAAGGCACGACGCTCTTAAATGTCCAAAAAGACAAATTTATAACCTCAACGCTTGATGGAAATTTAATCATCACAGACCAATACGGACAGGCATTATACGAAAGAAAATTTAACGAAGCCATCGTATCTGCATCACTTGAAGACAATAGACTTGCGCTATTAAGCGCTTCAAATACTATATATCTTGTAAATATTGCGACTGATTCGATCCTGCTTGAATTTGAATCATCAGACGTATATGCGCAAGATTCTCGCACGGCATCACCTTACTTTTTAAGCTCTCTTGTGATATTTCCGACGCTCGACGGAAAGATTATGATAGTTGATAAAACCACAGGAAGAATTTTAAGGGATGTTGTTGTAAGTAGTGAGCAATTTTTTAATAACATAATATTTTTAGACGTGGTAAATGACACTATGCTTGCATCAACAGGCAAAAGAATCGTGTCGATAAGTCCGGAAAAAACGCTTTATTATAACGGCGAAATAAAAAATGTCATTTCAAATAAAGATAAAATTTATATCTTTGAAAAAGACGGCACGGTAACGCTAACCGATCTTAATCTACAAAAGCTAAATTCCGTAAATTTCAAATTCGCTATCTTTTCAAATGCAGTAGCATTTAGCGATCATCTTTATATCATCGAGAAAAAAGGCTACCTTATAAAAACAGGGCTAGATTTAAGCGATGCGCAAATTTTTGAGCTAAATGATGAGATAAAAGATAAGAGTTTTGTGGGATTTAAGGATTTTTATTACGATAACTACTACCTGAAGCTAAATTAAAATGAGCTCTGAAATTTATAAAATTTTTGAGGCTCATAATCTTGTTTTAAAAGATATAAAACAGATTGATTTAAGCGAATTTAGCAAGAAAAAAACTCTCAAATCGGCTATAGGCATTGACACAAAGGGATTTTATACTATAGTTTTCATAAGAGAAGCCAAAAGCAGGTTTTTAAAAAAAGAATTTGAAGATATTGTTGAAATTTGCCGAAAAATAGAAGAAAAGCTTGGCTTGAAAATTAAAAAAAGAGTTGTCTTTTACAGCTCGCAAATTTGTTCAAAAACACAAAATTTGATAAAAGAATCAGGATGGAAATATGACGCTGTGTGATATCGGCAATACAAACGCCACCTTTTTTAAAGAGGGTAAAATTTCAAAGATCGATATCCAAAGCTTTAAAAATTTTAAAAGCAGTGAAAAAATATACTACATAAGCGTAAACGACTCTATTAAATCCAAGCTTGAAAATGATGAAAATTTCATAAATTTAGAGCCGTTTTTTGAGATTGACACTATATATAACGGACTTGGAATCGATCGCATAGTAAATTGCTACAGTATCGATAATGGCGTAGTTATCGATGCAGGAAGCGCCATAACCATAGATATAATGCAAAACAAAATGCATCTTGGAGGGTGTATCCTGCCGGGAATATCTCAAAGCCTAAAAACCTATGAAAACATATCCGCTCGACTTAAGGTATCGCTAAATTCACAGATAGACCTTGAAGCTTTACCCCAAAAGACATCAGATGCTGTAAGCTACGGAGTAATCAAGCCTATCGTCCTTCTCATAGAAAATATCTCAAATAACTCTAAAATTTATTTTACGGGCGGAGACGGAGAATTTTTATCTAGATTTTTTAAAAATAGTATTTATGACAAGAGATTGATTTTTCGCGGTATGCAAGCGTTAATCGAAGAAAAAAAGGAAATTTTATGCTGACAGTTGCACTGCCAAAAGGTAGAATCGCCGAAGAGACTCTTGAAATTTTTAGAAAAATTTTCAAAACTCCGTTTTTGTTTGAGGATAGAAAACTAATCATGCAAGAGGGGGATTTTAAATTTTTAATGGTTCGCAACCAAGATATCCCCGTTTATGTCATGAACGGAGCCGCCGATATCGGCGTAGTAGGACTTGACGTGCTTGAAGAGCACAAGCCTGATGTATTAAGACTGCTTGATTTAAAAATTGGCAAATGTCGGGTTTGTGTAGGAGTTAAAGAGGGCGAAGAACTTGATTATAACGTCTCTGAACTTAAGGTCGCAACCAAGATGGCAAATATCTCTCGTAACTACTTTTCAGCCAAAGCGACACCTCTAAAAATCATCAAACTATACGGCTCTATAGAGCTGGCTCCGCTTGTTGGGCTTAGCGACGTTATCGTCGATGTGGTTGAAACAGGCGCCACAATGAAGAAAAACGGGTTAAAAGTGGCAGAAACCATCATGCACTCATCTGCACATCTGATAGCCAATAAAAATAGCTTTATTATCAAAAAAGACGAGATAATATCACTTTACGAGAAGATAAAAACTCAAATTTAAGTGTTGTAAAAATCGGAAATTTTCTTATAAATTTAAGTTATTTTAAGAGTATATATCTAAATTTTAGTGCCAAAACCTCTTATCAAATCACAAAAAATTTCATAGAGCTTTTCTACTTCATCCACGCAAACCCTCTCGTCTACAGCGTGAATTCTATCGTTTATAACGCCAAATTCAACTACTTTAACTCCAAATTCGGATAAGTATCTAGCGTCGCTCGTGCCGCCTTTTGTATTAAGATCAGGCACAATACCCGTGATATTAGTTACGGAATTTTGTAGAGCTTTTACGACAGCGCTATTGCTATCAGTTAAAAACGGTTTTGAGCTCTGCTTGATATCAAGACTGTAGTCAAACTCTCCAAAAAGCTCTTTAACGTAATCTTGCACGCGCGCGACATCCGTTTTGGTCGAATTTCTTATATTAAACATCACTTTTACGCTACTTGGAGTTACGTTACATACTTGCATTCCGCCTCTAATGTCAGTTATTACGATCTTACTGGCGTCAAAAAACTCTCCTCCTTCATCAAGGTCAAATCCTGCAAATTTATGAAAAACGCTTGCAAGCTGATGGGTTGGATTTACGCATTTGTCTGGATATGCCGCGTGTCCTTGAATTCCGTTTATGGTAAGAGTTGCGTTTATAGAACCGCGCCTGCCAACTTTGATAGTATCTCCAAAAATTTTATCACAAGTAGGTTCGGCTACTACTGCAAATTCAGGCAAACTTTCATTTTCTTTCATAAATTTTAAAGCTTCAAGCGTGCCGTATATAGCATCCCCCTCTTCATCGCTTGTCAGTATCATAGATAAGGTGCCGTCAAATTTAGCCTTACCCAAACTTATTTCAGAGCAAATTTGCTTGCAGGCACAAACAAACGCTGCAACTCCGCTTTTCATATCTTGAGCTCCGCGAGCGTATATAAATCCATCCTTTTGCACAGGATCAAAAGGCTCACTATTCCAATTCTCCCCGGCAGGCACAACATCGACATGGCCCGCAAATGCAAGATGTGCTCCACTGCCAAATTTCTTAGTAAGTATTAAATTTTTAACTCCGTTTTTATTAACGAATGTGGGTTTAAATTCATCGCAATAATCCTTGATAAATTCAAGAAATCCGTCATCATCCGGAGTAATGGATCTGAATTTCAAAATTTCTTTAAAAAACTCAATAACTTGCATAGTATTTCCGTCTAAATATAAATTTAAAGTAGAGTATGAGAAGGCTCGCCTAGATAAAAGCCTTGAAATTCATCAATACCAAGAGCCACGCAGGTTTCAAATACGCTTTTTGAATGAACAAATTCGGCGATTACCGTAATATTTAATCTCTTGGCAAAAGCGATTATCGCACTTGCAACCGAGCGCGAATCATCGTCTGTATCAATATTTTTAATGATTGAGCCGTCTATTTTGATATAATCCGGTTTAAGTTTTAATATATAAGAGAAGTTGCTATATCCGGAACCAAAGTCGTCAATCGCAATCTTTGCACCCATTCGCTTAACACGCTCTATAAATTTACTAACCCGCTCAACGTTTTCGACATTTTCATCTTCCAAAATCTCAAACACCACACGATTTGCGACCTTATATCTGTTTATCCTGTCTATGATAAATACGCTCATATCGCCATCAGTCATATCTCTGCCTGATAAATTTATAGAAATGATCGCGTCAGGACTTTCGTGAAGAAGTTTAAAGCTCTTTTCCATCAGCATCTTTTCGATATCGACATATCTTTTTATACGCTTTGAAACTTCCAAAAATATATGAGGAGAAACTACTTCGCGACTATTTTGGATACGCATTAAAGTTTCATATTTCATAACCTTTTTTTGCGCATTAAATATCGGCTGATAATAAGGAGTTATCTTATCGTTTACAATAGCGTCTCTAATCAAATTCGAGCGCTTAATCTGCTCTACGTACTGAACTGTATCATCAATGCTTTTAAAATAGCAAAAATAATCCTTGCCGCTTTTTTTTGCAAATTCAAGTGCAACTATAGCCTTTCTAAGAGTATGTGTATCATCCAGGCAAAAGCCGATAGTGCAATGAACTTCTATAAGATCTTGCTTGTCATCAACTCCGCGCTCAACGTCTATTATGAGACCTTTAAGACCCTCTAAAAGATCGATCGCAAAATCCTCGTAACGATCTATAAAAAAATCTCCGTCTTCAACGAAAGCGAATTGATCTGCACCGATTCTATAAACTTTCATGCTTTCTTTTTGAGCAATTTTTTTAGCTAAATCGGTAAGATATAGCAAGATTTGATTACAAATTCTCGTACCAAAATAGTTGTTCATCTTTCTAAAATCATCAATGTCCATAATGACTATTTTTGGCTTTCTCATATCGTCTATATCTTTTTGCAAAGACGTTCTATTGGGAAGTCCTGTAAGCGGGTCAAAGTAAAGTCGCTTTTCTATCTCATTATTTTTAGAAACTAATTCGGCGTTTACCGTAGCTAATACTACTTGATTGGTTTCAAGTCTTTTGTAAAATAAGAAATACTGAAATAGACCGACTACCACCATAAAAGTAGCTACTATGATGGTGTTTTTCATATTTGCAAAAAACCATTCACTAAAATAGCTATCGTGAATTCCTGAGATTTTGATATTATCCATTGTGTTGTATCCAATTACAACATCATCATATTTTTTAAAATAGCAAATTTTAACTTTATTATCAGGAAGTAATTTTATGTCTTTATAATACCCTTCACTTATAAATTCTTGATATTTAACTTTATCTATACCGCAAATTTCAATAGGCAAAGGCTCTCCTATAAGTTCAGGATACCTAGAGCTTGCTAAAACTACAAGCTCTCTTTCATCTTCCGTCTCTTTAAGAACCCAAGAAGATAAAGCTTTTGTCTGTTCTGCATAGTTTTGAAATGTCGCAATATCGTGTTCTGAAATAGTGTTATACAAAAGCTCAACGGCGTTCATATAAGATTTTATTTTAGTATCAATGTTTATGTTTGATATACTACTTATGGAAGTTTTGTATTTGGTATAAAATATATAAGATACAAGCATCAAAGAGCATATAATAAGTATAACTACAGGCAAAATTATAAATTGCGTTGTAGATTTTTTAAAATCAATATTTTGCATCCGGTCTGTTAACCTTTTATTAAATCCAAATTATATCAATATTTTATAGTATCACAATTTGTTTTAAAAAGCTATTAATAAAATATTAAATATTTAAATTAAAAAATATATTGTAAAAAAGACTTATTGCAAAGCCTATTAAAATAACTGCACAACTATAAGACATATACTTTATAACTCTAGGCGAAATTAGCGTGGAACTCTTAAAAACAGCCAAAGGCATAAGAGTTATCCAAAGCCCGATAGCGGTAATTAATCCTGCCACCATAACCCACGCGTATCCTGCAAAGCTACTTGCAAGAGTAGCCACACTTAGCCAAAATCCTATCGTATAAGGGTTGCTAAGAGTTGCAAACAATCCCTTAAAATAATTTTTAGCAAATTGTGTTTTATCTTTATCTAACGTTTTTTCAAGCTTGATTTGGTTGCTTGCTCCTTTAAAGATAAGCCAAGAAATAAAAAGTAGATAGCAAATTCCAAAAATTCCGATCGCCTTTAAGATAAGTTCGTTTTGCAGATACTCCAACACTCCAAAACTAAGCAAAAGCAGATAAAGCACGTCCGCACTCATCGCTCCAAGACCGATAGCAAACGCTCTTAAAAACGAACTAAGCGCGGCGGTCATTATCATTATATTAATAGGTCCAAGCGGTATGGCCGCTGAAAATCCAAGCAAAAGCCCTTGCAAAAAGATACTCATATAACTATGCCGATCATATATTTTTCACAAATGTATTTACTATCGCCACCCTTGCAGATAGTCGCAACAAACAACCGATAGTCAACAATCTCATCATCGCTACAGCACTCTTCATTAAAATTTACCCAAAAAGACTTTAACTCATACATAAAAGCAAATTAAACAAGCCGATTCTATCCTCAGCACAACGAAGCAAACCACATAAAGCGAGTCTAAAGCCTTATTATCTTAGCTCCAAATCCACCTTGATTTGGCGGCGCATCGAAGAATTCCTTTACGCTAGGATGAGTCTTTAAAAAATTCCTAACCGCAAAGGCAAGCTTACCGGTGCCGATCCCATGAAAGACGCTAACCTCATCAAAGCCCATTATCAAGCTATCGGAGATAAATTTATCAAGCTTTTCTATCGCCTCGTCTGCTCTAAGTCCGTGCAGATCAAGAGTAACGCTGGCCGTTTTTGGTTTTTGAACTTTTAAATTTACGCCTGATTTTGGAGCACTTGGAAACGGATTACCGCTTTTTTTAAGCATCTTGATAGGTACTCTAAGCTTAACGCCGTCGGTTTGTATAGTAGCGTCATTTTTACTAAGTCCTACCACGACGCCTTTTATCTTATTATATTTTACGTTATCACCGATTTTTAGCTCAATTTGAGTTGAAATTTCGGGCTTTACGATGGCCTTTTTAGCCTCATTGGCACTATTTAAGGCACGCTGTTTTTCTTTGGTATCGTCTAAATTTATAGCTCTTTTAGCCTCGTTTATCGCCTTAAAATACTCTCTTTCAAGCCTATTTATAGTCTCTTGCTCTCTTATTTCGTTTTGCTCTTTTTGCTCTTTTAAGCTCTCAATCAGCAAGTCAAGCTTTTGCTCTTTTTTTACCGTGCTTTCAAGACGCTCTTTTAGCTCTACTTCCAAATTTAAAGTCTTGCTTATCATCTCGTTTAGATTTTCTTTATCTTCACCGTAAATTTTCTTCGCTTCGCTAACTAAATTTTGAGATATGCCGTATCTTGCGGCAGTTTCAAAAGCATAAGATTTGCCGATAGTTCCTTTTAAAAACTCAAATTTCGGACGAGAATTCTCCTCGTCATAAAGGGCTGCTATGAGCTCTACTTCGCTGTTTTTAGCAAGCAGCATAGCAAGACGCTTATGGTGAGTAGTGATGATCATCTTGATATCGTTTGCTATAAGCTTTTCAATCATCACGCTATATAGACTAGCAGCCTCTTCAAAGTCCGTTCCAAGCTCTATCTCATCAATTCCGATGAGCAAATTTTTCTTGTTAAAAAGCCTTGAGAAGTGAAGCATGCGCCCTGCAAAAGTAGAGATATCGTTTTTTACATTTTGCGGATCTTCGATGATGGTATCAAACTCCTTAAAGCTTCCGATGTGCGAATTTTCAGCATCTATCCTCATAGGCAAAAGATACTTTGCTAAAAACGCCGCGGAAATTATTGATTTTAAAAGCATTGACTTGCCGCCCGCATTTACACCCGTTATCAAAAGCACTTTTTTACGAAAATCCACGCTAACACTCTTTGGGTTTTTAAGGGCGGGATGAGCGAAATTTTTAATAACTATATTTGACGAGCTATCACTTAGCACAAATTCATAATCCATACTCTTAGCCATAAGCACCCGCGCGCTATAAGCGTCAAATATATCAAAAGCCGAATTTATAAATTTCAAAAATAGCAAATTTTTGTGCATAACGCCACTCATCAGCTTGCAGTGCTCATATACTATCAGCTCTTTTTTATCCAAAAGCTCGCTTTGCTCTTTTTTAAGCTTTTCTATGTTTGCAGGCATTACGTAAAAGTATCCGCCCGAACTTCTTGCGACGACCGTGCCTTTTAGTACGTGATTAAACCCTCCGCGCACCAGCAAAGCTTCTTGGGCATTGACATAATGAACCTGAGTATCCACAAGATAAGGCGTTATTGATTTTGAGTAGATAAGTCGCTTTAAATCAGCGTCAATCTGAGACTTTTTCATAGCAAAAGCCGATTTTATGCCTGCAAGCCTCTCATCGACCTCATCTTTTAGCTCGCCGTCTTTATCAAAGGAATTTGCGATTTTTAAAATAGCCGAAGGAATTTCTATCTTATCCAGCCACTCGCCAAGACGTCTTTCAAATTTAAGAGATTTAAGATACGAAAAATAGTTTATAATCTTAGCAAATTCATAAATTTCGCTGATATGAAGCACGGCTTGTTTGTTTAGCCTAATGAGAGCATCGTCTAAATTCGCAACCTCGCCAGGCTCTTTAAATTCCACATTTGAAAGCTCTAAAATTTTTTCATAGTGAAGCCTGCTATCTCCTTGCATAAAAAGCGGTTTTTCGCGAGCCAAAAACGAGCCGAATTTAGCGATATACTCGGTCAGATCAAGAGTATGAAGCAGTCTATCCACCTACTTCGCCTCGCAACTTTTTATCTCGATTATGACGCTGCTAAGCTCTTTAAATTCCCGCTTTGCGACAAAAGAGGCGGTGCCAAATTCGTAGTTAAATTTTTTATTGCTTACTTCCATCTCCCCGCATTTTAAAATTTTACCTTGATTAAACGCGCTTAAAAGCTCGCGGGTTTTAGCCTGACTATCTTCAAAAGCACTCTCATAAACATAAGCCAAAACTCCTACAACCACGACAAAAGAGGCTATTAAAATTTTAGCCTTTTTGCTGATTTTCTCATCGCTTATACTAAAGAGCAAAATAGCTACTAAAATAACTACTAAAACAAGTATAAACCTCATTATTTTCCCCTTAATTGATATGTGATGTCGCCTGCGCCAAATCCTATCACAAGTCCGTCATCAAGCAAATTCTTAACTCCGAATTCATCAAAAAACACAATACTATCATCCTCTCTGCTAACGTGAGTGGTCATTATCGGATTATACTCTTTAAATTCCTCTTTCATATCTATCTCTATAGGCTCTTCTCCTGCCGCATAAACGGGCAGTATCACAAGCTCGTCAATACCTTTAAAGCACTCTTTAAACCCTTGCAAATTTGCACTCAAGCGAGTATATCGGTGAGGCTGAAATATGGCCGTTATCTTTGAAATTCCAAGCAGCTTTGCGTATTCAAAGACCGATTTGAGCGTCGCTTTTATCTCTGTGGGATGATGAGCGTAGTCATCTATAAGCACGAATTTCTTAGTTGCCGTAAGTATATCAAAGCGTTTTTTTATACCTTTAAAATTCATCAAATTTTCACGAATTGAGCTTAAAGAGACCTCATTAATCGCGGCCAATATCGCAAGGCTAGCGTCTATTGCGATATGCTCGCCCATGCCAAGCACTTCAAATTTGCCCAAATTTTTAAGATTAAAGGTAGTGTAAGGCACAAAATCCCTTACTACCATGGTCATGTCGGTAATATCAACGCTTGGATTTAGTCTGATAGCATCAAACTTAAGCGTGTTTAAAAACTCATCTTCGGCGTTTATCACCCGAATTTTAGCTCGCTCCAAAAATCCCCTGTAAGCTGCGTGAAATTTCTGCATATCGTATTCGTAGTGCTCCATATGCTCGGGCTCTGCATTGGTTACGATGGCCAAATACGGGTTTGAGTTAAGGAAGCTTGAGTCGCTCTCATCGGCTTCAAAGATGACGTTTTCGTGAGTGTTGTATTTCATGTTTGAATTAAACTGCTTTGAGATGGCGCCTATGATGACAGAGCCCTCAACAAGGCTTGCAAGCATCGCCGAAGTGGTACTCTTACCATGCGCTCCCGCAACGGCAAACACACGCTTGCCCTCAAGCACTATGGGCAAGGCTTCTTTGCGCGAAAGACACTTTATGCCGCGTCTTTTAGCTTCGATCAGCTCTATGTTATCCTCTTTGATCGCAGCTGAATAAATAACAAAATCCTGATCCGTTATCGCCTCTTTGCAGTGAGGCGTTATGACATTTATGCCTTGCTTTACGAGCTCTTTTGTCGTAACGCTTTCTTTGATGTCGCTACCGCTTATGATGTAGCCCTTTTCGTTTAAAAACCTAGCGATAGCCGATATGCCGATACCGCCGATACCGATAAAATGAACTTTTCTCAAATTTGACCTTAAATTAAATTTTAAATTTGATTATATCCAAAAGGAGCTTAGAGATATTGGTTTAGCTTTTTGATTTGGTTAGTTCATAACTCTCATCAATCAGATCAAATACCGCCTCATCTAAGATATCACTGCTTAAATTCACGCTTATCCAGTGCTTTTTGTTCATATGATAAGCAGGGAAAATTCGCTCATCATCTCTTAATAGGCTTGCCAGATCAGGCCTGCACTTTAAATTTAAGATAAAAGTTTCGCCCTCTTTTTTAAGACCAAGCTTTTTATAATCAACTTTTAAGAGCAGGCAAAACCATTTTTGATTTTTCTCATGGCGAAAAATAGCATGGTCAGGATAGTTTTCAAAAACTTTTTCGTTTTTAACTCCAAATTTTTCGCTTATATATTCAAAAACGGCTTTTAGTTGCATTTGGTTTCATCGCTCTTTTTTAAGGCTTTCATTCAAAGATAGATTTATCAAATTTGCTAAAAAGAAAACTTTCCATCTCGTTCATCTCATACTCGCTAAATTTACTGACATCGATTAAAATCGCCTGTTTAGAGCCAAACATAAGCGCAAAGCCATCTTTTAGCTTATAAATTTTAAAAATTTGAGAGTATTTAAGCGCAAGAGCAAAGTCGCCTTCATTCATATAAATTTTATCGCTAAATTTAAGCCACGTTTCATATCTGTTTTTATCATGAATCGCATCACTACCCTGCTTTATCGCATTTAAAGTCATCTTTGGCGTCAGATAAATGATAAATATCCCAAGGAATATCATCGTTACCATAGCGCTTAAAATTCCCGCTTCAAACCTGTCAAATTCATCTTTTACCGAAAAAAGTAAGAGCATAGAACATATCGCAAATATGGTAGCAAAGAAAATTTGCCTGATTTGACCTCTCGTGATAACGCGCACATACTGCTTTAAAAGCTCGTCACCGACGCTAAATTTACACTCAAATTCGCTTTGCATTTTAGCTTCTTGCCTTAAGTCTTATTTTGGAAGCTTAAATTTACGCAAATTTAACTCGCCGCTACTCATATCAAGATAGTAAAGCAGGTCTTTTTGTACGCTTAAGCCCGCAAGATACCTAAGAGCCAAATTTGCCTGAAAGCTAGCTATAAACATAACTATAGGAGCGGCAATTCCTGCTGGCTTGATATCTGAAACCGCAAAGGCAGAAGTTAGCGAAGCTTTATCAAACAGACAAACCTGTCCGTGAAAGCTCTCAACAGACCCGTAAAGCCAAGGTACGCCCAAGCTCTTTGCGTATTCGTTTATCTGAGCTCTTGTTTTTAGATTATCGGTAGCGTCGATGATAAGATCAAATTTAAGCCCTTTAGTCGCAAATTCATCAAATTTACAAGCATGAACCGTTATCTTTACGCCGTCATATCTTCGCTCAAGGCGACTTTTAAAAATTTCAGCCTTAAATTTGCCCTCATCTCCAATGTCAAAAAGAATTTGGCGGTGGATATTATGCACGCTCACTTCGTCAAAATCGACAATGTGAATTTCGCCTATCCCGCTTGAACCAAGAGCATATCCAAGCGAACTTCCAAGTCCGCCCGAGCCGATGATAGCTATGCTTTTGCTTGCCAAATTCGCTTGCGTCTCCTCGCCCCAAAGCTGAATTTGTCTATGAAAATAGTTCATATAAATTTCCTTTTATTTATAATGCAGCCAAATTCCCACATACTTCTTGCTTTAGTAACTTCCTTTTTGCTTACATCTACAAGCAACATCTCTTCGTTTTTGCCAAGCCTCGCCTCGATATCGCCAAGCGGATTTATAAGCATGCTGTCTCCGTAGAATTTCCACTGCTCGTCGTTTGATTTGTGATTTCCGACACGATTAACTCGCAGGATATAAAGACTGTTCGTAAATGCTCGAGTTTTTAAGAGCTCCTCCCATCTAGCCCGACTAAAAAACGTGCAAGCTGACGGCATAAGCACCACATCAACTCGCTTTTTCATCATATACGCCCAACACGCATCAAAGTGAGCTTCATAACCAAACATCACGCCAAATTTTATCTTCTCGTGAGTAAATGTCAAAAACTCAAATTTATCATCATCGGAGTCGTTTTGAGAATTTGTAAAAAATTTCGCTTCGTTCCAGTGAGAATACGGCATCAAAATTTGCTGTTTAAAAAATTTAGTCTGATTCGGGCTAAATTTACCGACCGCTTTTATAAGCTCTTTGCCTCTGCTTAATACTATAGGAGCGATGATCGTGATATCGTATCTCTTTGCGAATTTCGCCAATGTCTCGCGCTTGATCTCGCTTTGTTCTTTTATGATGCTTTTTGGCATACTTTCAAGCTCTTTAAAGAAGCTGTTTAGCACGTATTCTCCAAGCACGACAAGCTTCGCGCCGCTATCTGCACACATCTTAAAATAATAATCAAGCCTTAAATCGCTGATAGGCTGAGTGGGAAGTTGTAGGGCGCAAATTTTACTCATTGGATATCTCTTTTATCTGAAGTTTTGCATTTTGTAAAATTTCCCCGGCCTCATCAAGCAGCTTCTTGCCCTCTTTGTGAAGCTTTACACTCTGCTCTAAGCTTAAATCATCCTTGCTTAACTTCTCTAAAATTTCATTCGCCTTTATCAGCTTTGATTCAAAACTATCTTCTTTTAAATTTTCATCATTTTGCATCCAAAACCCTTTTTACATATTTTTCAAATTTATCAACTTCAACCAAAAACGCATCATGTCCATAGCTGCTATTTATCTCGATATATTCGCATTCGCAAGGCTTTTCAAGCTTGGCAATCTCATCAGCCATCTCCTTCATACAACTTGGCGGAAACAATATATCGCCGCTAAATGATATGAGCGTAAGTCTCGCGCGAATTTGTGAAAGCGCGTCGCCAAGGCTATCATAGTGCCTCGTGCAGTCAAAGATATTCATCATCTTAACGATATAAAGATAGCTTAGCGGATCAAAGCGCTTCGGGAAATTATGCCCGTTATATTCCATATATCTATCCACCTGAAAGCGTCCCGTAAGCTCGTAAAGTCCGTCGGTTTCTACATAGTTTCTGCCAAATTTCACGTCCATTGACCCAGGACTTAAAAAGCTTATGTGTCCTGCCATCCTGCCAAGCGCCATGCCGACAAGTCCGCTTTCTGCGATATCAACAGGATCGTATTCGCCGTCTTTAAACTCCCTATCGCGTAAAATTCCCTCGATTGCGATTTTATTAAACGCGATCGCCCAAGGCTTGGTCTGGTAGGTGCTCGCCATGATTATTACATTTTTTGCAAAATTTGGAAATTCTATCGCAAAACAAAGAGCTTGCATACCGCCAAGACTTCCGCCGATAACTGCGTGAGCCTGCTTGATGCCAAGCCTTTCAAAGAGCTTCATTTGAGCTTTTACCGCATCGCTTATCGTTAAAACGGGAAATCGCAAACGATACTGCTTGCCTGTGCTTTTTTCTATACTAAGCGGATTTGTCGAGCCGAAATTTGAGCCCAAGATATTTACGCAGATAACAAAAAATTTATTCGTATCAACTGCCTTACCCTCGCCTATGAAGCTATCCCACCAACCTGGCTTTTGCTCGTTTTCATAAAATCCCGCCGCATGATGCGAGCCCGTAAGTGCGTGGCAGATGACAATGACGTTGCTTTTATTTTGATTTAAATTTCCGTAGGTTTCATAAACAAGCTCGAAATTTGAGAGAATTCGACCGCTCTCAAGGTAGAGCGGTTCGTCGAATTTCTCTTTGCCTGTTTTTAAATTTAGCACTAATTGACTTTGTAATTCGGCGCTTCATGCGTGATAACTACGTCATGAACGTGGCTTTCTTTAAGCCCCGCACTCGTAATTTCTACAAATTCGGCCTTTTCTTGAAGCGTTAAGATATCTTTTGAACCACAATATCCCATCGCACTTCTTAATCCGCCAAGCAGCTGATGCACTACATCTTTGATACTGCCTACATATGGAACGCGACCTTCGATACCTTCGGGCACAAGCTTATCTTGAGCGGTGCCTTCTTGAAAATATCTATCCGAGCTTCCCTTACTCATCGCGCCTATAGAGCCCATACCGCGGTAGGTTTTGTACTGGCGTCCTTGGAAGGTTATAAGCTCGCCTGGACTCTCGTCACAACCGGCAAGCAAGCTTCCCACCATGATACTGCTTGCACCTGCGGCAAGCGCTTTGGCCAGGTCGCCTGAATACTTGATACCGCCGTCTGCGATAACGGGAATGCCGTATTTTTTAGCTTCGTTTGTGCAGTCGTCAATTGCTGAAATTTGAGGCACGCCAACGCCTGCTACGATCCTTGTAGTACAAATCGATCCGGGACCTATACCTACCTTTATGCCGTCAGCTCCCGCTTGCGCTAGGTCTTTAACGGCTGCAGGATTTGCGATATTTCCCACGACTACATCGACGTTAAAATTCGCCTTTATCTCTTTAAGCGTATCGATGATACCTTTCGTGTGTCCGTGAGCAGAATCCATAACTATCGCATCAACTCCTGCTTCCACAAGCGCTCTTGCGCGATCTATCTGCCCTACTCCGATAGCCGCTGCCACTCTGAGTCTGCCGTAGCTGTCTTTATTTGCATTTGGATACTCTTTGCGTTTTTTAAGGTCTTTTATGGTTATAAGTCCTTCTAAATGTCCGTTTTCATCGATTATCGGAAGCTTTTCTACGCGATTTGAGTGAAAAATTTTCTCCGCTTCATCAAGAGTGCAACCCTTTGGAGCGGTTATCAAAGGAGCCTTTGTCATACGCTCTTTTACAAGCACTTTCGGATCGGTTTCAAAGCGAAGATCACGGTTGGTTAAAATTCCTATAAGCTTATTTGCCTCATCAACCACAGGTACGCCCGAGATATGAAGATCTGCCATAAGCGCCCAAGCTTCGCCGACCGTTGCGTCAGGACGTATGGATATAGGATCGATGATAACGCCGCTTTCGCTCTTTTTCACCCGTCTTACTTCACGTACTTGCGAGGCTATGTCCATATTTTTATGTATGACGCCGATACCTCCAAGACGTGCCATCATGATAGCCGTCCTATGCTCGGTAACCGTATCCATAGCGGCTGAGATAAGCGGGATGTTTAAGCTTATGTTCTTGCTAAAAACGGTCTTTACGCTCACCTCTTTAGGCAAAATTTCAGAGTATTGCGGGACTAAAAGCACATCTTCAAAGGTTAAAGCTCTTTTAACTATCTTCATTTTTATCCTTTTATCAAATTCTCTAAACTATACGCTCCGTCAAGTAGTATCTGCTCGTCCCAAGCCCTGCCTATAAGCTGAGCCGAGACATTTAGTCCGTCACTTGTCTTTGCAACAGGCACTGATATCGCAGGAAGGCCTGCTAGATTTACGCTAATGGTATAAATGTCTGCAAGGTATGCTTTAAGCGGGTCTGCAAGCTCTCCGAATTTTGGAGCCACGGTAGGTGCTACAGGCATTAGCATGAGATCGCATTCGCTTAAAATTTTCTCATATCTTGCTTTCGTGTATGCGCGCGCCTTTTGAGCCTTGATGTAGTAAGCGTCGTAATATCCGCTACTAAGCACAAAGGTTCCTAGCAAAATTCTTCTTTTTACCTCATCGCCAAAGCCCTCGGAGCGAGAATTAATGTAAAGTTCTTTTAAATTTTTAGCCTCTGCGCGTCTGCCGTATCTTATACCGTCAAATCTGCTTAAATTTGCGCTCGCTTCGGCGGTTCCGATGATATAATATGTCGCTATATCGCATTTTGAGTTTTCCAAATTTTTATAAATTATCTTGTGCCCGGCTGATTTTAGGATGTCAATTGCTTTTAAAAGCTCTTTTTTAGTCTCTTCGCTGGCTTCATTTACGTAGTTTTCTATAACGCAAATAGTTAGCTTTCGCTCGCCGTTTAAATTTTGGCTTACTTTTTTATATTCGATATTTGCACTTGTGCTGTCTTTTTCGTCATGTCCAGCGATGATATCATAAAGTATCGCTGCGTCTTCTACGTTTTGAGTTATGGGACCAATTTGATCTAAACTACTTGAGTAAGCCCCAAGACCGTATCTGCTTACGCGTCCGTAAGTTGGTTTAAAGCCGACACATCCACAAAATGCCGCAGGCTGACGCACGCTACCGCCGGTATCGCTACCAAGTGCGGCTATGGCTATACCACCGCCTACCGCAGCCGCAGAGCCGCCGCTACTTCCGCCTGCAACGCAAGCGTGATTTAGCGGATTTAAGGTTTTGCCGTATATCGAGCTCTCAGTAGTGTTTCCCATCGCGAATTCGTCCATATTGGTCCTGCCAAAAGGCGCTAAATTCGCTTCTAAAAGCTTTTCTATGACGGTTGCGTTGTAAGGCGCTACGTAGCCTTCTAAAATTTTAGAGCATGATGTTATGCTCCAGTCTTTTACTTGGATATTGTCCTTGATCGCTATAGGAATGCCTTCTCCAAGCTTTGATATCGGTAAATTCGCAAGCTGCTCCACATAAGCTCCAAGCTTTTTCTCGGACGCAATCTTTGCTTCAAGCTCGCTTCTTAGTGATCTTATCTCCTCTTTTGAGAGCTTTAAAGCCTCTTTTAAAGTTGTCATCTGTTTTCCTTAAATTTATTTACTAAAACTATCCCGATGCCGACTACGCATAAAATAGTAGCGATGGTGATTACGATGATGCTAAAGCTGATCGGCTCAGAGAGCATTTTTTAGCACCCTTTCACATCTTGGGCAAGTTTCGCCGTCATGTTTAGCGGTAAATTTCCAACACCTCGGACACTTAAATTTGCTTGACATTACAAGCTTAAATTTATCATGCCCGACTTCAAATTCAGCCAGACTGTCCTTGCCGTCAAGACTCTCTATCTCGCTTACCATATACCAATCCGTTATCTCGTCCAAATCTTCGCTTAAGATAGAATTCGAGCTGGTTTGAAGCACTAGCTCAAGGGTTGATTTTATCTTTTTATCTTTTTTAAGCACGTCTATAAGCTCAAAGAATTTCTCCCTACTTTGAACCAAAAGCTCGTCATCCACTTCAAATTCAAACTCAATCGGCGCATACTCAAGATCAAATGCGTCTTTGGCTCCGTTCTTGATAATCTCAGGCGCATAGTCCATAACCTCATCGACCGTATACGTAAGTGTCGGCGCAATGAGCGGCAAAAGAGCTCTTGTGATGATAGCCATAACGCTTTGAGCCGATCTTCTGCGATCATCATCGCTACCGTCGCAATACAGCCTGTCTTTGCTGATATCAAGATAAATTCCGCTCAAATCCGCACTTAAAAAATTCATAAGCAGGCTAAAGCCCTTTGAGAAATCATAATTTCTAAATGCCGCTTCAGCTTCGCTAAAAGCTCTTCTGGCACGGCTTAGTATCCATTTATCAAGGATATTGAAATTTGAGGTTTGCAAATCCTGCAAGTCATTTACGTTTGCAAGCAAAAATCTTATCGTATTTCTTATCTTACGATACTGCTCGCTAACTTGTTTTAGGATATTGTCGCTGATTTTTAAATCGCTTGAATAATCGCTCAGCGCAACCCAAAGGCGTAAAATTTCAACGCCGTAAGTTTTGATGACATCTTGAGGTGCTACGACGTTACCCTTGCTCTTACTCATCTTTTGTCCGTTTTCATCAACGGTAAAGCCGTGAGTTAAAACACTTCTATAAGGAGCTTTGCCTTCGGCTGCACAGCTTAAAAGAAGCGAGCTTTGAAACCACCCTCTATGCTGGTCGCTACCCTCTAAATACATATCCGCCTGATAACCGCCCGCATCATAATCGCCACTCTTTAAAACCGCAGACCAAGTGCTGCCGCTATCAAACCAAACATCAAGGATGTCGGTTACTTTTTCTAATTTTTGCGGGTCATATTTGGAATTTGGCACTAAAAGCTCTTTAATTTCCATATCCCACCAAGCGTCAGCTCCCTTTTCTTCAAAAATTTTGGCTACAAATTCCAAAACCTCATCGTCAAATATCGGTTCTTTCGTCTCTTTATCCCTAAAAAACGCGATTGGCACACCCCAATCCCTTTGGCGAGAGATACACCAGTCAGGGCGATTGGCAACCATGAGCCCTATCCTTCTTGCACCGCTTGCAGGATAAAATTTCACCTTTTCTATCTCGCTTAAAGCAACCTCTCTTAGAGTTTTTCCATCTATCTTTGGCTCGTCCATAGCGATAAACCACTGCTTTGTAGCGCGGTAGATAACAGGCTTATGGGTTCTCCAGCAAAACGGATAAGAGTGGGTAAATTTACTAACTTTAAGCAGATCTTTGCCCAAAATTTCTAAAATTCTCTCGTTAGCCTTAAATATATGCATACCGACAAGCTCATCCACTACGTCCGCGCGGAAAAGCTTCTTAGTTCTAAGTGTAGAGTCGTAAAGTCCGCCCTCATCTACCGGCATGATAACCTCGATGCCGTATTTTAAGCTTATGTGATAGTCATCCTCACCGTGTCCGGGAGCCGTATGCACAAGACCCGTTCCTCCGTCCATAGTAACGTGCTCGCCAAGGATAAATTTAGACTCGCGGTCGTTTAGAGGATTTATCGCATGTAGTTTTTCAAGCTCTGTGGCTTTAAATTCCTTAACGATCTCGCCTTTAGTAAGCCCTTCTTTAACAAGTTCTTCGATCATCTCTTTGGCAAATATCAAATTTTCGCTTGTGATTACGTAAATTTCATTTGGGTTTAAGCTGATGGCTTGGTTTGCAGGAAGCGTCCAAGGAGTCGTGGTCCAGATAACCGCTCGCGCTTCTTTTACGCCTAGTTTTCTAAGCGCCTCTTCGCCGAGTTTAAAGGCTACGTAGATGCTATAGTCCTCTTTGTCTTCATACTCTACCTCAGCCTCTGCAAGGGCCGATTTCGCCGCCCAACTCCAATAAACAGGCTTGCTTCGCTCTATCAAAAGTCCGCGCTTAGCTACTTTACAAAGCGTTTTGTAAATTTCAGCCTCAAATTTAAATTTCATCGTAAGATAAGGATCATCCCAGTCGCCGACTATGCCAAGCTGCTTAAATCCCTCTTTTTGGATCCTTATAAACTCTCTTGCATGCTCTCTACAAAACTCTCTGATCTGAGTTGTGCTCATCTCCTTTTTCTTCTCGCCGAGCTTTACTTCGACCTGTTGCTCTATCGGCAAGCCGTGGCAATCCCAGCCCGGAGTATATCGGATCTCTTCGCCAAAGAAATAGTGAGTCTTAGTGATGATGTCTTTGAGTGTTTTATTAAGCGCGTGTCCGATGTGCAAATTTCCGTTAGCGTAAGGGGGTCCGTCGTGAAGGTTGAAACTCTTTTTAGCCTTTTGGCGTTTAGCTTTCATCTTGGAGTAGATATTTCGCTCGCCATACCATTTTTCCAGCCGTTCAGGCTCATTTTGCGGCAGGTTGCCGCGCATAGGAAACTCCGTGCTTGGAAGCAGGAGCGTATCTTTATAATCCATACTTTTACCTTGTTTTAAATTTGCAAATTTTATCTAAGCAGTGATTAAAGGCTACTGAAAATAGAGCTTTAAGCTAAAAATTTAGTCGATTTTTTTGTGATATAATTTCAAAAATTAAGGAGGTTTTTATGAAAAATGCACTTTTAATAATCGGGAAAGATTTAAGCATAAATGCCGCTTTTTTGGGATATATTTTTAGCTTTTATAAGGCTCATTTCAAAGAGCTTGGGGAGTTTAATTTCGCCGATAAAAGCGACAAAGAGTTGCCCTTTATCATAGAAAAAATATGCCTTAAATTTGACACTCTTACGATATTTAGCTCTGATGAAACATACGCGACGGTGGCTAAAATTTTAGCCACTTTAAGCTCGGATAAGCTTGAGCTAAAAGATGAAAACACGCTTGCCTTAAGCAAGGCCGCTAAGGTTTCAAAAGATAGCTTTTTAATAAATTTAAACACAACGCAAGTAAATTTACTTAAGGCAAATCCGACTTGCGAGCTTCCTGAAATTCTCATCGAACCAAATTTAAATTTTGAGTATTTTAATCTAGTTGATATCGATAAAGAGAGTGCGAAAATCCTGCTTGAGCCGATAGCCAAAACTTACGAGGTTCAAATTCACTTCTCGGAAATCACTAAAAATTTAATAATAGTGCGCGCAGAAGCCAATAAATTCGGTCAAACAAAAGGCTTCATAGAAAGTGCGGTCAATCTATTTTCAAACAAAATAATTTTAGGCAGAAATTTCATAGAGCATATCGCTAAAATTTTGATTAAAAACGAGCTTAAAATCACATTTGCAGAGTCTTGTACCGCAGGTCTTATCGCAGCAAAATTTACAGCCACGGCAGGAGTATCTGCGGCATTTGACGGCGGACTTGTGACATATGCAAATGAGATAAAGCGCGATTGGCTTGGGGTTAGCGATGAAGTGCTTAAAACTTACGGTGCAGTTAGCGAGCAGTGCGTAAAAGCGATGTTAAGCGGTGCGCTTACATCAAGCGGAGCTGATTTTGCACTTGCGGCAAGCGGTATAGCAGGACCGGGCGGAGGAAGCGAAGAAAAGCCGGTCGGAACGGTATTTGTAGGTGCGCTTGCAAAGGACGGAAGTAGTATCATTGAAAGGCTAAATTTAAAAGGCGACAGAGGCTATATCAGAGAGCAAAGCGCTCTGCACGCTTATCTTTGCTTGCTTAAACTAAGACCAAGGCTATTTTTTAGACAAATTTAAATCGCCAAAATTTATATGAAAATATATATTTTGCTGAAATTGCAGAACTATTTTTATAAAAATAGAATTAAAAACGGCTTAGTAAAATTTTAATTTACCAAGCCGAAAGTTACAAATTTTATAAGCTCAAAAAGCTAAGGTAAAATTTCGACTAAAATAAATTCTAATTATAAGGTTCGGTTTTAAATCCCTGTCTTATAAGGCTCCCCATACCACCGTTTAAATTTATGATATTTATCTCTTCTGAATCGATCATTGAGGCTGCATTATAGCTTCTGCTACCGCTTCTGCAAATTATCGCGATAGGTTTTTTCAGATCAAATTTCTTAGTAAGTTCTTGCAAGAATCCGTCTTTATTATAAGGGTCAAAAGTAATGAGCTGTGCTCCCTTAATAACACCTGTTTGACGCCACTCCATAGGGGTTCTTATATCCACGATCTGTTCGTAGTTTTTGATATTATCAGGTGTTACATTAACGTGCTCTATTTTGGCTAATGCAAAAGAAGCCAGCAGTGATAATACAATAAGTTTTTTCATAATTTTACTCTTTTAATAAAAAATTTCGTTGTATTATCGTAAAAAACAGTAAATAAAAGATAAATTTAATCAATTCTCGTCCTTTATGATAATTAATATTATAATAAGCAATAAATGATACTATTACAAAAAAAATATCATTTTAAAGGATAAATATGAAAAAAAGTTTATTGGCACTTAGCTTGCTAGCGGGCTTCGCACTGGCCGCAGAGGTAAATATCTACTCTGCTAGACACTACGATGCAGATAATGAAATTTACAAGTTGTTTGAGCAAAAAACAGGTATCAAAGTAAATGCAACTCAAGCAAAAGCAGGAGAGCTTATTAAAAAGCTTGAAGCTGAAGGCGATACTTCTGCAGCGGATCTTTTCATCTCGGCTGATGTTGGAACGTTTTTTAACGCCAAGGAAAAAAATCTTTTACAACCTGTAAAATCAGACTATCTAGAAAAGACAATACCTTCTCAATACAGAGATAATGAAAATCAGTGGTTTGCTATCTCAAAAAGAGCAAGAATCATCGCTTACGATAAGAGAAATTTCGATCCAAGCAGTATAAAAACTTACGACGATCTTACAAAGCCCGAGCTTAAAGGCAAGCTTTTAATAAGAAGCGCAACTTCAGGATACAATAGATCCCTTCTAGCGTCAATCATAGCTAACGAAGGAATAGATGGCGCTAAAAAATGGGCTGAAGGCACGCTTAAAAACCTAGCTCGAGATCCAAAAGGCGGTGATAGGGATCAAGCCAAGGCTATCTTTGCAGGAGAGGGTCAAGTAGCCGTTATGAACACTTACTACATAGGACTTATGCTTACATCTCCAAAACCTGAAGATGTAGAAGTAGCTAAAAATTTAGGCGTGATCTTCCCAAATCAAGCGGATAGAGGAACTCACGTAAATATAAGCGGTATCGCACTTACAAAAGCATCTAAAAACAAAGAAAACGCCGTTAAATTTATGGAGTTTTTAGTTAGCCCTGAAGCTCAAAAGATATTTGCGGGCATTAACTACGAATATCCGATCAACAAAGAAGTTGAAGCAAGCGATGTGATTAAAGCTTTTGGAACATTTAAAGAAGACACAACTCCGCTATATAAAGTTGGCGAAAATATCAAAGAAGCCGTCAAAATCTACGACATGGTCGGCTGGAAATAAGTGAATATCAAATTTTGGGCGATTTTTATCGCCCTTATCATCTTAATCCCGATTTTTAGTATATTTGTTGAAATTTCCTTCGGCGATTATTCGCTGCTTGGGCACTTTTTCGAGTATCTATTTTTAAGGTATGTTCAAGGAACATTTTTTGTAGCCATCGGAGTTTTAACCCTTAGCATCATCATAGCTACGATATCTGCGTGGATAGTGGCTAACTACAAATTTCCTCTTTCAAATTTCTTTGAATATGCCCTAATGCTTCCACTTGCGGTGCCTGCTTACATATTTAGCTTTTGCTACGTAGGCATCATGGAGTATGGCGGATATTTTCATAAAATTTTTGGCGTTAGATTTGAGTTTATGAACATTTACGGCGCGATATTTGTGCTGTCAATGTCGCTTTATCCTTACATATATATGTTTGCTAAAACATCTTTTAAAACGCAATCTCAAACGATATTTGACACCTGTAAAATTTACAAATTAAGCCAGTTTCAAATTTTTTATAAAGTCGCCATCTTCATCTCTCGCCCTGCAATCATCGGAGGAGCGATGCTTGTACTCATGGAGACGCTTAGCGATTACGGAACGGTTGCGTATTACGGAGTTGAGACGTTTAGCGCGGGAATTTTCAAGCTATGGTTTGACATGGGCGATTCTTACTCGGCATCCGTTCTTGCGGCGATGCTAATGGTATTTGTCTTCATCATCATGATATTTGAGCATTTTAATAAAAACTCCAAAAGATACAGCTTCAACACCCACAACACATCAAAGCTCACCGCCAAAATCAAACTTAGCAAATTTGGCTCGGTTGCTGCATTTTTGTGGTGTTTTGCGCTATTTTGCCTTGCGTTTTTATTTCCTTTTATCTGGCTTGTTTATTGGAGCATTAAGACTATAGGCTCGTTTAAATTTGAGTTCGTGCAGATGGCTTTTAACTCGCTCTTAATGGCTAGCGTAAGTGCGGTTTTGATAACTGCGATTAGCTTCTTTTTAGTTTTTGCAACGCGCATCATAAAAGATAAGAGGCTAAATACTTTTTTACTCAAAGCAACCTCGCTTGGCTACGCGCTGCCGGGAGCCAGCATAGGGCTTTGCGTGATTATCGTATTTGGATTTATTGATAGAAATTTCAGCCTCCAGCTTCTCTCATCCAGCTTTGTCGTACTTATATTTGGCTATGTAGTGAGATTTTTGGCCACTTCGATATATGCAGTTGAGAGCGGATACTCTAAAATTCCAAGCAATATCGATGACGCAAGCTTGCTTTTAAACAGATCAAAATTTACTCTGTTTTTTAAGGTTCATTTTCCGCTTTTAAGGCATTTTTTCTTTTTATCACTGATAGTCGTTTTTATCGACATCATCAAAGAGCTTCCGCTAAGTCTTATTTTGCGTCCGTTTGACTTTGAAACGCTTAGCATAAGGGCGTTTTTTTATGCGACCGATGAGAGACTTTACGCGGCTGCATTGCCATCTTTACTGATAGTTCTACTATCGCTTGTTGCAGTGGTCTGGCTTGAAATAATATCTAGGAAAAAATCGTAATGGAAATTTTAAAAATCAAAAAATTAAATAAAAAATTCGGAAACCTGCAAATTCTAAAAGATATAGACCTGACCTTAAACGAAGGCGAAATTTTAAGCATTTTGGGAGAGAGCGGGTGTGGTAAGAGCACTCTGCTTAGGATTATTGCGAATTTGGAAAGCAAAGATAGCGGAGAGATAGAATTTTGCGATGTTTGCGGTGTTGCGATGATGTTTCAAAACTATGCGCTTTTCCCACATTTAAATGTCTATAAAAACATCGAATTTGCCCTTTTTAAAATGCCTAAAAACGAACGAGAATATCGCATAAAAGAGCTTTTGCAAAAATTTAAGATAAGCGAACTAAAAGATAAAATGTGCGATCAAATTTCAGGCGGACAGGCTCAAAGAGTCGCCTTTGCAAGAGCCGTAGCCAATAGAGAAAAGCTTTTGTTGCTTGATGAGCCGTTTGCAAATTTAGACCACAACTTAAGAAGCAGCCTTAGGCTGGAGCTAAGAGATATGATCAAGCAAAACTCCCTTAGCGCGATAATGGTGACTCACGATAAGGAAGATGCGTTTTTGCTAAGCGATAAAATAGCCCTTATAAAAAACGGCAAAATTTTAGCCATAGACACTCCTAAAAATTTATATTTTCATCCTCAAACTAGAGAAATAGCGCTTTTTCTAGGGGATATGAACTGTATAGATAAAGATATGGCGACAAATTTGCCAAGCGAATTTCAAAGCTGGCTTCAGAATAGAAACTTTATGTTTCGTCCTGAAGAGATAAAGCAGGGTAAAACTTATGAGGCGAAAATTCTAAAGGCTCAGTTTTTGGGCGCATTTTATGAGCTATTCTTAGACTTTAAAGGGATTAAATTCAAAGCTATCGTTAGCTCAAATTTAGATATCAAAGAGAATTTTAAATTTGATTTAGTTTAAATTTAAATCACAAGTTTATAAATAAAACAAAAACACTCCCATTAACTTTACTGATATACAATTCTTAAATATTAACACAAAGGATTTCGTATGAAAAATATTTTAATTTCCCTAGCAGCTATATCGATGCTTTTGCTTGCCGGTTGTTCAGACAGCAGTAAAAAAGAGGTCAAAGATAAAGTAGAAGCCACAAAAGAGATGACAGAAAAAGCGGTTGATAAAACTAAAGAGATGGCAAATGATACCAAAGAAGCGACAAAAGATATGGCGAACAAAGCTATAGATAAGAATGCCGAAATGGCAGATAAGGCTAAAGAAAAGGCTGTCGAGATGAAAGACGCTACTAAGGATATGGCTGAAAAAGCCATGGATAAAACCAAAGAAGTAGTAACAGAAACAAAAGAAAAAGCTGCCGATATGATGGATAGCGCAAAAGAAAAAACTATAAATGCAGGCGAGAAAGCAAAAGAGATGACAAAAGATGCTATAGACGCTACAAAAGAAAAAGCCTCGGAGATAAAAGATGCGACTGGCGAAAAGATGCATGATATAAAAGAAGGTGCTAAAGAGCTGGGCGAAAAAGCCATGGATAAGACAAAAGAAGGTGTCGATAAACTAAAAAATTAAACCTCGCAATTTACAAACTAAGCGATGGCGCTTGGCTGTCGCTTTTACTCTTTTTTTACTTCTTATAATATTAACAAAACAAAAATAGCTATATTAACTTTATTTATATACAATAGCCTAAATTTTAAAAAGGATTTGTAATGAGACGAATTTTAATACCTGTGTCGATATTGATGCTGATATTCTTGGGTTGTTCAGATAGCGATAAACAAGAGGCTAAGAACGCTGTTGAAAGTGCTAAAAACATTGTAAATGAAGCCATAGACAAAAGTGCCGATGTAGCAAACGAGGCTTTAAAAAAGACTGAAAATTTCAGGCAAAACGCTAAAGATATGGCCAAAGACGCTATAGACGGCGCTAAAGAAAAAGCAAATGAAATAATGGATAGCACTAAAGAAAAAATTGACAACACAAATAAAGATCCTAAGGATGATGGTATACTTAGAACTTAAATTTATGAAGGCAAGAATACTCGCCTATTTTGCAAATCTACTCAATCATTAAATCTATTAGCTGGATAAATTTATACTATTTGCTGTGATTAAAAATTTATTTATTGTCATTATAGGTATTTCATATTTTAATTACAATAAATTTTAGCACCTTACATAAAAGCCAGAAGGTGGTGTCCTCAGCGAGATTCGAACTCACGGCCTCAAAATTAGGAATTTTGCGCTCTATCCTGCTGAGCTATGAGGACAATTTTAAGAATAAAAAGTATATCAAAAAATATAAATTATATTTCATGTCAATTATATTTTTCAAATAAGTTCTTTGAACTCTTTTTATAGAAATTTCTAATTTATATATAAAAACTCAGAGTTCATTTGATTATTTATAGCAACTTTAAATACTATGATATAATTTTTGATTGTTTTAAGTAAAACTACCTTGGTTAATAAATTTAAAAAGGGCGAGAAAACCTCGCCCGAAATTTTAGCCGTTTCTCTTTTTGATAATCTCTTCGGATACGTTTTTAGGAACTTCCTCATAGTGATCAAATTCCATAGAATACGTAGCACGACCTTGTGTTTGACTTCTAAGATCCGTTGAATAGCCAAACATCTCAGCAAGTGGGCAAAATGCCGTAACAATCTTATTTCCACTTCTTTCATCCATAGAGCTAATCTGTCCTCGGCGCTTATTAAGATCGCCGATAACATCACCCATATAATCCTCAGGAGTTTCAACCTCAACCTTCATCATAGGCTCAAGGATAACAGCGCCCGCTTTTCTAGCACCTTCTTTAAAGCCCATTGAAGCGGCAAGCTTAAACGCCATCTCGGAGCTATCCACTTCATGATAACTTCCGTCAAACAACGTAACTTTAACGTCCTCTACAGGGTATCCTGCAAGAACACCGTTTTGAAGTGCCTCTTTACAACCTTTATCAACAGCAGGGATATATTCTTTAGGAACTACGCCGCCCTTAATGTCATTAACAAACTCATAGCCGCTGCCCGGCTCAAGTGGCTCAAGACGCAAGAATACGTGCCCATATTGACCACGTCCGCCTGATTGTTTAGCATATTTATACTCTTGCTCAACTGTTTTGCGAATTGTCTCACGATATGCAACTTGTGGCTGACCGACTTCTGCGTCAACTTTAAATTCGCGAAGCATACGATCAACGATAATCTCAAGGTGAAGCTCGCCCATACCAGATATAATTGTTTGACCACTCTCTTCATCTGTTCCTACTCTGAAGCTTGGATCTTCTTGTGCAAGCTTTTGAAGCGCAAGAGCCATTTTCTCTTGATCGGCTTTTGTTTTTGGCTCAACCGCAACAGAAATAACAGGCTCAGGGAAGTCCATCTTCTCAAGTATTACTTTATCTTTCTCACTTGCAAGAGTGTCTCCTGTAAGCGTATTTTTAAGACCGACTACGGCACCGATCTCGCCTGCGTGAAGGACTTTAATCTCTTCTCTTTTGTTAGAGTGCATCTTTAAAAGACGACCGATTCTTTCTTTGTTGCTTTGAACGGTATTGTAAGCATAGCTTCCGCTCTCAAGCTCACCGCGATAAACGCGTATAAAAGTAAGTTGTCCTACAAACGGGTCTGTCATAATCTTGAATGCAAGAGCCGCGAATTCACCGTTATCGGTTGATTCTACAAGAACCTCTTGACCGTCTTCATACTGACCCTTTATAGCCTCAATCTCATCAGGAGCAGGCAAATAATCGACAACAGCGTCAAGTAAAGGCTGAATTCCTTTATTTTTAAACGCAGTTCCGCAAAGCATAGGCGTCATAGTCATTCTTAAACAACCAGCTTTTATGCCTTTTTTAATCTCTTCTTCGGTTAACTCTTCACCGCTAAAGAATTTCTCCATCAGGCTATCATCTGTTTCAGAAACAGCTTCAACAAGCTTATTTCTATATTCGTTCGCTTTTTCTACTAGCTCGGTAGGAATTTCTTTTTCTACATAAGTTGTAGGCTTGCTTTCATCTTCCCAAACATATGCCTTCATTCTTACAAGATCGATAACACCTTTAAAGTTATCCTCGGCTCCTATTGGAATTTGGATAGGCACGGGGTTTGCTTTTAGCCTATTTTTAATTTGCTCTTCAACGTTAAAGAAATTTGCGCCGATTCTGTCCATTTTATTTACAAAAACTATTCTTGGAACGCCGTATTTATTAGCTTGTCTCCAAACCGTTTCAGATTGAGGTTGAACACCGCCAACCGAACAAAATACCGAAACCGCTCCGTCAAGAACGCGCATAGAACGCTCAACTTCAATAGTAAAATCAACGTGGCCCGGAGTGTCGATAAGATTTATTTGATGCTCTTTCCAATAAGCGGTAGTAGCGGCGGAGGTTATAGTGATACCTCTTTCTTTCTCTTGTTCCATCCAGTCCATAGTAGCAGCGCCGTCATGAACCTCGCCAAGCTTGTGGCTAAGTCCCGTAAAAAATAAAATTCTCTCGCTAGTAGTCGTTTTGCCCGCATCAATGTGAGCTGCAATACCGATATTTCTAACCATATGAAGTGGGGTTTTTCTGTCTGACATGAATTTTCCTTCTTACCAGCGGTAGTGAGCAAATGCCTTATTAGCCTCTGCCATTTTATAAGTATCTTCTTTCTTCTTAAAAGATGCACCTTTTGAATTTGCAGCATCAAGTAGCTCGTTAGCAAGCTTATCTATCATAGTTCTTTCGCTTCTTTTTCTTGCATAGCCGATTATCCATCTGATTGCAAGAGCTTGCTGGCGTGCAGGACGAACCTCAACAGGAACTTGATATGTAGCACCACCCACACGACGTGATTTAACTTCCATGATAGGCTTTACGTTTTCTATAGCATCGTTAAAAACATCTATGCCTTTAACTTCGCTGTTTCTCTTCTCGATAGCTTTGATAGCACCGTACATAATCTCAGTGGCTACGCTTTTTTTGCCGTCATACATAAGTGAGTTAATAAATTTAGTGATTACTTTATTTCCGTAAATCGGATCAGGTAAAACTTCCCTTGCAGGGGCTTTTCTTCTTCTCATTTGATTATTCCTTCAAATTTTTATAAATTTTACTCAAACGCAACTAAATTAAAAGCGCGTCTGCGAACCTAATTTTATTTCTTTGCTGCGCCTGCTTTAGGACGTTTAGCACCGTATTTAGAACGCGAAACCGTTCTTTTTGCAACACCGGCCGTATCAAGAGCACCGCGAACGATATGATATTTAACACCCGGTAAGTCTTTAACCCTTCCTCCGCGAACCAGCACAATGCTGTGTTCTTGTAGGTTGTGACCCTCACCGCCGATATAGCTAATAACTTCAAAGCCGCTAGTTAATCTAACCTTGGCAACTTTTCTCAAAGCAGAGTTTGGTTTTTTCGGAGTTGTAGTATAAACTCTCGTGCAAACGCCTCTTCTTTGAGGACACTCTTTTAGCGCAGGCGATTTTGATTTTACAATCACTTTCTTGCGCTCTTTTCTGACCAATTGATTTATGGTTGGCACAGTAATTCCTTTCGACTAAATTTATTAAAAAGACCTAATTATATTTAAATACAACTTAAATTAATGTAAATCCTGTATTTTTGCTGAAATTTAATCAGCCTTTAATGCGTATTTGCCGCTACCTGTAAATAAAATAGACAAAGCAAGAGTCATATAAAGATATACAATTTCGGCTTTAAATCCACCGACATTAGTAAGCTCAAACAGATTTGCAAGACCGTGAAATGAATACAAAATAGTAAGGCATGTCCCAATAAGCAAGATGCTTCCTATCCTTGAAAAAATTCCTAAAATTATCATCAAAGGAGCCAAAACCTCTCCGACATACGCAAAATAAGCCATAAATTCAGGCAAGCCTGCTTTACTAAGAATAGCCTTTACTCCGCCGATTCCGTTCATGATTTTGCTAAATCCGTGTGTCAAAACACAAATTCCAAGACCAAGTCTTGCAACAAGAATTCCTAAATCTAAATTTTTCATGTTACTCCGATTAAATTTTGATATTTTATTTGTTAAAAATAGAATTTGATTAAAAGCTCCGCCGAATTTAAAGGCGGAGCAAAATGTTAGTTTTGTTTTAGCTTGATTTTTTTATCTTGATAAAGACCTGTTCCAACAGGTATCATGCGACCTAAAATAACGTTTTCTTTCAGATCCTCAAGATAGTCAAATTTAGCCGCTATACTGGCTTCTGTTAAGACTTTTGTAGTCTCTTGGAAAGATGCGGCGGATATGACGCTATCACTTCCTATAGCAGCCCTTGTAACACCAAGCAAGATAGGCTCTGCTATGGCAGGGTTTCCACTCATGCGCATAATTCTTTCATTTTCTTCTTTAAATCTTGCGCGTGAAACCATATCTCCAACGATGAAATTTGTATCTCCGCTGTCTATGATCTTAACCTGTCTTAGCATCTGAGAAACGATGATCTCGATATGCTTATCGGCAATCGCAACACCCTGAGAGCGATAAACTTGCTGAATTTCGCTTATCAGATAGTAGTGAAGCGCTTTTTCGCCTAAAATTCTAAGCACGTCATGGCTTGAGATGAGACCATCTGTTAGCTTCTCGCCCGCATGGATAAACTCCCCGCTTCTTACTTGAATTTGACGAGTTTTATCTATAAGATATTCAGCCGTTGTGCCGTCTTCCGACTCGATGATAATTCTTTCTTTCGAGCGAAGCGGTTTATCAAATCTAACAACACCGTCAATCTCTGCAATGATAGCCGTATTTTTCGGGCGTCTTGCTTCAAAAAGCTCACTAACGCGAGGAAGACCTCCGGTGATATCTTTTGATTTTGCTACCGCTTTTGGAGTCTTAGCTAAAATTTCAGCCTGCTCTACACTAGCTCCGTCTTTTACAAATATCGCAGTCTTTGGCTCAAGCTGATATCTGATAAGTTTTCCGTCTTTTGTCGCGATAACTATCGTAGGCTTGATGCCTGAAGGCAAGTATTCGTTGATAACCAAACGGCTTTGACCGGTTGTTTCGTCATACTGCTCGGCAGCAGAATACCCAGGCTCGATATCCTCATAAGTTACCGTTCCTGCTTCTTCGGCTATCGTAGGAGTCGAATATGGATCCCACTCTGCAATAATAAGTCTCTCTGCATCCGAAGGCTCAGCCAAGATCGTTTTAGACGCTACTATATCGCTATCGTTTACTTTTATGACCGAATTTCTAGGTATATAGTAACGAACCGCTTCTCTATCTTCCTCATCGGCTACAACTACAAATAGGCCCTTTTCGGTTACTAAATGTCCTTTTTTTATATCTCTTATACGCTCTAAATAGTCGCCCTTAAGGACATAAAATTTAAGCACTCCGTTTGCACCTGCGGTTATCTTTTTAGTTATAGGATCTCCGTCTTTTACCTTTATCTCGCTTGCAAACGGGATACGATTAGGTACGTTCCAACCCTCTTTAATAACCTCAACTATACTTTCGTTTTCTTTTACCTTATCTCCGTCGGCATACGGTATGTAAATTTTACCCTCTACCTTACCGCTAACGCCTGCTAGCTCGTTTGGTTTAGCCACGTCGTTTCTACGAAGAGTATATTTAACCTCTTCTTTTTTGCCTTTTATCGTTATATTGATATCTTCGTGAGCTATCTCGATCTCTAATTTTCCGTCAAACGGCGCTTTTATCTTTGGCTCAACCAAAAGCACGGCAGCATTTCTACGATTTGCAACTATATCTTTGCCGTTATTTTCATAAACGTTTAAATTATAGTATCTTATAAAGCCCTCTTTTTGAGCTACAACTTGGCGATCTTGTTGCTCCGTAGATGCCGTTCCGCCGATATGGAAAGTTCTAAGAGTAAGCTGTGTTCCGGGCTCACCGATTGATTGAGCCGAGATGATACCTACGGCCTCACCCGGTTTTACCAGCTTGCCTTCACCCAAATTTATACCGTAACATTTAGAGCATACGCCCTTTGCAGCCTTGCAAGTGATCGGTGTTCTAATGCTTACCGATTTAATACCGGCTTCAATGATAGCTTTTGCTTTTTCTTCATCTACTAAAGTGCCTTCCGCAAATAAAATTTCATTTGTTATCGGATCTATAACGTCATCTGCAAGAACACGTCCTAGAACTCTTTCTTCAAGGCTTTCTATAAGCTCGCCGTTTTCGGTTATCTCGGTAATCTCAACACCCTCGTGCGTACCGCAATCTTCAATTGTAACCTTAACGTTTTGCGCAACATCGATTAGCTTTCTAGTTAAGTATCCGGCGTTTGCCGTTTTAAGTGCGGTATCGGCAAGTCCCTTTCTAGCGCCGTGAGTTGAGATAAAGTACTCAAGTACGTTTAGTCCCTCGCGGAAATTTGATGTAATAGGCGTCTCGATAATTGAGCCGTCAGGCTTAGCCATAAGACCACGCATACCGGCAAGCTGGCGAATTTGCGCAGCAGATCCTCTAGCTCCAGAGTCCGCCATCATATAAATGGAGTTAAATCCGCCCTTATCGTTTTGGATGAGCTTCATCATCTCGCCTGCAACCACGTTATTTGTATCGGTCCATATATCGACTATCTTATTATATCTCTCTGAATCGGTTAAAAGACCTGCACCGTATTGGTTTTGAATTTCGCGAACTTTTTTCTTAGCACTATCTATATGTTTTTGTTTTCCTTCAGGAACGATGATATCGGCTATAGATATAGAAATTCCCGCCTTTGTAGCATAACGGAAGCCTAAATTTTTAAGCTTATCTAAAAATCCTGCAGTTATCTCAAGTCCGCCTACTTTATAAACATAATCAACCAAATTCGCTATATCTTTTTTCTTAAGAACTCTGTTCCACATATTTTCAGGAACAAAATCAGGTAGTATCGAGCGGATAATCAAACGTCCGGCAGTCGTAAATAGCGTCTTGCCCTCAATCATAGTCTTGATCTTTGAGTGAACCTCAAGGCAGTGCGCTTCCTCGGCTATCATCACCTCATCAACACTTGCAAAAATTTTATTTGCGCCTTTTGTATCACTCTTTTCTAGGCTCAGATAGTAAATTCCTAAAACCATATCCTGACTTGGAACGGTTATAGCCTTACCGCTTGCAGGAAGCAAGATATTCATCGAACTAAGCATCAAAATTTTGCACTCTGCGATAGCCTCTTGTGAAAGTGGAACGTGAACAGCCATCTGGTCGCCGTCAAAGTCCGCGTTAAACGCAGCGCACACAAGCGGATGAAGCTGTATCGCTTTGCCCTCGACTAGCACAGGGTGAAACGCTTGAATAGAAAGTTTATGCAGTGTCGGAGCACGGTTTAGCATGACGGGATGATCTTTAACAACCTCTTCTAAGCACTCCCAAACTTCATTCGTCTTATCCTCTATCATCTTTTTAGCTTGTTTAACGGTCGTTGCATAACCTTTTTCTTCAAGGCGTGCTAAAAGGTGTGGCTTAAACAGCTCAAGAGCCATTCTCTTTGGAAGGCCGCACTGATCCATCCTAAGCTTTGGACCAACAACGATAACGGAACGACCCGAGAAGTCAACACGCTTACCAAGCAAATTTTGTCTAAAGCGACCTTGTTTTCCTTTGATGATTTCAGAAAGCGACTTGAGCGGGCGTTTATTTGCACCTTTAACGGCATTTGCTCTTCTTCCGTTATCAAATAGAGCATCAACTGCCTCTTGAAGCATTCTTTTTTCGTTTCTGATAATAATTTCAGGTGCGTCAAGCTCCATAAGTCTTTTTAGACGCGCATTTCTATTGATAACACGGCGGTAAAGATCATTTACGTCAGAAACGGCAAATTTGCCTCCGTCAAGACTAACAAGAGGACGCAAATCAGGCGGGAGCACAGGCAAATTCGTAATCATCATCCACTCAGGACGGTTGCCAGAATTTAAAAATGCTTCAACAACTTTAAGTCTTTTTACGATAGTTTTTTTCTTGGCTTCAGAATTTGTAGAGCTTACTTCATCTTTAAGTGTATTTAAAAGCTCAACAAGATCTAAATTTTCAAGCAGATCGCGGATAACTTCGCCGCCCATTCTAGCCTTAAATCCGCTATCTTCAAATCGCTGAATTAAAGATTGATACTGCTCTTCGTTTAAAACATCATAAATTTCTACTTTTTTACTGTTTTCATTATCATAAAACGCTTCGCCCGCCACTTCAACTATATAAGCCTCATAGTAAAGCACGCGCTCTAAGTCCTTCATCTTAATACCAAGAAGCGTTCCTATACGGCTTGGAAGTGAATTTACATACCAGATGTGAGCCACAGGAGTTACAAGCTCGATATGACCCATGCGTGAGCGACGAACTTTCGAGCTGGTTACTTCAACACCGCACTTCTCGCACTTAACGCCCTTATAGCGCATTTTTTTATACTTACCGCAAAGGCACTCATAATCACGAATCGGGCCGAAAATTTTGGCACAAAACAGACCGTCACGCTCAGGCTTTAGAGTTCTATAATTTATAGTTTCAGGCTTTTTAACCTCGCCGTAACTCCATGATTTTATCTTCTCAGGACTTGCTAAGCGAAGTTGGAAAGCTTCAAAATCACGCGGGCGTTGCTCTTCTTTTATTTCAATCGGTTTTAATTCACTCATCGTTATCTTCCTCGTCATATACTTCAACATCAAGCGCTAGAGATTTAAGCTCGTTTGTTAATACGAAAAATGTTTCAGGAATTCCTGTTTCAGGGACGTTTTCACCTCTTGTTAGAGCCTTATACGCCATTAAACGACCTTCAACATCATCTGATTTTACGGTTAGCATCTCTCTTAAAGTATGAGCCGCACCATAAGCTTCAAGCGCCCAAACTTCCATCTCACCAAATCTTTGACCACCAAATAGCGCCTTACCGCCGACAGGTTGCTGTGTAACAAGGCTATATGGTCCGGTACTTCTTGCATGAACTTTTTCGTCGACAAGGTGGTGAAGCTTAAGCATATACATGCAGCCGACATTTACTCTCTCTTTTATTCTTGAACCGGTGCGTCCGTCATAAAGCTCGGTTTTACCGTCCATATCGACTTTTGCCATCTCAAACAGCTTGGCAAATTCTTCAACTCTAACGCCTTCAAAGATAGGAGTGGCAAATTTAACGCCACTTGCCCAATCTCTTGCGTATTCGATAAGTTGCTCATCATCTATTTTAGCAAGCGTTTTTTTAGCATCCATAAATTTAGAAACCGAAGCGATCTCTATCATCTTAGCACGAAGCTCTTTAACCCACTCGCCTTTTTTCTCTTCGAAAATTTGACTTATCTGCTCGCCTAAACGATATCCGACAAGGCCTAGGTGACTTTCTAAAATTTGACCGATATTCATACGGCTTGGAACACCCAGCGGATTTAGCACAATATCGACAGGTTGTCCGCTAGGAAGGTATGGCATATCAACTTCAGGAACGATGTTTGAAACGATACCTTTATTACCGTGACGTCCCGCCATCTTATCGCCCACTTTTAGTTTGCGCTTGGTCGCCACATATACTTTTACCAGCTTTACAACGCCGCTTGGCAATATATCATCTTTTTCTAAAATTTCGATTTTGTTATCGTGCTCTTCTTTTAGCTTTTTCTTCTCGTTTTGGAAATAGACTTTTAGCTCATCGTACTTCTTCTGAACGTCTTTTGAAAAGCCCTTTACTATGCTGTTTAGGGTAAAACGATTGATATTTTCAAGCTCAGCTTTATCTATCTTTTCGCCTTTTTTATACTCTTTTTTGCCTATGGTTTGAGCCGATGCAAGAGTGTTTTTAGAAAGAAGAGAGGTAACCTTTAGCATCTCTTCTCTATCCATCATAAGAAGTCTATCGTGATGCTCTTTTTCTAAAGCCGCTTTTTCCTCTTCGTAAGTTTTATTAGTTCTGCTATCTTTTTCATGACCTTTTTTGGTAAAAATTTTAACATCTACCACAACGCCTTCCATAGAAGCCGTTGCATATAGTGATTTATTTACTACATGACCAGCCTTTTCACCAAATATCGCTCTTAAAAGTCTCTCTTCAGGAGTTGGTTTAACCTCGCCCTTTGGAGATACTTTTCCTACCAGTATCATGCCGGGTTTTACGTGCGTTCCTATCTTGATGATTCCGCTTTCGTCAAGGTGCATAAGATCTTCTTCTTTTATATTAGGGATATCTTTTGTAATCTCCTCTACACCGTCTTTTAACTCTCGAGCTTCTATCTCTTTTTCATAGATATGCACGCTTGTAAAAGCATCTTCACGTATCATTTTTTCGCTGATTACAATCGCATCTTCGTAGTTGTATCCGTTCCAAGGCATAAATGCGATAAGTGCGTTTTTACCTATGGCAAGCTCGCCACGCTCCATGCTAGAGCCATCGGCTATAACTTGTCCAGCTTCAACCACATCGCCTTTTTTAACTATCGGATGTTGAGAGAAGGTTGTGTTTTGGTTGGTTCTTAAATTTTTCTCCATAGAGTAGTGATCTATATAAGGACCTACCTGATCTTCACCCAAAATGAAAATATTTTTATTATCGACTTTTTCAACAACGCCCGAGCGTTTTGCCTTGATAGCCTCCCAAGCATCGCGCGCTACGATTCTTTCCATACCTGTTCCTACGATAGGAGCAGATGAGCGAAGAAGCGGTACTGCTTGACGTTGCATGTTTGAGCCCATGAGAGCACGGTTGGCGTCATCATGTTCCAAAAACGGGATAAGCGAAGCAGCAACACCCGCTATCATACCCGAACAAAGGTCGATTAGCTTAACGTCTTCACGCTTGGCGAGTATCATCTCGCCGTCTTGTCTAGCCTCGATCAGGTCTTCAACTATATATCCGTTATCATCTATCAAAGTTGAAGCCGGAGCTATAACGCTATTTTCCTCTTGAGTAGCCGTTAGATAAACGATCTCATCGGTTACCTTGCCGTCAACTACTTTTTTATACGGCGCTTCAACAAAGCCAAGGTTATTTACTTTAGCATAAGTTGAAAGCGTATTTATAAGACCGATGTTTTGACCTTCCGGAGTCTCAACTGGACAAATTCTGCCGTAGTGGGTAGGATGAACGTCACGCACTTCAAATCCTGCGCGCTCTTTTACAAGTCCGCCCTCACCGAGTGCCGATAAGCGGCGCTTATGCGTAACTTCGCTTAACGGGTTTGTCTGATCCATGAACTGGCTTAACTGCCCGCCCGTAAAAAATTCCGTTATAGTTGTAGTGATCATCTTTGGATTTACTAAGTCATAAGGCATTATCTCTTCGATATTACTGCTTAAACTTGTAAATTTATCACGGATTGCCTTTTGCATTTTCACAAAGCCAAGGTGAAGTTCGTTTGCTAAAAGCTCGCCAATAGAGCGGATACGTCTATTTCCGAGATGATCTCTATCGTCTATATGTCCTTGTCCGTTTTTAACTTTTATAAGATATTTTGCCGTTTTGATAATATCTTCATTTGTTAAAACTGTTACGTATTCAGGAACGTCAAGACCTAGCTTGTGATTCATCTTCATACGACCGACTTGTGTTAGATCATATCTTTCAGGATTAAAGAAAAGATCGTTTACAAATGTCTTTGCGGCGTCTTTTACGACAGGTTCACCGGGTCGCATAACTTTGTAAATTCTAATCGCCGCAAGGTCGTTTTCATCTTCAACATTTTCAGTTTGTTTAAGAAGCTTTAGAGTCTCGCTATCTGCAATAAATGAGTTTATAATCGCATCATCAACGCCAGCTGCCAAGTCGTTTGCTATCTCTATAGTGTCTTGCTCGGCTAAAATTTTAACTAGTTTATTTTCATCAAGCTGCGCAAGAGTATCATAAAGCACCTCTCCGCTCTCTTTATCGATAACAGGAGAAGCTAAAAATCTATTAACCAAAATTTCAGTCGGATACTCGACCCACTTTACGCCTTCGCTTATTATCTTATCTGCTTTTTTCTTAGTTAGTCTTTTGCCTGCTTCATGAAGCACATTTCCGTCTTCATCTTTTATATCATATTCGATTCTACCGACATAATCTTCAGGATTAAACGGAGTTAAAAATTTATTATTCTTAATTGATAAGGTTTGGATAGGATAAAATAGCTTTATAATATCTTGTTTTTTATATCCAAGCGCTCTAAATAGTATAGTTACAGGGACTTTTCTGCGCTTATTGATACGAACGTATAAAACGTCTTTTGTGTCGTATTCAAAATATAGCCAAGAGCCACGATCAGGGATAATCTGAGCCGTATAAATTAGTTTGTTTACAACAGTCGGGCTTTCCTCTTCTTTAAATATAACGCCCGGGCTTCTGTGCAGTTGGTTTACGACAACTCTTTCAACGCCGTTTATAATAAATGAAATTCTATCTGTCATAAGAGGAATTTCGCGTATAAAAATTTCTTGCTCTTTTATATCTTTTACACCGATCTTTTCACCGGTTTTCTCATCTTTTTCATGAACTATGAGGCGAATTTTCATCTTCAAATTTACAGAGTATGTAAGACCTCTTTCCATACACTCTCTGATGGTATATTTTGGTTTACCGATCTCTGAGCTTACGTATTCAAGCGAAAGTCTATTTTGCGGATCATGTATAGGAAATATTGATTTAAAAACTTTTTCGATACCGCTTTCGCCTTGATTTTCGCTCAAATTTAAAAAGTGATCAAAGCTCTTTTTTTGTAATTGTAGTAGGTTAGGAACATCTATCTCTTTAGCGACATTTGAAAAATCAACTCTAAGACGATTTCCTGAGTATAAGCTGTTTAACATGCATCTACCTCGTGGTATAAGTTTGAAAGAAAAGTATTGAGCCACAAATTTGCGGCATCTAAAATTTAATTAAGGAAGCCCGAGAGCTTCCTTCCAAAAATAACAAAATAATAAATATTATTTAAGCTCGACTTTAGCGCCTGCTTCTTCAAGTTGTTTTTTAGCTTCTTCAGCTTCAGCTTTGCTAACTCCTTCTTTAAGAACTGAAGGTGTTTGCTCAACTGCGTCTTTAGCCTCTTTAAGACCAAGACCTGTAAGAGCTCTAACAACCTTAATAACGTTGATTTTCTTATCTCCACCGTCAAGCAAAACAATGTTAAATTCAGTTTTTTCTTCAACTTCTGCCGCTGCTGCGCCGCCTGCTGCGCCTGCTACCATAACCGGAGCTGCGCTTACGCCAAATTTCTCTTCAAATTCTTTTACTAATTCGCTTAACTCTAATACTGAAAGATTAGAGATAAATTCTAGTACATCTTCTTTAGTAATTGCCATTTTTAAATTCTCCTAATTTTATGCTGATTGTTCTTTTTTCTCTTTAAGCGCATTTAATCCAATTGTGAAATTTTGGATAGGCGCATTCCAAACTTGCAATAACATTGCAATAAGCTCATCACGACTTGGCATTTTAGATAGTGCTTTAACTTTTTCAACACTAGCAACTTCGCCATCAATGTGTGCTGTTTTAATCTTAAACAACTCACTGTTAGTCTCTTCAAATTTAGCCGCAACTTTAGTAGCCGAAAGCTGGTCGCCCCAAATGAATATATTGGTATCTTTAAGAGCCATATCGCCTTTATCCGCATTCTTAAGTGCGATATTTGCAAGAGTGTTTTTTACTACTTGAACTTTTACGTTTTGCTCTCTTGCAGCATTTCTTAATACTTCAAGCTTCTTAACGCTAAGTCCACGGTAATCACATACTATAATCGCTTCATTCTCTTTAAATTCAGCTTCAAGTTTTGCTATTATTTCAGATTTTTCGCTTCTTGTCATTCATTCTCCTTTCCGACCGGTGATTTCAAGCAGAGCGGGTCGTCCAATTAAGTCTACTGACCTCGGCTATCTCCAATCTAAGATATAAATTTATTAAAATTTAGTTAACGTAAATCCATCAACTCTTGAGTCTCAAGCGATACAGATGGACTCATAGTTAGTGATAACGCTGCATTTTTAATATATCTTCCTTTTGCAGCTGCCGGCTTATGTTTGTTTATAGCTTTAATAAAAGTTGAAATGTTATCGTTAAGTTGCTCTTTTGAAAAACTTACTTTACCAAGCCCGGCATGGATATTTCCTTGTTTATCTACACGGAAATTTACCTGACCGCTTTTTGCATTATTAACAGCTTGAGCAACATCCATTGTAACAGTTCCAGTTTTAGGGTTTGGCATAAGACCTTTTGGTCCAAGTATACGACCCACTTTACCTACAAGACCCATTAAATTTGGAGTAGCTATGAGGACATCAAAATTCATTACGCCTTTTTGGATATCTTCAATCAAATCATCACTTCCGACGATATCCGCACCCGCCGCTTTAGCTTCATCAGCCTTAACGTCTTTTGCGATAACCGCTACACGAACAGCCTTACCTGTTCCAGCAGGAAGAACAACCGAACCTCTTACCATCTGATCGGCATGTCTTGGATCAACGTTAAGTTTAAGTGCTATTTCAACCGTTTCATCAAATTTTGCAGAAGCAAGAGTTTTAACAGTATCGATTGCTTCATCTAGTGCATAAATTTTATTTGCATCTATTTTTTTAAGTAGTTCGCTAAATCTTTTTGTAGTTTTTTTTGACATTAATTTCTCCGCATTTTAAAGTGCTTCCGCCTTAAAATTTAAATCCTTGGCGGTTTAAGGATTTTAATCAATGATATCTATGCCCATCGAGCGAGCAGAACCTGCAATAATTTTAGCGGCTTGCTCTTTGTTGTTAGTGTTTAAATCAACGATTTTTCTATCTACGATTTCAAGTACTTGAGCTTTAGTAAGCTTTCCTACTTTATTTTTTAGCGGATTATCCGCACCTTTTGATATGCCGGCTGCTTTTTTAATCAAATCTGTAGCAGGCGGTTGCTTTGTGATAAAAGTAAAGCTTCTATCCGCATAAACAGTGATAACTACAGGGATATTATATCCTGCCATATCTTTTGTTCTTTCGTTAAACGCCTTACAAAACTCCATAATATTTACACCTTGCTGACCTAGAGCAGGACCTACCGGTGGGCTTGGGTTTGCTTTAGCTGCTGCAATTTGTAATTTAATTTCGCCTATAACTTTCTTAGCCATAAACTTCTCCTTATACTATCTTCTCAACTTGTGAATACAAAATTTCAACCGGTGTACTTCTGCCAAAAATAGAGACATTAAGTCTTAACTTACCATGTATCATATCATACTCTTCGACTATACCGGTAAAATTCGCAAAAGGCCCATCTATAATGCGAACACTCTCACCGTTATCAAATGAAATTTTAGGTTTAGGTGCTCCGCGTTTTTGAACTTTTTCTAATATTAAATTTATATCTTTATCGCTTAAAGGGGTTGGTTTTTTTGATTCACCTATAAATCTTCCAACTTTTGGCAATGATTGAATTTTATGCCAAAGCGCAGTGTCCAAATCAAGATGTGCAAAAGCATAGCCCGGATAAAGGCTTCTTTCGTTTATTTTTTTCTTGCCGTTTTTAATCTCAATCACATCTTCAGTAGGAACAACAACTTCTTTAAGCTGATCTTCTATATTATGATCTCTTACTAAATTTTCAATAGCTCTCTTAACACTCATCTCGCTGCCGGCGTAAGTTTGAATCGCATACCATTTATGTGCCATAACCTACAACCTTTTAAATTAATTTTGAAAGAGAATAAGACATCACCACATCAACAAGTGCTAGAAACAGTGAAACTACCGCCACAACCGCAAAAACAGTTATAAACGCATTTCTTACTTGCTCTTTCGTAGGGAATATAACCTTTTTTATTTCTGCACTAGAGAGTTTTAAATAGTTCGTTAATTTTTCCATTTTCAACCTTATGATGGCAGGGCAAGAGGGATTCGAACCCCCAACCATTGGATTTGGAATCCAGCGCTCTACCGTTGGAGCTATTGCCCTAAGTGAGCATATTAGCTCTTTAGTTTAACTTCTTTATGAACTGTGTGTTTTTTTAATCTTGGACAATATTTTTTAATTTCCAACTTTTCAGTAGTTGTCTTACTGTTTTTTGTCGTAGTGTAATTAATATCACCAGACTCTGAACATTTAAGACCAATCTTTACTCTACTATTATTTTTTGCCATAAATTTCCTTTAAAAAGCGGAGAAAAATCTCCGCTAAAAATCAAAATATTAAATTAAGCTAATATTTTAGAAACAACACCTGAACCAACTGTTCTACCACCCTCACGGATCGCAAAACGTGTTCCCTCTTCAAGAGCAACAGGTGCTATAAGTTCAACTGTAATTTTTAGGTTGTCGCCAGGCATAACCATCTCTGCTCCCTCAGGAAGTGTGATAGAACCTGTAACATCAGTTGTTCTTACATAAAATTGTGGTCTATAGTTGTTGAAGAATGGAGTGTGGCGTCCGCCTTCCTCTTTTGTAAGGATATAAACTTCACCCTCAAATTTTGTATGTGGAGTAATTGATTTTGGCTTACATAGAACCATGCCACGCTCAACATCCTCTTTTTTAGTGCCTCTTAGAAGTACACCAACGTTGTCGCCTGCTTCACCTTGCTCCATCTCTTTTCTAAACATCTCAACACCAGTAACTGTTGTTGTTTGCGTATCTCTAATACCAACAATTTCGATTGTGTCGCCAACTTTTACAAGACCTTTTTCAATTCTACCTGTAACAACCGTACCACGACCAGAAATTGAGAATACGTCTTCGATTGGCATCAAGAAATCTTTATCTGTAGCGCGAACTGGAGTTGGGATATAACTATCAACAGCAGCCATAAGCTCCATAACTTTTGCTGACCACTCGCCGTCTTTACCTTCTTTAGCTTCATTTAGAGCTTGAAGAGCAGAACCAGCTACGATCGGAGTGTCGTCTCCTGGGAAGTCATACTCACTAAGAAGTTCGCGAATTTCCATCTCTACTAGCTCAAGAAGTTCGGCATCATCAACCATATCAGCTTTGTTCATGAAAACAACGATATATGGAACACCAACTTGGCGAGATAGAAGGATGTGCTCTCTAGTTTGTGGCATCGGGCCGTCCGCTGCAGAAACAACTAGGATAGCGCCGTCCATTTGAGCAGCACCTGTAATCATGTTTTTAACGTAGTCGGCGTGACCCGGGCAGTCAACGTGAGCATAGTGGCGATTGTCTGTCTCATACTCAATGTGTGAAGTTGCAATCGTAATACCGCGCTCTTTTTCTTCTGGAGCATTATCGATATTGTCATAATCTTTAAGCTCAGCAAGACCTTTTCTTGAAAGAACAGCAGAGATAGCAGCTGTTAGAGTTGTTTTACCATGGTCAACGTGACCGATAGTACCTATATTTACGTGTGGCTTGTTACGTGAAAATTTTTCTTTTGCCATATCTTCCTCCGTAATGATATTTGTTACTTTAAAATTAAAAATTCATGCTTGTTTTATACTTTATCTATATTTTTAGTAAAATCCGTGGAGCTCATAGCGGGACTTGAACCCGCGACCTCTTCCTTACCAAGGAAGTGCTCTACCTCTGAGCCATATGAGCGTTACAAACGCTTGGCAATACAGAATTTCATAAAACAAACATAAACAACTCTATGGAATAAATTTGGCAGACTGTATAAATGTATAAAAATTTTACAGCTCCCAGTTTTACTCCAAATTCTTACCCAAATCTTGGAGCGGGAAACGGGACTCGAACCCGCGACCCTCAGCTTGGAAGGCTGATGCTCTAGCCAACTGAGCTACTCCCGCGTATAGCATGGTGGTGAGACGTGGATTCGAACCACGGAAGACATAGTCAGCAGATTTACAGTCTGCCCTCGTTGGCCACTTGAGTATCTCACCCTATTTAACATTAATAATTTTATTTGGTATTTCTGGTCAAACACTGTTACAAAATGGAGCTGGTGAACGGATTTGAACCGCCGACCTACTGCTTACAAGGCAGTTGCTCTACCAACTGAGCTACACCAGCACTTAATTTGTGAAAGCTGAATTATATCTCAAAAAATTTTTAAAGTCAAGGATTTTGGAGCCAAATTTCACTTTATCAAGTTATTTTAACCACTTTTTCTCATAAGAACAACTAAATTTACCCTATCTTTCACGCCTGTCTTTTCAAAGATCGCAGAGATATGCGCTTTAACGGTTCGTAAGCTTATGTTTGCCACCTCGGCTATCTCTTGATTATTAAGTCCTTGATAGATAAAATTCGCCACCTCTTTTTCTTTTGGCGTTAGCTTTTCAAGAGCTACTAAAGATTTTTCGTTTGAGCTATCTTTAGTCATCATCATTATCATGCTTTGGATAAATTCAGGATACAGCCAGACATTTCCCGCTTCGATACTCTTAATCGCATCATTCAAGTGAATTTCTAGCATGTGGGCGTTACCGTATCCTTTGATTCCATGCGCTAGAAATTCCTTACCTTCGGTAAAATTTGGCTCTTTTGAGAGCAAAAACACTTTTAGTTCGGGATAAATTTGTAAAATTTCAAGGATAAGATCTCTTACGCCTGCAAAAAATTCCACACAAAGCACGGCATATTCGCTTGTGTCTATATTTATTAAAAGATCAGACTCCGAAGCAAAGGCTATCACTTCACGCTCTTGCAGCTTGCTTTTCCACTCTTTTACAAGAGAGTCGCTAGATGCGTATAGTCCGACTTTCACTGTAACTCTTTTAAATTTTTATATCAAATTTATACAAAAGTTTATCATTAACTATAATATAAATTTCTTTTGCTTTTTTTGGGGCTAAAGACATTTTCGTATAGGCAAACGTCTTTAAAAACTCACTTATAATCTCAGCTTGCATATGTGTAGATATGGAAATTTCGATAGTATCGTTTGTGATTTTATACTTATACACGCTTTTACTATCAAGAATTTGCAGATCAAGATATATACTTTCACTGCTTTCATCATATCCGTTTATAAAAATTTTAACGCTTCTTACGATATCGTCTGAAATTTTTATATCCTCTTCAAATTTATACACACAAGAGTCGCTTTTACATTCATCAAAAGGCTCTTCTATAATCTCAAATTTAAAATTTTCATCTGTATTTACATGACTCTTTAGGCTTACTTCATTTAAAACTTGATCAAATTTCTTAACGCAATCGCTAAAGATAAGCTCTTTGATAGATGAGTTAATCACATCTACGCCGTCTCTTTCGTTTATCATATCAGTAACCACAAGAGTATCTACAAGCAGATGCGATCTAGTAATGATATATTCTTCAAATTTTCCGCTATAAACAGCTTTATTTATATCATCTTTTACTGTTTTGTGAGAACTATCACTCTCTTCTATCGCAAATGCTCTTGTTTGCACTAGCGCTCCCTTAGAGCGTTTTGTTTAGCTTTTAAAATCGGTTTTAAAAGATAATCAAGAACTGTTTTTTTACCGGTAATAATATCAGCACTGGCTATCATACCAACTTTTATACGAAGCGGCTTATCTTCGCTGCCTAAGAAATTCTTTTCGGTTTGAATTCTAACTAGATAGTAGCTTTCGCCACTTTTTTCATTTGTTTCGGTGTCGGCTGAAATTTGAACAACTTCGCCGTTAAGTCCGCCGTAAATAGAAAAATCATAAGCCGTAAGTTTTACCACCGCTTTAAGCCCCGGACGCAAAAACGCTACGTCCGCGGGTTTAACCTTAACTTCGGCTATAAGAGTATCTTCCATAGGAACGATCTCAGCTATATCCATTCCTGGTTTTATAACGCCCGAAACGGTATTTACCATAAGCTTACTTACGATACCGTCAACCGGTGAGCGCACAAGAGTCCTATCGACTCTATCGCTTAAATTTATCTGGCTTTCATTTAGTCTTGAAATTTCGGCAGATACTTCATTCAGCTCTTTTTTGACATTGTTTTTAAAAGCAAGTCTAGTTTCGGTTATCTTGTTTTCAACCTCTTTTATAGTGGATTCTATCCTAGGTACCGAAAGAGTCGCGGCATTTAAATCACCCTTTAAATCATTAACTCTTCGTTGCAACTGCAAGTATTCAACTTCACTTACAAGCCCTTTTCTAAAAAGCGGTTCAGTGATATTTTTCTCTTTAAGCATTAGATTGTAACTATTTTGCGTTTGAGATATCTTATTTTTAAGCTCGACAAGTTCATTTCTGCGCTGTTTTATCTGCTCTTCAAAGATGCTTACTTGCTCTCTTAGTCTTGCCTTATTTGTCTCAAAAAGACTCTTTTCAAACAGAACAAACTGAGCCATATCCTTATCTCTAGTCTCGTTATAGTCAAATTCTTTGTCATTTGCTTCGGCAAAAAGACGCATGTACTTAGCCTGAAGCTCGTCCATTCTTAGCTTTGACTCGCCATAGCTACTCGAGAAGGTCTTATTATCTATCTTCAGTATCACTTGACCCTTTTTAACCTCATCTCCTGTTTGGATCAAAATTTCTTCGATTATACCGCCCTCAAGGTTTTGAACGATCTGGTTTTTACCGGAAGGGATGATCTTGCCCGCACCTCTGGTTATCTCATCTACTTCCGCCCAAGATGCCCAGATGATAAGCCAAGCGATAGTGATAAAAACTGCATATAAAATTCCCCTAGAAGCCGACGGCGCCTTAGCAAGGACAGCTTCAGACAAGCTTGACATAAAGCGAAGATCGTGAGCGTCATAATTTTTTGACTGAACCGTTTTTTTGATACTATCAACAGAGTCATTTAGATTTGAACCTATGTTCTTTTGTTTTTGTATATCGTTTTTTAAATTATTATCCATCTTCTTGCCGCCTATTTACCGCTTAATTTAGCCAAAACTTCATCTTTTGGACCGTCAAGCAAAATTTTGCCCCCATCAACGACTATAAGCCTATCAACCAGATCAAGCAAGGAGGTCTTATGTGTTATCAACATCACGGTTTTTTCTTTAGTATTGTATTTTAAATTGTTTTTAAGTTTATTTTCAACACTACTATCAAGAGAATTTGTAGGCTCGTCAAGCAGTATGATAGGACTATCAAGCAAAAACGCCCTCGCAACGGCAATAGCCTGACGCTGACCGCCGCTTATACCCTCACCTCTTTCAAATACAGGCATATCAAAGCCGAGCGGATGCGCATCGACATACTCATCTACTCCGCTTACTTTGGCGGCTTTTATTATCTGCATATCATCGACATGAGGCGCTTTATAAACGATATTTGCCCTAACTGTTCCTTTAAATAACATAACATCTTGCGGCACGTAGCCGATATTGCGACGAAGGTCGGCAGGATCTATCTGATTTATATCTATGCCGTCTATCAAGACAGAGCCCTCAGTCGGAGAGTAAAGTCCCAAAATCAGCTTTTCTATAGTTGTTTTTCCTGAGCCGTTTCTGCCTATAAGACCCACTTTTTCGCCTGCATTTATAGTGAAATTTACCCTATCAAGAGAGGCTTTTGTACTTTCCGGATATGTAAAACTTACGTTTTTAAACTCAATCTTTCCTGCAAAATTTGTTCTTCGTACAAATTTCTTTCCGTCAGGTCTCTCAACAGGCATTTCCATTATCTTTTGCAAGCTCTCATAAGCCGTCTTGGTCTGCTCGAAATTTGCTAAAAGCGAAGCGACCTGCCCCATAGGAGCAATCGCTCGCGAAGAGAGCATAACAGATGCTATAAGCCCACCCATTGTCAAATTCATATCCTGTATCATATATACGCCGCATACCACCACGGCTATAGTATTAAGCTGAACAAGAAAAGATGTAACGGTGCTAATTGAGGCTGAAATCAGCTTTGATTTTATGCTTTTATTGGCAATTTCACCCGTAGCTTCCTCCCAGTTCCACTGCGCATGGCCCGTAGCGCCCATCGTTTTTATCGTTTCAAGACCATTTAGGGTTTCAATCAAAATTCCGTTTTTCTTGGCACTTGCTTCAAAGGTGCTTTTAATGCTGGCTTGCAGTGGATCTTTGATAAGCAAAGTATAAATTACGATAATAACGATAAACACCAAAGGCACCAGCACCATGAGTCCACCGATAAAATAAATCACAAATAAAAATAAAAGCGCAAAAGGCAGATCCACAAGCACAGTTAGAGTGCTTGAAGTAAAGAAATTTCTAACAGTATCAAATTCCCGCAAGTTGTTTGCAAAAGAGCCTACCGATTTTGGTTTAACCGACAGCTTGATATCCATAACTCGCTCAAAAAGCAAAGAGCTCATGATGATGTCGCTTTTTTTGCCCGCTATATCAAGAAAATAAGTTCGTATAAATTTCAAAAACAGATCAAGCATATACACAACGCCTACGCCAAGAGCGAGCACCCAAAGCGTCTCAACGGCGTTATTTGGCACAACCCTATCATATACGTTCATCGTAAACAAAGGACTTGCAAGCACAAATAAATTTATCACTATACTAGCTACTATAACATCTATATAAATTTTCTTAGAGCGCTTTAAAGTACCCCAAAACCAGTGGCTTGACTGACTATCGATCAGATGGGTTTTATTATCTTCCGGCACAAATTCGCGCTTAAGCAGATAAGCGTATCCCAAATACTCTTTTTTAAGTTTACTAATCTCAATACTGCTTGAGCCGTTTGGCATCTCGGGAGTTATGATCTTAGCATGCGTTTTGCCTTCAAAACTCTCTAAAATGCAAGCCTTTTTACCGCGCAAGATAAGTATACAAGGCAGAACAAGAGGCGAAATTTTCTCCAGATCTTTATTAACTAAAGTCGAAACAAATCCTGCACGTTTGGCAGCCCTTGTGAATAATGATTTAGAGCCTTTTAAAGAAAATAGCTCCACGCTATCGTTTTCGCTTACCGGAAGTCCCGTAATAAGCGCATCGGCGGTATAAGGGTTGTTATGAAGTTTGGTAAATATAACCAGACAGTCTAAGAGTTCGTCATTTTTTGATTTTTCTTGCATATTCTTATCCAATATTTTGTATATCGTAAATAAACATTCCTTGCATCGAATCTATGCCGATGTTTTTAAGCTTGGCTTTTTGTTCGCCGTTTTCAACCCCGATTGCAATGATCTTTATCTCTTTGCTTCTCATTATAAAGTCAAAAGATTGCTTTTGCTCGGAGCTACTCTCGCCGAGAAAATCTATCAAATTTCTAGCCGGAATTTTAACATAATTCGGACTTATATCCTTAAGTCTTTCAATACTTTTGGCATCAAATCCAAAGTGATCAAGCCCAAGTCCAAAGTCAAATTCGCGAAGTTTTTGATGAAACTTAAGTATTATTGACATATCCATATCGTCTTTATTTGGAATTTCTATAAAAATTTTGCATTTAGCGTGCTGTTTTATCCTGCGTAAAATAAGCTCAATCTCCGCAAAATACTGAGTCGATGAAAGAACATCCTTGCCTAAATTTATAGATATAGCCGAATTTGGCAAGCTGTCTTCTCTAAGCATATTTGCAACTTTGTTTAACACGTATAAATCAAGTTTAGCGGATAAATTCAGCTCATTAACCATCGGCATAAAATAGCTTGCCATTTGCCATTTGCCGCTATCATCGACAAGCCTTAAAAATAGCTCGCAATGCTCAAGCTCAGGAGTGCTTGAGATGATCTTTTGTCCTGCAAATTTAAACATATTGTTTTCAAGAGAGCTTGTTATAAGCGATCTATACTGATCTTTACCAAGCAAAATTTCGCTATTGCTCTCATAAATTTTGATACTGAAATTCCCGCTTCCTTTAGCTCTTGCAAGAGTTATATCGGATGTTATCAAGATAGTTTTAAGGTCGCTGCTTGGAGCATAATCTACAACCGAGCCGTTAGCAAAGCAGTCATCTCCCCTGATATTAAATTTGGCAAATTCCTGTCTTATATCAAGCAAAATTTCCTTGCCAAGCTCTGCGGTTTTAAATGTCGTAAAGCTTGGAGCCACGACGATAAAGTCATTTTCATTAAGTCTAGCGCAAAGCATATCTTTAGAGTGAGATGATATCGCGTTTGCAACGCCGACTACCAAATTCTGCCATTTTTCAAAGCCTAAATCCTTTTTAAGCTCTCTTAAATCCTTGCATGAAATCATCATCACAGAGCCGCTTGAATACTCTTCGCTAGATAAAAAATCACCGAATTTGTTCTGAAAATACCTTCTGTTAAACAGTCCCGTCTGATCGTCTTTATAGAGCAGGTCTTCATATCTGCTAAGAGTCTTTGCTCCTTGTTCAAATATATCTTTTACTTTGCCGACCATGCTATTCATGGCTAAAACCATACGTTTTATATCAATAGTAAACGGAACTTTATCCTGAATAATAAATCTATTTTCAAGGATAGCTTCAGCCTGAGCTTGAACTTTTCTAAGAGGAGTAAATATAAATTTAAGTCCAAAATAGCTTAATAAAAGCGCTAAAAGCATCATTGAAAATAGTATATAAAATACGTTTTTAACGATGTTGTATAGTTCGTAATACGCGATGCCGGTATTGCTTTGCACATAAAGAGTGCCGAATTTACTCCAACCAAGCATTATCTCGCTACTTTCAATAGGAGCATCAAGCTTTACGTTTTTAACAAACCAGCTAGGAACGCCACTTACTACGGTAGGCTGAGAACTTTCTACAAGAGTATTGCCATCCACGTCAACAAGCTTTATCATCGAATAGTATCCGCTGTCAAATATCGAATTTATCATAACTTCTACGCTTGATATATCCTCCAAATCGCCAACGGATTTTATCGCAAGCCCAAGAGAGTTGGCGGTGTGCCTTGCATTTGTGCTAAGCTGAGTTGCGATGTAGTTGTTTATAGTAGTAAAATTTAATATACCCACAGCGATAAATAGCAACAACCCAAACGATATAATCGCCATCATAATCTGTTTAAAAAGTGTCATTAACCATCCTCTTTCATTCTATCAATCAAATTTAGCCATTTTGGATTTTGCTTTTTATTTCCGCCGGGAACCGCCTGTCCCAAGCCCTCTTGCTTAGATAAAAATAGCGAATCACCGTTAAAGCTATAAACAGGGATTAGATCTTTTCTCTGTGTGGCTATTTTAATCTTTGAAACTATATTATCTAAAACTAGAGGAATTGATTTGGGACTATCATAATAAGACAAGACCATATGAGCTTGGTTAAACTCAACGGCTTTAACGTAAGTAAAATAAAGCTTTTGGGTAGGAACTCCGAGTTGTTTTAAAGTAAAATATTTTGCCGTAACGAAATCTTCGCAATCTCCTGCGCCTTTACCTAAAAATTCCATCCTCGTAGCCCAATAGTCCTTCTGATTCCAAACCTCTTTATCGTCTTTCCATATAAGCTGATTAAAAAAATCATTAACCTTAACCAGCTTCTCTTGCTCGCTAGCGTCTTTTAGCTCAACCATAAGCTTGTTTAGTCTGATTACTCTTTGTTTTGCATTATCGCCGTAAATTTTAGCGATCTTTTCATAAGTGGCGGCTTTGATGAATTCATTTTCAGCCAGAAGTGTAAATAAAAAAAAGGCACTCATTAAGAGTGCCGTATATATAAATTTGTCCGTAATCAGACGGCGAATCATCCTTGACTCTTGCTTGTGCTTAGATATTATTTATTAAGATCGTCTTGGATAGAGCAAGCGCCTTGGATATATTTTTTAGCAAATCCAGGCTCGAAGCTATCCGTTAGCATGCCCATATTATCAAGCAATCTATACTTAGAGTATAAAAGTGCGCTTTTTGTATTTATCATCTCTTCAAGAGCATTGTTGTATTCGCTTTCAGCATCAAGAAGGTTGATAAGATCGCGTCTTCCTATTCTAAATTCATCTCTATAAGAATCAAGTGTTTGCTTAGCGTAAGCAACGTGTTTTTCTAGGAATTTAATCTTTTCTTGATTTAAAACATATGTCTGCCAAGAAAATTTTAGACTTTCTGAAAGATCTCTTTTTACGGTTTCGATAGCGTGCATTGATTCAGTAACGGCTAGCTTGCTCTTTTCTTTTTCTAGCTTGTCGGTATTTTTATTATAAAGGTTATATTTAAGTCTTAAGAGCACGTCATATTTTGTGTCTTTATAATCATCATAGAATACGTCATTTTTTTCATATCCAGCAGACGCTTCAAGATCAAGCTTCGGTCTAAACGGAGCATTTTTCTCTCTTACGACAGATTGTGCCATTTTCATATTTGCATCTTTTAAAAGAACAGTAGGATTACATCTCATAGCCGTTGCATAAACCATCTCTTCTGTGGCAGGAAGAACTTGGTCAAACACAGGAGTAGTAAGCATGGCTGCATCCACTCTAGCGCCATATAGCTTCTCAAATGTGGTAAGCGCATCAAGATAGTTATTTTCCTGAGAAACCAAATTCGCTTGAGCTAAAGTCAGACGAGAACCCGCTTGTCTCTCTTCCGAGCCGCGAGCAAAGCCTGATTGTGTTCTATCTTTAATTTGACCGTAAATGCCTTGGTGAGTCTTTACATTAGCTCTTGAGATATCAAGAAGCTCTTTATTTCTAATTACTGCAAGATACGCATCAACAACTTGAAGCATAAGTCTATCTGCTTTTTGAGCTATGCTGTAAGCTGCCGCGTCAAGTCTGTGGCTTTGAGATTTTATTCTGTTTTTATCGGCACTGCCGTTATATAAATTTTCTACTAAAGTAACGCCTGCCGTTAGTTTTTTACCGCTTCCTTTTTGAACGGTTATGCCGTTATCTATCTTTTCTCTTTCATATCCGTATGTTCCATACGCATCAAGAGTTGGATAATAAGCGTTATTTGCTATATTTAGATCTTTTCCTACCTGCAAATAAGCAAATTCCGTCTCTTTTAAATTTGGGTTATCTTGTAAAACAGTTCTTACGGCATCCAAAAGAGAGACTTTATCACCCGATGAAACCGATGTATTTTGATTTGCAAACAGCACGACCGAAGCCACTAAACTCACTAAAGCGATCTTTCTCATAATAAATCCTTAAATTAATTTTATGCTTATTACTATCTTGTTACAAATTAACATTTTAGCTTATATTAATATAATATCTAAAATTTATTTAATGTTTTTTTAAATTTACACTATAAATTTTAAACTCAAAGCGCCCTAGCTATCAAATCTATCGGGTTTTCAAATTTAACATTTGAGCCGTGAATATGAAGCGAATTTGAAATTTGCATCTTGCACGCACTACACTCCGCACTTACAAATTTCACGTTAAGCTCATCTATCATGCCTACTTTTTTAAGACCTGCGGCACGACTTAAGTGGTATTTTTCAGCCTGCATAGTAACTCCGCCAAATCCGCAACACTCATTTGGATCACTCATTTCTACTATATCGTAATTTTGCGCCAAAAGTTTACGGGGCTCTTTATAAACTCCTTGCATTTTTCTTGCATGGCAAGGATCGTGGTAGGTTATACTCTCAAGCTTCTTGCCCTTGCTTGCTAAAATTTCAGCCAAATTTGTCCGGTTTTCAAGATATTCGGTGGCAAGGAAAATTTTCTCGCTTATTTTTTTTGCACGTTCTCTCCACTCGTGGTTATCGTGAAAAAAGTGCTCATAGTCGATCTTAACCATCGCCGAACAGGTCGCTTCCGGTATGATTATCGCATCAAGCTTATCAGATAAGCTCTCAAAATACTCGATATTTCTTTTTGCAAGCACCTCAACCGTATTAAAATCACCTGTAAAATATGCAGGCGCACCGCAACAGGCTTGTTGCTTCATTAAATTTACATTTAGCTTTAGCTCTCGCGCTATCTTTAACAAACTCTCGCCGATACTTGTATAAGCATAATTCCCCATGCAACCGATAAAAATTCCTATTGTTTTTTCTCCGCCGTTATCTATAAATTCAGGATGCGAGTTTAAAAAGCTCTTATTTGAAGCGGTAGGCAAAAGTCTCTCTTTTTTTACCATAGGAAGGCTAAAGCGTGGCGTCATGGTGTTTTCTTTGATCTTAAACGCACAGCTTTGAAACACATAGCCAAGCCTAGCGCAAACATCCATGATAAAGCGATGTCTAAGTAACCAAAAAAACATCTTTTTATACCAAGCTATGCCAAATTTCTGCGCTAAATTTCTGCGCACGTTTTCTATGGCGGTATCTACCCTAAGCGAATTTGGGCAGACATCAACGCAATTTGTACACAAAAAACAGCTTTCAAAGATATTTTTAGCGTTTCTATCAAGCTCCAGCTCGCCTCTTTCATAAGCCCCAAGCAGATCCAAAAATCCGCGCGGAGATGTAACCTCATCACTATTTATGTTGTGTATCGTGCATACTTGGATACACTTGCCGCACTTTACGCACTTATCTGCAATTTCACTAAACTTATACATCATACGGTCTTTGAAAAACGTCTTAAATTTTCAGGAATTTGCTTTAAATAAGCATCAAAGCACATCGCTATATTGCGAATTATGAGCGTTCCTGTTTCATTTACACTGATTTTTTCAGGCGTTACGGTTACGAATTCGTTTAAATTTTCAAGCTCTTTTAAATCATCCTTAAAATACTCAAAAAATTTCACGCCGAATTCAGCTTCAATCGCCTTTATATCAAGCGCAAAGTTGCTCATCAAGCTCATTATCACAGCCTTTCTAATCAAGTCATCTTCGCTTAGATAAATTCCTTTCATATAAGGCAAAACTCCTCTATCAATCGCCGCTTCATACTCAGGCATATCTTTGAAATTTTGCGCATAGTGGCGCTTGCACTCGCCGATACTTGTTAGTCCGATGCCTATAAGATCGGCTCCGCCCTTAGTTGTATATCCTTGGAAATTTCTATGCAAAGTTCCGTTAGCAAGTGCGGTAAATAGCTCATCATCAGGCTTTGCAAAGTGATCCATACCTATCATTTTATAGCCGTTTTTGATAAAAAATTCAGCCGTATATTTTAAAATTTCAAGCTTGGTTTTAGGGCTTGGCAGAGTCGCTTCATCAAATTTACGCATCGTCTTTTTAAGCCAAGGCACGTGAGCGTAGTTAAACACCGCAAGACGATCAGGATCAAGAGTTAGCGTCATATCAAGCGTGCGCTTAAAGCTATCTAAAGTCTGAAGCGGCAGACCGTAAATAAGATCCATGTTTATGGATTTTATGCCCATCGCGCGCGCCATTTCAATGGCTTTTTTAGTAACTTCATAAGGCTGAATTCGGTGAATTTCTTTTTGAACCCTATCGTCAAAATCCTGCACGCCGTAACTAATGCGATTAAATCCATGTCCTACGAGCACGTCAAGCTGAGCTTGAGATAAAAACCTAGGATCTATCTCACAGCTTATCTCAGCCTCTTTTGAGTAATTTTTAAATTTCGACTTTATCGCTCGGATGATCCTATCAAGCTGCTTGTCGTCAAAAAACGTAGGCGTTCCGCCGCCAAAGTGCATCTGCAAAACTTCGGCACCGGTATCAAGGTAGCGAGATAAAATTTCAAGCTCTTTTTGGATATAGTCGATATATCTTTCCTTTTTATCCTCTTTGCTCGTATAAACTACGTTACAACCGCAAAAATAACAGGCCGAACGGCAAAAAGGCAGATGCAGATATAGCGAAAGCAGGCGAGTTTTATCGCGATTTTTAAGCTCTCTTATATAATCATCATAAGTGAATTTATCGCTAAATTCGGGTGCAGTCGGATAACTCGTGTATCTTGGTCCAGGTCGTGAATACTTCACATATGCGTCAAAATCTACCATTAGGCTCTGTTCCTTTTCTCCATCAAATCCTCCATATCCACAAACAAATTCGGATGCTCTTTTTTGATATTTTTTACTAAATTTTCCAAATTTACATCTAGGCTTCTCTTGCCGTTTTCTTTGACTGCGATCTTGCGAATTTCATCCATTACGACAACCCAAACGTCGCTAAAATCAACGGGCACGTTTTGCCAAATCGTCTTTTCAAGTTTAAGCTCAAAATTCTCTTTTTGCAGCTTGCGGTGGCTCTCGATTAGCTCGGTTAGGGATTTTACCGAAACCATGGTGTGTAAATTTTGATTTTCGTCTATGCCAAACCACGGCTCAACCCCATTCCAAGTGCCGCTTTTTAGGCTCAGGCTCATTTGATTAGGATTGCTTGTAGGGATTATCTCAAATACCGTCTTTTCGCTCTCGTCTATGCCAAGCTCGCTGCTTATCTCATCGATTTTTTTATAAGTATCTTTTAATTTTTCATCTTTGTTGTTCATATTATTTCCTGTTCTTATTAAGCCAGACCATTATGCCTTTTTGTGCGTGAAGGCGATTTTCCGCCTCGGCAAAAATTTCATCTGCATGCGCTTCAAAGACCGCTTCGCTCACCTCATATCCTCGGTAAGCAGGCAAGCAGTGAAGAAAAATCGCGCCGTTTTTGGCTAGCTTCATCAAATTTTCATCCACGCAAAATCCCTCAAAGTCTTTTATGCGTCTATCCTTTTCGTCCTCTTGACCCATCGATACCCAAGTATCGGTCGTAACGACATCTGCGCCGCTAACGGCTTCTTTGATATCTTCGGTCAGATAAATTTTAGCTCCTGAAAGTTTAGCGTTTTGAATGGCTTTTTCTAAAATTTGTGCATCAGGTTCGTAGCCTTTTGGCGTGGCTATCCTAAGCTCAAACCCAAGCTTGCTTGCAAGCATAAGCCATGAATGAGTTATATTGTTGCCATCACCCACGTAAGCGACTTTTTCGCCGCTTGAAAACTCAAGCATAGTTAGATAATCAGCCATAAGCTGCACGGGATGAAATTTATCACTAAGTCCGTTTATAACGGGAACTTTGCTAAATTTTGCAAACTCTTCAAGCGTTTCGTGCTTATTTACTCTAAGCATCGCCATATCACTCATCGAGCTAATAACTCTCGCCGTATCTTTTATCGGCTCGCCGCGACCTATCTGAAGGTCGTTTGCGCTTAAAAACATTCCCTTGCCGCCAAGCTGATGCATGCCTACTTCAAAGCTGACTCGCGTTCTGGTCGAGCTTTTTTCAAATATCATGGCTAGAATTTGATCTTTTAGATAGGGTTTATAAATTTTAGCCTTGGCTTCGCTTTTTATCTCGCGAGCCAAATTTATCATCTGCAAAATTTCATCTTTGCTAAAATCATCAAGCGTTAAAAAATGTCTCATTCATCATCCCTTTCGCACTTAAATTTATCAAATTTCAAATGCCGCCGATCTTAAATTCATCTTTTAAAAATTTCGCCTTAAAATTTCAGCCGCCTCTTTTGCATGATAGCTGATGATAAGGCTTGCGCCCGCTCTTTTAAACCCTAGCAAAGTCTCCATCATTACGCGCTCATAGTCGATAACTCCTGCCTTAGCGCCCGCTTTTAGCAAAGCATATTCGCCGCTTACGTTATAAACGCAAACGGGAAGCAAAGTAGCGTTTTTGATCTCACGAATCACGTCAAGATAGGCAAGTGCCGGCTTAACCATGAGTATATCAGCACCTTGAGCCTCGTCTTCAAGGCTTTCGTTTATCGCTTCAAGGCGATTTGCAGGATCCATTTGATAGCTTCTTCTATCGCCAAAGCTCGGTGCGCTCTCGGCTACATCGCGAAACGGTCCATAGTAAGCCGAAGCAAATTTGGTCGAATACGCCATAATCGGCAAATTTTCAAATCCCTCTTCATCAAGTGCGCCGCGAAGAGTAGTGATGATACCGTCCATCATACCGCTTGGAGCTATCATATCGGCACCGTTTTTAGCATGTATTATCGCTTGTTTGGCTGAAATTTCAAGCGTTGCGTCGTTATCTACCGTCTCATGAACGTGATCTAAAATTCCGCAATGTCCGTGATCCGTGTATTCGCAAAAGCAAAGATCGGTTACCACGACAAGATGCGGAAATTTATCCTTTATAGCTCTTAAAGCCGTAGCTATGATACCGTCGTTGCTTAATGCGTCGCTTCCTATGCTATCTTTTACGCTCGGAATCCCAAATAAAATAATTGATTTTATCCCTAAATTTACAACTTCTGCGCACTCTTTTAAAATTTCATCCAAACTCATCTGAAAAACGCCCGGCATAGAAGCTATCTCTTTTTTTATGCCGCTACCAGGCACCACAAAAAGCGGATAGATAAAATCACTTACATTTAGCCTGCTTTCTCTTACCATATCGCGCATTGCAGGGGCTAGTCTTAGTCTTCTGAAGCGTTTAAACATAATTTTCCTTTTCTTTGATACAATATCGTTTTATAAGTGTAACATATTAGGAGTTAAATTTCGATGAATATAGAATTATCCGAAGCCGCAAATCTTCCTTCGCGTTTTGGAATGTTTCAAATCAAAACATTTAAAGAGGGTGAAAAAGAGCATTTGGCGATATTTAAAACGCCTTTTAAAGATATTGTAGATGTGAGAATTCATTCAGAGTGCCTAACCGGAGATGCGATAGGAAGCCTTAAATGTGACTGTAGAGATCAGCTTGAAGCAAGCCTTAAGCATATAGAAGAGTACGGCGGTATGGTTATATACTTGCGCCAAGAGGGACGAAATATAGGGCTTTTAAATAAAGTAAACGCTTATCATCTGCAAGATTTGGGCTTTGACACGATAGAGGCAAACCACCAGCTTGGATTTAAAGCCGATGAGCGTACTTATGAGATGGTTGATTTTATCCTTAAGCACTTTGGTATAAGCAAGATAAATTTACTTACGAACAACCCTGAAAAGCTAGCCGGTCTTACGAGTGTTCAGATCGTTGAAAGGCTGCCTATCGTCATTCACGCTAATAAATTTAACGAAGGCTATTTGAGAGTTAAAAAAGAGCAAATGGGGCATATGCTGGATGAGTAAATTTGAAATTCCGTCAAATTTCAACGAACAAATAGATGAATTTGAGCGAATTTTATATAAATTTAATAAAATCCACAGCCTAACAAATTATAAAAACATCAAAGAGATCGTAGCAGACAGCATAAAACCGCTTGAATTTATGAAATTTTATCCGCGCGTCGCTATTGATGTGGGAAGCGGTGCAGGATTTCCAGCGATATTTTTAGCTCTTATTTTAAAAGATTGCGCTTGGACACTCTTTGAGCCAAATTTAAAAAAGGCTTCGTTTTTAAGCTATGCAAAAATCGCTCTTGACATCTCAAATTTAAGCGTTAAAAGCGAGAAAATAGAAGCTTCACAGCCCTTTATAGCAGAGCTCATCACTTCGCGCGCATTAATGAAGACAAAGGAGCTTATAAATTTATGCGAAGGTTTTTACGATAAAAACACTCAATTTTTGCTATACAAAGGAAGTAGCGTAGAGAGCGAGCTTGATGGCGTTAAAGCCAAAATTTATAACGACAAAAATAGAAATTACGTATGCATAGGTGAAAAATGGTAACAAAAATTTTAGCTCTAGCGGTCGTTTTGCTGCTGGTTTATATAGTATTTTTTAAAAATAGAAAAAAAGACGCAAGCGATACCAAAGAGATAGAAAATTTCGTAGAATGCAAGGAATGCGGCACCTTCGTAGAGGTAAAAGAGGCTGTTTTAAGTAGCGGAAAATATATCTGCAAAGATTGCATAAAAGGCTAATTAGCAATGAAAATCATAGGGCACGAACTGATAAAATTTGAGCCGTTTTTTGAGTGCTTAAAAGAGCAAGACATCGGCTCTAATCGCGAGAATTTATTTGCCTATAACAAGCTCATGATAAAGCACGCACAAAAAATGGGGGCGAATTTTAGTTTAAAAACAGATGATATAGTGCAGACCATCCTTGCCAATGCGGCCGGGGCTAAATTTATCATCGTGCCGTGCGAACTTGCAAGCAAAGCCGCTAAAATAGCGCAAAACTATCTCTTTGACGCACAAATCGCAGTCATCATCAAAGATGAGCGCGAGATAGAAGCTTTAAGCGAAGTAGGCGTGGACGCGGTGATATTTGAGAAGGGAATTTACAATGGAGATATTTAAAACTACATTTTTAATGGTTGCACTAATGCTGCTTTTTGTCTTCGTAGGCGGCATGATAGGCGGGCAGCAGGGCATGCTCATAGCCTTTGTCGTGGCTGTCGGAATGAATTTTTTTAGCTATTTTTTCTCAGACAAGCTTGTGCTTAAGCGCTATAGAGCGGTAGAGGTTCACGAAAACGACGCTCAGGGGCTATTTGAGATAGTTCGCAAATTAACCGCAAAGGCAAATTTACCGATGCCAAAGGTCTATATCATACCAGAGCAGGTTCCAAATGCATTTGCCACTGGCAGAAATCCCAAAAACGCTGCCGTTGCGGTAACTGAGGGGCTTTTAAATTTACTTGATAAAAACGAGATAGAAGGAGTTTTAGCTCATGAGCTCTGTCACGTTCGCCACTACGACATCCTAACAGGCTCGATCGCCGCAACGATAGCGGGCGCGATTGCCATACTTGCAAATTTTGCCAAATTTGGGGCAATAAGCGGAAACAACAGATCAAATAACGCAAACGGAATTTTGATGATAGTAGCGGCAGTTGTAATGCCAATAGCCGCAAGCGTCATACAAATGGCGATCTCAAGAGAGCGTGAATACAAAGCAGACAAAGGCGCCGCTTTGCTTACCGAAAATCCGCAGTGGTTGGCAAGTGCGCTAAGAAAGCTTGAAAACTATTCCAAAAACTACATGATGAGAGATGCCGCGCCTCAAAGCGCACATATGTTTATAGTAAATCCATTTGGAAGTATAAAAAACACTCTCGGTTCGCTATTTCGCACACATCCAAGCACGGCTGATCGCATAGCAAGACTTGAAGAGATTGAAAGAAATTTGCGCTAGATTTTTAAAAAAGTAATCAAATTTGGGCTAGAACAAGCCCAAATTTAAAATTTATTGCGCTCGCAATCTTCCTTGCTTACTTTGAATTGATAGAAGAAATTTCCGTTTTCAAGAGTGTAGCGATACTCCATCACGACACCTAAATTTAGCATCGCTCTAGCATCTTCAGCCGCACAAACCGTTCTCATAACGCCTTCGTGTCTGATTTTCTTCTCTTGCTCTATAGCTTGCCAACTAAATTTGCTAAATTCGGCCTTTGACGTATCAAAAACCTGATAGCTGTAAACAAGCTTATTTCCAAAGGCTTGGATATTTTTAAAAGTGATAGAATCGCTTAGTTTTTTCGGTAAATTCGGCGATATCTCAACCTCTATACTCTTTGCGATTTGCTCAGGCGAGTGATCGCTCTCGGTAGGTGTCTCGCTTGGCGGCATAGCCATAACCAAAACCCCGCAAATTGACGCAACTAAAATCTTTTTAATCATATTTTCCCTTTATTTTTGAAATTAATCTTTGTATTTTAGCCTTAAAATTTAAAAAATACGATTAATTAAGCCAAGCTTGATCATATTTTTCATTAAACAAATCGCCTATTGATACTCGGCGAAAGCTTTACTAAGATTTCATACTCTATCGTATCAAAAAATTTCGCCCAAATTCGCGCGTCTTTTATCACGCAAACTCGCTCTCCGCCGTTTTGAGCAGAAAAGTTATCCATAGACATCTTGCCTAAAATTCGCTCGCCGCTTGCTAAATTTAGCTCTCCCACTCCGTCGTATCGTAAAAGCCCATCGCCATAGCCAAGGTCGTAAGTTGCGATTTGCATATCCTCTTTGGCACAAAATTTGCCGCCGTATCCAACTCCCTGCCCAGCTTTTAGTACACGAGAGCTAATCTTATCGGCATAAAGGCTTAAAACTCGCTCAAGCTTTAAACTATCATCAAACTGAGCGTAGCCGTATTGAGCGATGCCTACTCTTACGAGTTCATCATCAAGCTTGCTAAATCTCTCAAGTCCTGCAGAGTTATGCGAATGAAAAGTTAAATTTTCCTTACTTTCGCCGCTAAATTTCATGATAAGCTCTTTTGCGGTTTTGAAATTTTCTCTTTGCACGAAATAATCGCTACTCACCTCATCCGCCGAGCGAAAATGCGTATAAGCTCCGCATACTCTAAGTCCTCTTTGGCAAGCCGTTTTACAGGCGAGCTCTATCTCATCTATGGCGATACCGTTTCTGTGCATGAGCGTATCGATAGCAAAATGAACTCTTGTGCCGTGTTTTAAGATATTTAAATTTGAAACATCATTTACGGCATAGATGAATTTTTCGCTCTCTTTTCCAGTAGGAAGGTGCGAAAGGATAAGGATTTGTTTAAAATACTTCTCTATCTGTCTTGCTTCCGTTTCGTTTTTGACGGCTGCAAATTTCACACCGAATTTTGCAGCTTCACAAGCTATTAAATCCACTCCATGCCCGTAAGCATTGTCTTTAAGCACCAGTATGACACGCTCTTTTCCGCCCGCTTTGGTGCAAATTTTAGAAAGGTTATTAAGATATGCGGCGCGATTTAATAAAATTTCAGACATTAAATTTCACGCCGTAAGCTTCATATGCGTCTGGCAAAAGCTTTCGCACACCGTAATCATAAGCGTAAAATTTCGCATAAATCGCCTTTAAATTGCCATTTTCGCACTTGCTAAAATCAAACACGTCAGTGCCTTCTATCTTTGGCACCTGTTTATCAAGCTCGGCGAAAAACTCGCTGCGAGCCTTTAAGATCGCCTCTATCTTAGACTTTACAATTTCACTTTTTTCTTGCATTTCACCTCTCCGTTATGATCTTTGCTTTGCCGTTTTCAAGCCTTACATAAAGCTCCTTTTTGCCGCTAAATTTATGCGACGGAGCTTTATAATCCTCATGAAAAATAACTCTATAAATTTTTAAATTTTCCACATTCGGATAGGGAGTAACGGCGAAATTTGAGAATTTTATCTCTTTTTGTTCGTTTTTGGCAAAAATTCTCTTTTTAAATTTCACAAATTCGCTAAAATTCATCCCGTCAAACCGCACAAAATCCTTGGAATAAAATTTCAAATACCTATCTATATCATTACTCTTCCAAGAGCTCTTCCAGCTAAACACAAGCGCCATTATTTGGGCTATATCGTCATCATTTGCAAGTGTATCATGCTTCTCGTCTATAAGCACTAAACCATTATCTTCTATAACTTTGCCGAATTTCAAAAGTCTATCGTTATCCATCGCCACACAGCCTCTTGTCCTAATCTCATTATCGCGTCTGCCGTCCATAGGAAAGCCGTGTATCCAGATACCGCTGCCTGTTTTTTTAGAAATTTTATCAAGCAAATTCGGATACGAAAGTTCAAATGCAAGCGGTCCGTAGTATCGATCCGGCGGGGTAAAACGACTAGTAATATCATATACGCCCACAGGAGTTTTTAAATCACCCTCTTTTTTCTTATCGCCCTTTTTGCCGGTGATTACGTTTTGAGTAAATTTTTCGTTTAAAACGCCGTCTTCATAAAAAAACGTTCGCATATCCTTCGTGTGTTTATTTACCGTGATTATCGTAGTTTTAGCTTCGTAATAACCAAATTTCAAATCCTTGCCGACAAATTTATCCTTCCAGTAACCGATATCTTTCAAATTTTCCGTGCTAGCAAAAGCAAAGACGGCAAGCGTGCAATATATAAATAATTTTTTCAAACAAAACCCTATGCGGTGATAATAAAAAGCCCAATTATAGCACAGCGAGTTTAAATTTTAAAAAATATATTTTCTGATATAATTTACATTTGTTAATAAAATTTTAAAAGGGTAAATGATGAAAAAAATGGCGTTATTCTGTGCTTTGATCTTGAATTTTTGCATAGCAAATGCAGCCGATATCGAAGTTTCAAACGCTTTTGCAAAAGCCACTCCTCCGCATGTAAAAAATAGCGCGGCTTTTATGGATATTAAAAACAATACGGACAAAAACATAAAACTGATCGCGGCAAGCTCAAACATCTCCAAAACTGCCGAACTTCACACTCATAAGCACGCAGAAGGCATGATGCAGATGATTCAGGTAGATGATATAGAAATTCCTGCCAAAAGCGAGGTAAGCCTCAAGCCCGGCGGACTTCACGTGATGTTTATGAATATATTTTCGCCAGTAAAAGACGGTGACAAGATAGACATAACGCTTGAATTTGACAACGGCTCAAAAGTTAAGCTTAAAGATGTGATTGCCAAACCGGTTATGAAAAAAGAAAATATGAGTAAGCACTAAGATGAATAAAAAAATTATAGCCGCACTCATTTTTGCCGTAGCCTTTGTGGCGGGTGGATTTTATCTGTTTAGCGAGAAATCACAAAATCAAGAGAGCGAATTTGCCGAAGTTGATACGAATTTAACTCCGCTTGAATGCGACATGAACTCAAATTTTTCATGCCCTGTCAAATTTAAAGGCAAAACGATAAATTTCAGCCTCTCGCCAAGACCTGTTTATTTGATGCAGCCCGTGTCCATGTGGATAGAGGGGCTTAATGAGCTAAATTTCAAAGAACCAAGCCTGGAAATTCACGGCGTAAATATGGAAATGGGCGTGATAAAAGCCAAACTCGAAAAAAGAGAAAACGAATACAAGGCGGATGTCGTGCTAAGCGCATGCATAATAAGCCTGATGAGATACCGCTTTGAAGTGTTTGACGAGGGTAAAAAAACAGGGCTTTACATAGACTTTGACTTAAAGCAATAAGGAGCTAAGATGAAGCTTTTTTCTTCGATCGTCGTGTTTATAATGATCATCTCCGCAGGGGTATTTTTGGGCATCAAATACGCAAACGGAGGAGTTTACAACTTCAGTGCCAAGAGCGTTAACGGCGATGTAACTCTAAAAAGCTTTGACGGTAAATATAAAATCATCTACTTTGGCTTTGGCTCCTGTCCCGATGTCTGCCCTGCTACGCTTGGGCTTGTTGGCAGCGTACTTGGCGAGATTAAAAGAGATGATATCGTGGTGCTTTTTATCACGCTTGATCCTGGGCGCGATACACCACAGACGATGGATGAATACGCCAAATACTTCTATCCAAACTCATACGGACTTGTCGTGGATAATCTAAAAAAAGTAACTCAAACTTACGGAGCTAAATATAAAAAGATAAGACTTGAAAAATCGGCTATGGATTACTCGGTAGCTCATAGCTCGTCGATATATCTGCTTGATAAAAAAGGTAAGCTCGTAAACGAAGTTTCAAATTTAACTATAGAAAACATAAGAGATAGCATTAAAGAGCTGGTAAAAAACTAATAATCCTCATCATGCATTTCATCTGATATAACGTATATAATACCTACTAAAAGTAGAGCAAGAAGTGCGGCTAAAATAATCTGAAGCATTTAATCCCTTAAATATAATCGGCTAATTATATCACAATTATTTTTCCTAAAAATAAGTTATAAAATTTGGCATATTTATTTAATGAATGATAAAGATTTTATTTATTAAGCAACTAATCTTATATAATTCATAGAAACCTAGAAAGCTTTTAAGAGATACCGGCAAAATGAGCGTAGATGATATCATCAAAAAAACACTTTGGTAAAGATATAAAAAACAGCGAATTTTGGCTTGAGTGTATCAATAGTGCACTTGGTTATGCTGAGGAGTTTAAGATGCTAGATAAAAGCAAAATTTAAAAATTAATATTTTATCTGCAACTTGATGAAATTTTGAAAACATTTGAACGGCTCTTATTTGAGGATATCAAAGTGATTGATGTGTAGTAGTTTTTTAATTTTATAAAAAAAGAAATTATCAATTAATATATACCTCTAATTAAAATTTTTTGACATTCGGAGTAGTAGTGCAAAATATATTTGGTAAATTTAAGCTTATTTCTGAAGTATAAATTCATATCAAATGCTATTTTATTAGTTATAAATTAAAAAGCGATAACTATTTTTAATACTATTATTTTCATAATTTTTATGAAATATTTAAACTTTTTTTAGTTATCATTATCCGTTTTTCAAAGGAGATAAATTGTTTTCATCGTTTTTTAAGAGCAGAAAATGGGCATGGTGGGCGTATATTGGAGTTTTATTTTTACTCCTTTCGCTTTATATACAAACAGATATAAACGTAAAGATAAACAACTGGTACAAAGAATTTTACGATATGCTTCAAAAGATAAAAGATCATAATATAAACGATTTTTGGAATAGCATCAAAGATTTTTGCTATCTTGCGTTTCCGTATATTTTTATCATCACGATCACAAATTATTTTACTAGAATTTGGACGTTTAAATGGCGCGAAGCTATGACTTTTGACTACTTGAAGTATTGGAGAAGCGTAGAAAAAGATATAGAAGGTAGCTCGCAACGTATCCAAGAAGATATTTATAGATTTGCAAGGATAGTAGAAAGCCTAGGGCTTCAAGTAGCTAGAGCCATCATGAAGCTAATCGCCTTCATACCGATACTTTGGGGTCTTAGCAAGGGCGTTGATATACCTTATCTAAAAGACATTCCCGGCTCTCTTGTGTGGATAGCTCTTATAGTTAGCGTAGGCGGTCTTGTCATATCTTGGTTTGTGGGCATTATGCTACCGGGACTTGAATACAACAACCAAAAAGTCGAAGCGGCTTTTAGAAAAGAGCTGGTTTACGGAGAAGACGATAAGAAAAACTACGCACACACGGAAACTCTAGCGGAGCTTTTTACGGGGCTTAAATTTAACTACAATAAGCTATTTTTGCACTACGGGTATTTTGATGTGTGGATCAACTTCTTTAGGCAACTTATGGTGATAGTTCCGCTTATCATTATGGGACCGGGGCTCTTTTCGGGACTTGTAACGCTTGGTATTATGATGCAGGCAAATAACGCATTCTCGCAGGTTAGAAATTCATTCTCGGTATTTATAAACAACTGGACTACTATCACCGAACTTCGCTCTATACACAAGCGCCTAAAAGAATTTGAAACAAATATCGGATATAGACATCGGCAAACTACAAGCGGCGAGTAAAATTCTTGCCGCTTTAACTTAAATTTAATCCAAATTTGATTAATTTTAAATCCAATCTTAAAATATAAATTTAAAAAATATTTTTATTATTGACCGCTATTTTTAACTCTTTATTAAGTCTTTTAAATGTATATTTGTGTTACATTTACTTATACACCAAGGAGACTTAATGCAAGAGGCAAGAGGCAAGAGATACGAAAAAGCTGATTATCGGCACCGTCGCTTTGATAGCGGCTATAGTTTTCTTTGGCGGCTTCACCAAAGATATTGCAGGCGGAATTTTTGACTTCAGCAAGCTCACGGGTCAATTCCCCGAGTGGTTTAAGACTGCGGGCGGAACTAGCGCAAAAGGCGGATTTTTATTTGCATTGAGCCTCGTTCCTAGCGTTATGCTTGCACTTGGATTTGTTGCTATATTTGAAAGATACTACGCTTTATATGCAGCTTCGGCTTGGCTTACTCCTATCTTAAAGCCTATGATGGGAATCCCTGGAGCTTGCTCGATATCGCTTATGGCAAGCACTCAAAGCACCGATGCCGGTAGCTCTACAGCGAAATTTTTGCGTCAAGAGGGCAAGATGACGCACAAGGAGCTTTTGATATTTGCGGCGTTTCAATTTAGCGCTGGAGCTATGATTACGAATTTCTTAGCGTCTTTTGCGCCGTTACTTGTGATACTTGATAAAAACGGGGCTTTAGCGCCTGCTTCTATCGCGCTTTGCCTCGGTATAATCTTTGTTTTTAAAGTTTTTGGTGCAAATTTAATGAGACTTTACGTCAAAAAATTCGTAAAAGACGACGAGGATGAAGTATGAGTGATAAAACAAACAATAAACTACTAACGGACGTATTCGTAGAGGGCGCAAGAAAAGGTTGGGATATCGCCATACACAACACTATCCCAAATGTTTTGATGGCGTTTGTCATCATATATATACTAAACGTATCCGGAGCCCTTAAAATCATAGGAAACTACCTTGGCTTTATCATGGTGCCGCTTGGGCTTCCCGGTGAATCCATAGCCGTATTTATGGCTGCATTTTTAAGCTGGGGAGGCTCGGCGGGCGTACTTGTAGCATTGGTTCAAGCAGGCACATTAACCGCAGGCGACATAGCCGTATTGCTTCCAGGAATGGCGCTTGTAGGCTCAACCGTGCAGTATATGGGTAGGGTTTTAGGTGTGCTTGGAATTCCGGGCAGACACTATGCGGTGCTTTTTGGAATTTGTATCCTGAACGCCTATCTTGCGATGTTTGTGATGAGCATCATCGTCTAAAAGGAGTCATGATGAAACAAGAGGAGTTGGCTCAATTTTTAGACGAGCTTAAACAGCTAACGCAGATAGAAAGCCATACTTCGCATATAGAGGGTGTAAATTCGGTCGCAAAATGGTTCATAGATAAAGCAAATTCGCTAGGATTAAAGCATAAGATAATCAAGCTTAACAGCGACAAAGTGGCCGATTGCCTGCTGATATCAAACGATCCTGAAGTGCAAAATTTCGACATACTTTTTGTGGGGCATATGGATACGGTTTTCCCTATTGGCTGGGGTAAAGATGTACCTTTTAAAGAAAATGACGGCAAGATAAACGCACTTGGCGTGATAGACGATAAGGCGGGCGCTTTGCTATCTTTATACGTCATAAAGGACCTTGATCTAAGCAAACTCAATGTGGCTGTATTTTTAAATTCCCACGAAGAAACGGGCTCAAATTTCACAAAAGAGCAGATAAGAGAGTATGCCAAGAAGTCAAAATACTGCCTCGTGATGGAGCCTGCCAGAGAAGACGGCTCGATGGTAGCAACCAGAAAGGGTATGATAGCTTATACTATAGAATTTCACGGAGTCTCGGCACACGCAGGAAATCATCCTGAGCGGGGTCGCTCGGCGGTAGTTGAGGCGGCAAATTTCATAGTTGAGCTTTCTAAATTAACTGATTTTAGCGCGGGACACACCTTTAACGCCATAATGACAAACGGCGGAACCGCGCAAAACGTAGTGCCTGATTTTGCTTCGGTAAATTTTGAGATGAGATATAAATTTGCCTCTTCGGTTGGGTTTTGTAAGCAAAAGCTGGATGAAATTCTAAGTAAACCCTTTGTGCAAGGCGTAACGCATAAGATAACCTTAACAAACGACGAAGGCCCTATGATAGATGAGGTAAATTTGCCAAAGATCAAAGCTGTGTTTGACGAAGTCGCAAAAGAAAGCGGAGTCAAAGTAAGCTGGGTCGATGCGGGAGGATTAAGCGACGGCAATATCGCATCTTCGGCGGGTTGCCCTACCATAGACGGGCTTGGACCGACAGGCGGCAATATGCACTCAAAGAGCGAGTATCTAGTCGTGGATTCGGTAGTGCCAAAATGCAATCTGATCTTAGACGTCATTAAAAAGATAGTATAAATCTACTTTAGTAAAAGGGCTAAATTCAGACGCTCTTTTACTAAAATTTTTATTGCAAATCAATAAAAAAATAATTGATAATTAATGAAGCGGTTTGTATAATACGACATAAATATTTTTTATACTCTTTAAATAAAAAATATACTCGATTTGTAACATCAAAAAATAAAAAAGAACAAATTTAAAATTTATCTTGCATGGAATATACCAATGACAACTTACAGTAAGAGCAAAAAATCTTTACAAAGCTCCTCTAGGACTCCATTTTATTTCTGGCTTATTTTAGTTGGATTTCTTATACATGTAGTGTTTGAGTTTATATTTGTATATAACGGCAATAAGCTGATGATGACTTATAATATCATTAGTATAATCGTATTTGGCGGGGCTTTGAAATTTTTACAGCGCCACCAAAAGATAGCCGTACTTACCTGTTTTATAGAAGCGACCGTTTTTATAACCATTTCAACGATAAATCTAGGCTGGCATATGGGCTTTCAAACTTGGTTCGTGCCGTTTATAATCCTTTCCATAACCGTTCCTTTTAAAGAGCGCGGAGTTTTTTATTCGCTAGGAATTATTCAATCGATCCTATACATATACTTATACTTTTCAGCCAATCTTAAAATCCCTATACTGCAGATAAATTCAGCCGATGATCTGCTAGTTAGGCTTAATATAATCTTTGCATTTATACTTATATTTTTCGTAGAGAGAGTGCTTAAAATTTCAAAAGCGATGGAGATGGTATTTTTAAAAAACGAGATCGAGCATATAAAAAATATCGTAAAAACCGATGAGCTTACGGGGCTTACGACAAGAAGACAGATGAACGATATACTAAAAAACATCGATATGACTCAAGAAAAAAACGAGGGAAATTTCTATCTGATTTTTGGCGATATAGATCACTTTAAAGCGGTCAATGATACTTATGGACATGAGTGCGGAGATGTCGCACTGGCCGAGATATCGGCTATTTTAAAAAACGAATGCAGAGTAAATGATATAATCTCTCGCTGGGGCGGAGAGGAGTTTTTGATACTGATTAAAAGTGCGGGCAAAGAGGACAAGTTGAGTAAAGAAAAAGTCGAGAAAATTTTAAATCGTATCCGCAAAAAAATAGAGCAAAAAATCATAAAATACAAGGATATAAGATTTTCGGTAACCATCACTTTTGGAGGAGTGAGCTCTTTAAATTTTAACAATATCCAAGATATGATTAGAGCGGCTGACGAGCAGATGTATATAGGTAAGAAAAGCGGAAGGAATAGAGTCGTCATACAATAATCTGTTATAAAAAGATAGATTAAAATGTGAGAATTTTACACAAAAACAATAATTCTTTAAAAGGATTATGATGATAAATTATACTCTACAGCAAATTTTTGGCAAAAATAAAATTTGGGCGGGCGTTCTTGCTACGGTGATGGGATTTTTCTCGGACGTATGCCAACCGCTTGCTCCTTTTAGCAAGTATCTGTTTTTTGCAAGCATTATCGTAACTTGCGTGTTGTTTTTGGCATATATAGCTCTATCAAGCCTTCGAGAAAGAGTCTTGCCCGTTATAGTATTTTCCGTATTTTCCGCACTTGCGACAGGAGCCATGTATGGATTACAAAAGATTGACGATCAGGGAGATGAGAAGGGATTTTTAGCGGCATATATCCCGATTTTTGAAGATATACAAAAATCGCTTGGAATCATCAGCCAGGACATATCTGAGATAAAAAAAGACACTACCGACATCAAAACATCGGTTAAAACAGTTGATGAAAAGATAGATAAGCTAATTGACGGTATCGGCAAACAAAGCGGCATAGTCCCAAGCCCTAAAACAGCGCAAGAATTTTATCACAATGCCAGAATTTACGAACTAAACGGCGATTACGCAAATGCCAGAAAGGCTTATATTAAGTACTTTACATTTGACGATCAAAAACTTGATCCGCATATAAGATTTCAAAAATTTTTAAAAATTCAAGAGGGAAAAGCCAGCGCTAAAGAGCTTTATAACGATATGTTTGGCTCAAGCACTCGCCAAATAGACCAATATGCAAGGATACTTTTAGAAGATGCGAAAGAAAAGAGTGAGTATCTTTTAAATTTTATTAAACAAAATCCCGACTTCGCACCCGCTTACTACGAACTGGCTAGACAATATTCAAAAGCCGTTTTAGGCGAGCAAAGCCTTAATGATAAAAAGCTTGAAAAAGATCACATCAGCAAATTTTTAGAACTAAACGATAAAGGCAAGCTGGCAAGATATTTTATCGATAAAGAGGAGCTGGACTCTCAAATAAAATATGCAAAGGAAAGAAAGGCCGAGCTTGACAAGATAGATGAAAGCGTCTTTAAAAATCCCATTTCAGTAGACAGAATTCATACGAATTCGTCCTGGCAACTAAGCATTAACATCACAGATAAGCCGGCTGAAATTTTTTATAGGATAGACGGGCTGGGCGATTTTATAAGCACCGGCTATATCGATGCAATGACATATCAAGGCAGCAGAAAAATACCCCAAAAGATGGTTCGTATATCAAATAAGGCTGACAGCGTAAAAGAATTTATAGAGTTTAAATACATCGATCAAAACGGGAAAGAGAGTGAAATTTTTAAATATGAGTGGCTTAACAAGACCGCAGACGGAGAAACTCTGGACCCAAAAGCCCAAAACGACATAAGAATTCTTAAACAAACTCAAACTTATTGGTTTACTAAAGAGTCGCGCAGAGCACCTTGGATAGAGGGCGATACAAACTATTATTTATATTTTTCGCACCTGTTTTCTTATGCGGACGGCATAGAAAAGATAGAGTACGGCATCGACTCTGACGACGTAAATACCGTATTAGAAAAACCATATAGCACGGATAGCGATAAAAATTTACTCAAAGTGGATCATAAATTTAATAAAATTGTCGTTAGAGTGTATTTCAAAGACGGTACCGATAGTGGAGTTGTGGAGTATAAATTTTGAGGTTAGAATTTTTAATTAATAATTAAGTAATTGTGTCTAAAATTACATCCGATTTTAGACATAGTATTGTTTAAATTTATTCATTAAAAGATTCAAGATCTAGAGGCAAATAAGTATCTTGTTTATTCTAATTTTATGTTTGATTTATTTATCATAAGCACATTTCATTTTTTAAAAGCCTTGGAAAAAGAAAATTTTATACCCTAATTAACAAAAAACGATCATACTATAGACACATTATCGCATAATATATTAAAATTACACAACAAGGAGAATTTTAATGTCTAGTAAAATATATTCCGCAGAAAATATTCTTTATATTATAAAAAGGCTAAATGAAAATCAGACGATCTACATAAAAAGATTAAACGAAGAGATGAATTGGAATATGAGTGAAAGAAATATGGTTAGATATTTTGATACTATAGAGTCAGTTTTTCCAAAATTATTTACAAAAGGAAAAGATGAAAAAGGAATTTATTATAAGCCTAATCATAGCGATTTTATAAAGCTTAATCCATCTTCTTTGGCAATTACGGCTATAACTTATAGTTTAATGTCAAAAAGAGAGATTGGTAGAATTTTTAGTATATTGGAAAATAAATCCAAAAAAGCCATAAAAAAAGAGATGAAAGAGATAGATCAGTGCTATAGATTTATCACCAGACCGTTTGAAAATATAGATAGCGAGATCATGAAAAAAATAGAAGAATGTATTAAAAATAAGATAGAAATAGCGCTTATTTATGACAATACATTGGTAAAAGAAAAGAAGATAGTAAGACCATATAAGATAATTTTTATAGACGAGAATTTTTATTTGGCTTGCTTATGTAACGGTGAATTTAATATGCTTAGAATATCGTTTATAAAAAACCTCAAGGCAGGAAGTAAGTTTAAATACATCAAAAGTAAAGTTGATGACTTTATAGAAAATGGCTTACAAACATCTTTTAGCGATTACAATAGTTTCATAGGAAATAATTTAATAACAGTAAAACTTAAAATTTCCAAAAGAGTTGCTAGATATTTTACGCATAAAAAGAAATTTTTTGATAGTCAAAGGATAGAAACCTTAGAAAGCGGAGAAAAAATAGCAACATATGAAATAACAAATTTTAAAGAGATAATGCCATTTATCAAAAAATGGATTCCTGACGTAGAGGTTATTGAACCAAAGGAGCTAAGAAAACAAATTTTAAAAGATATTAAAGAGTATCACAAAAATAATCTTTTATACAAGTAATGTTTTTGGGTTATTCATACTCCCTAAATCTCTCGTGCTTAAACTCTCGCCTGATTACTAATCTACCGTTCTCCAATTGCTCGGTAACGATTCTGCAGGTGGTTGCATAGATGGGTTTTAGTCCGATATTTTTAGCAAAATTTACCATGGCATACGTAGCACCAAAATCCCCTTGCACTAATAGCAAGTCGCCATTTTTTGACTTTTCTTTCAGTTTTTCTTTATAACTTTCAATACTATTTAAAATGCTTTTATTGGAAGGATCTATATTGCTCCAATTTTCATCACTTATAACCACAAAATTATCTATATTTAAATTTTCTAAGGCATCTTTTTCTTGTTCTTTTGTTAGTGAGTGGTTCATTAATATAAAAAGAGTTTTCACGCTATCTTAGCTCCTATCCATTTCAAAATGGTATTTTTTCATATTTTTTATGCTTTGAATATATCCAGGAAGATTATTTACGCTGTCTCTTGGGTTAGACTTAGACCTTTGATTTTCTTGATCAAGCTTATGTGCTATATTAACTCTAATACTATTTATTTTAAGGTATTTTTCTGCTAACTTTTTTCTATCATCCCCATATCTTTGCTTTGCGTATTTGACTAGTGTATTTTTTGCATCCTCCCTATTGTCCCTATTTAACGGATCTTTATGATTTTGCTCGCAAACGAGACTTAAAACAGCCTCGGCAAGAGTTAAGTATGACATCGCGTAATTTTTATTACTTGAATACCACTCTGCAAGCTCTAGCTGCAAATCAGATATTTTTTCCTTTTTGAAAATATCTATAAATTCCTTGATGTCCTTAGACACAATCTTTAATATTGTATTATTAGTATAGTTTAAGTCAAAAATTTGACTATTTAAAGACTTGATACTTTTTTGTATAGCACTTACATCAGACATGCTCAATGCATAAGAAAAGTCGGTATAACTATTTATTATTCTTTCAGGCTGTTGAGATTTATTCACAAGTAGCATTAGATCGTATCCATTGCCAAATTTTTTTAGATTTTTAATAGCTTTTGACCACTCTAAAAGCTCAAAAAACATTTTCAAATCTACTATGGGCGCTATATTGTCATTTTCTGACATTATGTCTATCATTCCATAATAGACACCTCCGATATTTAGATTATAATCTCTTGTATTGGCATAAAATTCACTCATAACAAAACTCATTAAAGATAAAGATCTAAAAGAATGAGTTATATCAAGATAAACTTCATCATCTTTTGTAATTTCATCAAAAATTTTTAGAAATTGATTAAAATTTGACCAAAGCTGCTCCTCATCAATGCCGTACTCTATGATAAAGCATTTTGAACCGCTTACGCCTAACTTCTTATCTATCTGTTCTGTTACCACAGGAATATATTTTATGACTTCGTTGTTTTCTTTCGCCTCGTAAATTTTAAACTCATCCTCGTCACTACCTCCAAACTCTTTATATACAGCATCCCAAATAGATTTTTTTGTTCCGATCAAAAAGAGCTTATCTATTTTAATATGTTCGCACAAAACATCCGCTATAAATTTTTTATCTTTATATATCTTTCCATCCATAGAATAATTTGATAGTCTATAGTTACCGCTTCTTTTATCCCCTGCTCCTATAGAACTTATTAAAATTTTAGACATATTTACTCCATTTATTATTAGTGTTCATCTTGCGCATAAGTAAGATCATAATGCCTAACTCGATAATCCGTTGTAGAGACATATTGCAAATGTCTATTATTCGGTATAGCAAATATCGCGCCTGCTATACTAACAGCCTTTTGACCTCCCGTAACGTCAAACACTATATCTTTTTCATCTATTTTTGCCACCTTTAGCTCCTGATAAGTGTTTTCTAGGCAGTCGTAGATATCTTTTGCTATCTCCAGGTTGTCAACATGTTTAATCTCGATGATCTTGACAATATTCTTGCCGAATATGTTTTCAATGCATTTTAAAAATTTCTCTTTTTCCTGTAAAGACTGATCAGAGCAGATTAAAATAATTTTTTCCAGCATATCTTTGTGGTAATCTATAGATATCAAAGGCATTCTGTAGTTACTTTTAAAATCACCTATCTCTTTCAAGTTTTTATCTTCATCGGCTCTGCTGTTTTGGCTTAAGAATAGCACTAAAGCCTTAGCCTTCTTTGGTTCTTCATCAATAGAAATATCAACACTGGCAACCTTTTTGGGAATCATTTTTATCACGATATAAAGCATTAAAACAGCGCCTAAAATTTGGCAAAGCATAGTTCCGTCTTTTAACTCCCACTTAAGGATATCTCCGCTAAAAATTTTATCAAATAAAGCACTAAGTCCGTCAGGAAGCCAAGCAAAAGATACAACTATCATGATAATGATAGCTATGCCCTTTGTGCTTAAAGCATTGCTTCCTAAAAAAGATACGAATATCTTATGAAGTTCTCTGTTTTGATATTTGTTCATTTGCTAGACCTTATTAAATAAGCTAAAGTCAATATGATTGCCAAAGCTTTTACTTTCGGGCTTTTTATTATAACTCTTATTTTTTGGGTTCTTTGAATTTGGCTTCATTTTGTTTCTTTTGTTTTCTCTTTCCTTATATATATTAGTATTAACTTCTATCTTGTCTTGTGAGTAGGGCATTAAAAAACGCTTATTGTCTTTATCTTTTGCAAATTCATTAATCGACTTATTGTTATTTTTTGGATCTAACTTTTGATATCTTAAAACATTATTCTCTTTACATTTAGTGGAATCTGCCATAGCAAAGAGCTCTTTAATTTGATGAGATTTTATCCAGTCAGAATGAAATTCATTCATCTGATTTTCAAATTCTTCAATGTATATGTCTTGAGTAAATCTCAAATTTATGAGAGCCGCTTTTATGCTTATCTTTCCATATCCATAAGACTTTGCAAGACCTATGTTATGCATTCTATCTTGTTCTCCGTGAAATGTTATAGCACTTAAAAGAGCTCCTATTTCAAATTTTTTGAGATTGTGAAATACTACCTTGCCTTTGAATACCGCACCTTGTTTAAGAGGTTTAAATTTTGTTTTTACATCTTGGTTTCTATCGTCACTTTGACTTAATTGTAACAATCCTTTGCGCAAAGGATATCTTTTGTATCCTCTTATTTTGGCATCCTTATCCATTAAAGTTTGATAACTATGGACAACTCCTTCTTTACCGTATTGTTCTAAGTAATTAGGATAATAACTTTCTTTTGGGGAACCAAAAACACACTCTTGTTCTTGATCAAACTGTGCATTGGCGGATTTGAAATGTGAAAAATATACTCTACCTTTTAAAGCTTTGTCTTTTTTAACAAAACCGAATATCGCTTCAGACAAATCAACTCCATTTTCTTTAGTGTTACTTTGTCTTGCCGCTTCAAATATTGTTTTATTGTAAGCAATCTTAAAAATTTGAGTTAAGCCAATATGTGTTATTTTGCCTCCATTTTTTTCTTGTTTATAAAAAATAGGTATTTTGTTTCCTTTTTCAAATTTATCTTTCAGAAACTGCCCGTCTATAGCATTTTTATTTTCAAAATAAACTTTTTCAAAATTTTTAAATACACTTCTATCTAATGGTATTTTTCTCTGGTTTTCACAAAAAATAAATTCATGTTTTTTATTTTGTATATCGCCCGTAAATACTAAAAATGCTTTCTTGTTTCCTCCTAAAGTGCCTCTAGTGATAAATTTCTTTTTTTGATTTTGATGCTCTGAAAATTTTATCTCGTTTAAAAACCCAAATTTTTCATATTTGTCTTTCCCGTATTGATATTTTTTTATACTTTCATATTCTTTTTCTTTTTGTAGATTGACGGTAACCACTTTTCCACAATCAAATATTATATACTCATCACCTTGCTTTACTAAAAATCCACAGCCATCAGCAATGCCGGCAAGAAGATGCCTATTTGTCATATCTCTAACGCTGAGATATTTTTTGTGTTTTTCTTCGTCTATGCGAATTCTAGAAAAGCTCATTATCTCTAAAACATTTCTAATTGCACCTTTCATGGTTGTGGCTGGTATATAAAATTCCTTTTGTCCGTTTTCTTTTTTAAAGTGACAAAATTCAGTTGAATATTTTTTAATACCTCCATCTGTTTTTACTTCATAAAATGTATCACCGACTGCATAATGATTTCTTATAAATATTGGACTTTGTGCCGTGATTTCAAGCTCTATAACTCCGCTTTCTCCGTCTTCAAAAGGTACATCATGACTTATTTTATCCGCCCAAGAAGGATAGAAAACCTTATCGTTTAACGGGACAAAATTATACGGTGCTGTTATCATCTCTCATCCTTTTCATCATCAGCAAAACCGGCAAAAACCGCTTTTTTTAATTTAAATACAGGCAATCCTTCACAAAGCTCGTCATTTTCCTCTTCCCAAATTTGAGCCATTTTTATCTTAAGACCGAATTTTGACCAAAATTCTTGCAAATTGTCTTCATTTTTTAAGTTGATTTTGCTCAAATCAACTTCATCCACAATCCAAGAGTCATTGATCTGCCTGATTAAGATACTTTTATTCTCATTTTTACTAAAAAAATGAGCCTCATAAATATACTCATTTGGTTGCAAATTTACATTTATACCACGTTTAAAAAATATATCGTCTTCGGATATTTTGCTACCAAGTTTTTGGATATACCCCTCATACCCGTCAAGACTTTTTATATAGTTCAAAATTTCATCTTTAGTTTTTCTCATTTTTTCGCTCCATCCTAACGCCGTTTTTTATAACTTCACCGCTAAAAAATCCATGTCCTTTCGTAGTCATTCCTCCAAGAGGCAAAAGACCCTCGGCTACGTCCAAAAGAGCATTTTCAAAAGCATTTACGGCATCTTTAAACCTTTTTAAATCATCATCCATACTTTGAGGAGGTTTTACTAAAATCCTTATAACAAATTTAACATTATAGCTTTTTACTCCTATTGTCTTTTCCTGAAACAAAGCTCCGTCTATAGCTCCACCTGTAAATCTATCTATGCTTACATGATCAAATACTTTTGTGTCCATATCTTCGCAAAACTCTTTAAAACAATCGCTAATTAAAATTCTTCCCTTTCTGCCTCCATTGCCGTCTTTTTTATATCCGAAAATTTCTCTTACGGCCTTATTTTCTTCGCCCACTTTTTGATAATCACCGTTATTAGAAAGCATAAATTTATTATAATGAAAGGCGGTTCTATGTGATAAAGCACCCTTTATGCCACTTGCAGGGATTAAAATTTTTTCATCACTCAAAGGCATTTTTTCATAATCAATTGTTTTTTCCATCATAGGCGCTTGGTCCGATTCATCATCTCCTATCCCGCTTCCAAATATGAAAAAATCATCAGGAGTAAGTGATAATTCATATTTTATAAATCTTTCATTTATGTTTTTTTGATCGGTAAAATCATTCAATAATACATCGTCATTCAAACTGCTTGAATAACTACTTAGATAAACTTTGCCCCATTTTATGCTATCTACCGAAAATTTTCCAAATCCTTTAGAGCCTCCTCCTCCAAGTCTCAACGTATTATCAAAAAGAGTATTTAGTATCTTTTTAAAATCATCTTCAAGACTATCAAATTCAAATGAAAATTTAAATTTAGTTCCTTTAAATACAATCTCTTCGTCAAATTTGCCATGTTCTGATGCAACACCTTTGTTGTTAATAGAGACATGCTCCCTAATAGGCAAATCATCAAAAAATGATAAAAAGCTTCCTTTATCAAGCAAAAGATCTTCGCAAACTTTTCCATCTTTATTTACTACAAGAAGAGCATTTGATACGATTAACTTTGAGCCAAACTGCTTATTTGTATTTTTCTCATCTTTTGAGCCAAAAATTTCATCCGCAAATTTCTTATCCTCACTCTCTATGGCAGACCTTAAAACTCCAGCAATCGATGTGCCAAGTATCATAGGTAGACCATTCCAATCCCTTTGTACAGGTGCATCGCAAAACAAATCGCTATCGCCGCCGCCAACTTTTAGCGGAGTGTTTGTCCGTATAATTACATGTGCCAAAAATCTTTCCATTACTTCTCTCCTTTTATTCGCGGAAATCTCATAGATAGCAGTTGAGTAAACTGAAGTTTGTTTTTACTACCCCTTATCCCTTTTAAAAGAATTTCACTTTTTTTATCTCTCCACTTATATTCGGCCACGCCTTTATTTACAAATTCTTTTATATCATCATAAATACTATCTTCGCAACTTGTTTTGCAAATAGCTCTAATTGCTCCCCACTGAGAATTTGGAATATCTTTTAACTTTTCACCGTCCATACCGATAAATTTTGCCACCTCTACCGCCACATCAAGAATTTGAAGTCTTTTAATCTCTTTTTGCTTTAAGAATTTTGCCAAATCACTTTTAATCTCAATGTCTTCTTTTTTCTCGGTATCTAAAATTTCTTTAAGGATAATAGCACTATCAACGGCACCCATATCCAAAAATTTAGGATTTATCAAAACCTCCCCAAAACCCTCGTTTAAATATGCTCCAACGCCATTTTTAACACTATCTTTTTGCTCTTTTGTTAGATTTTTTAAGGCTATTACGCTACCTTTATTTATACAAAGCCTCTCATAGTCTTTTGTTCCCCTTGACATATTAAAAGGGGTAAAATTCGAGGTCCTTATCTGTGTTTTAGCGTAGTCGATATTTTTATCACTAAGTCCGCCGCAAAAATATTGTAAATCATAAGTCGGATTTCCATTGTCATCAACCAGAGCAAGTCTTGATTTTGCATAGATATAAGTATAGTCATCTTTAGGCTCAAATTTATCTACTTGTTGCTCACTATCGCTGATGAATTTTATACTTACGACTCCATATTCGGAACTTTTAGACTTACCAAGCCTTTTACTGTTTTCTAACGTATCTATTATTAGCTTTTCATTATCTTTAGTGATGATATCATCTAGGCTTACTTTAAATCTCCAGACGCTACCTGCTTTTAACGCTTCATACCCATACATAGCACTATCTTTAGAGCGTCTATTTTCCTTGTCGTATCCGCTCTTTTGAGAGTATTCGTAAGTAAGATTTAGTCTTTGTCCATCTAGGCTCATATATCCGCTTCTTATTTGTTTTAATTGCGCGAAAACTTTAAAATCACAATCTGTTAGTAAGTGATGGTTGTAAATTTTACTACTATCTAGTTTTTCATGAAAATAAGAAAGCGGGATTTTAAAAAATTCTTTGCCGTCAATGACAGGATACGCATCGCCAAACTTCACTTTTCCGCTGTGAAATATATCAAAAGGCTTGCTAAATTCGCAGTATCTACTAGCCGTCATGCCCAAAAAATTACTCCCGGGGATAAAATCAAGCACATCTATCTTGCCTTGCGTATTAGAGGTAGCTTGCAAGATAACTGCACTTTTAAACGTGATTTCAAAAACAAGCTCTCTCATAACTATCCTTTTATAACAAATTTACATCTACCAAGTCCGCGATTTCGGTTTAGTCCGGCTCTCTTGATCATATCCATTGCCTTTTTCATATCATGTACATGCTCTTGGGCAATATCTATATTACCGTGCAACACAACGGGCACGACTACTTCTATATCCCTTAAAGACCTATCGATAGCAACTCCATTTTCATCTATTCTAGTAGAAGATACTACTTCAAATAGGTTATGTGCGAGATTGTTTGACACTATCTCTTTTGCTACGCCTTCTTCAAGTACGGCATTACTAAAATAGCATTCTCCCATCACAGTATCGTCACTATCTTGACCGTAATTATTACTTTGTTTGCCGAAGCATTTATCGATACTATCCTGATTCCAAAACAATTCCGCCATCTCTCTTAAAAGTCCTTTTATGGTTTTGCCGGGCATATAAGGAAGTCCGCGATCATCTTTTATCACATAGCTATCAAGTGCCGCGCCGCCACTTAGTCCGCTACCGGCATGCCAATAATCAAAAAATTTAAGCTCATATCTTAAAGTCATTTTATATCTCCACTAACAGACAAAATTTGCAAAACATCATAAATCGGAGTTTTTATTAGACCATCCTTCTCTATTATCAAATCACCACTTGAAAGTTTCTCGTTTAAAGATTTTAGAGGCACATCAAAAACATCTCTTTTATTACCTAAAATTTCATTTATCCTATCTAACATATTGCTTGCGTATTTACCGCTTATACCAAGCTCTTTTAACCACTCTCTAAGCTTAGTCTTTGGACTATCATCTCCGCTATAAACCTTAACAAGAGCCAACAAATCATCAACTTTAGCTTGTGATTTTTCATTTATATAGTATGGTCCGAAGTCAAACCTTATAAAACCATCTTCGTTTTTTACGGCAAGTTCATCTATAATAAACTTATCCCAACTTTGAAAATTTGAACTTTGTATATTATGAAACATCAAACAACTTGGAGCTATGTCTTTATTTGGATCTTTTACATAGATGTTTTTAGAGTGCTTCTTAGCTACAGAGCAAAGCGCTTCTGCAAGTTCAACAGCATAATGAAACGGATATTTTTCATTACAGTATGCTATGCCTGCACACATAGTTAGCTTACCCTCTATGGCACTATCCTGCGCTGTAAGTTTTTCAAATTCTTGAATAAAATACTTAGTAAATTCAAGAGCCACATCTGCACTACAAACTGCCGTCATATCATCTCCGCTTAAGATGATGTTTTTTATTTTACCGCTATCTTTATAGTCTTTTTCTTTTATTTTTTCTTTTGCACTTTTAAAGGCATTCTTAGTAGCTTTATCCAAAGCTTTTGAGAATTTTGTTATCTCGTTAAGGTTGCTAAAATTTATCCTATCGGAAAGCCTTTTAACCAAGACCCCAAGCCCGTTACCATCAGCGTGTATAATAGCTATTTTATTTTTAGAATTTGAAATTTGACTAAATTCCTTTAGTTCTACAAATTTATCGTTATTTTTGCGATTTTTATCAAACCAAACTTTATGCGCTTCACGTTTTTGAGAACTCGAGATATCAATTCTCTCCTCATGCTCTATCTTATACGTAGCTCTTGCGGTTTTAGGACTAAGAAGCATTAAATTTATACTAGTATCAAGCGGGATGCTAGGTTTGTTTCTTTGTATCTTTAATCTCTTCTCGAGTTCATAAGATACATTTTTATACTCTTCGTTATCCTTGCACTCTACTGCGGCTTGCGAAACTGTAATGCCGTAAGCATTTTGCATAATATCTTTAGGTAAATTTAAAACTATTTTTTCAAGTTTATCTTTGCCGGAAACTATAGCCCTAAAATTTCCTGCCGCATTTAATAAAATTTGATCCACCAAGCCATCTTTTTTAAATTTATCAAAGATAGCATAAATCTTACTTGTATTTTGCAAAGTTTGATCTAGATCAAATTCTCTTCCAAGCCAATCCACTATCTCACTTGCGCCTATTATCTCCTGAAGCTTGTTTGTTTTATAGATAAACTCTTGGATGCCTTGCACACTCACGCCGTAAAGGTATTTTGCCATCTAAGCTCCTTTGTCAATATTCACAATATTCTATCATATTTTTTAATACATTTTAAACAATAGTATTAAGCACTTTTAAAAAAAATTGAATTTTAATATCATATTATGCAAATTTGAAACATATTTATTTTATAAAGCATAATTTCAAATAATCCGATTATCATACTTGCAATTATTTATTTGCCGTTTAAAACAATGACTTTATTAAATACGCCAAGTGTTCTAAATTTTTTATCCCCTCTATCTAAACTACAAACGCTAAAAAGCTTAAACTGTTCCGTTAGTCCGTAAATTTCACATTCTATACCCTCTATCAGAGAGTTTTTGACTCCCATAGATGCACTAAGTAGAGTCATCATATTAGCAAGCATATTTTGCTCTTCTTCGCCGCTATCTTGACCAACCTGAGCCACCATATAAGGATAGTGCTCAATAGGCATAGGACATGTCTCATCCGCAAAAAATATACCGGCTATAATAGCTACTGCAACTAATATCTTATCCATACTACACCTCTTTTGTTATTAAATTTAGACTCTATCTTTTAGTATTAACTAAAAAACAAAATCAAGTAATTCTACAAAGAGTTTATGTCATATATTGTCATTTTAAGCTTGAATTTTATTTTTTTGAAATTTTTAGCATAAGAGGAAGTAAAAGAGTATTAAAAAGTAAAATAAGTCGCTATTTTGCTTTTTAATAGCTAACCATAAAAGGGAAGCTTGAGCAAAATACATAGTAGTGGAATAGGTTTAATTTTAGAGTTGAGAGGGTTTCAATCCCCTAAAACGGGGAAGCTCGAGCGAAATGCGAAAACGCTGTTTTAACATCGGTAGCCAATACGGTTAGGTTTCAATCCCCTAAAACTGGGGAGCTCGATCGAAATACAATATGCAAGGCTTTTGCTCTACTAAAATCGAGTTGGTGTTTCAATCCCCTAAAACGGGGAAGCTCGAGCGAAATTAAGATACTTGCAAGCGTATTGCACGCTCAGAAATGAGTTTCAATCCCCTAAAACGGGGGGCTCGATCGAAATGCCGCAACCCGACGGCTCCGTACTAAAGAAAGCGATTTTTCGCGTTTTAATCCCCTAAAACGGGGAAGCTCGAGCGAAATGTTTTACTAGAAATATCAATAGATTCTCTTAACCTATGTTTCAATCCCCTAAAACGGGGAAGCTCGAGCGAAATTCCTGGCGAAATGGGAGTCGGTTTTCAGGTATTCCAAAGTTTCAATCCCCTAAAACGGGGAAGCTCGAGCGAAATATGGCTGCCGGGATCGAAATGGGTAAAATCAAAAAAACCCTCTCGTTTCAATCCCCTAAAACGGGGAAGCTCGAGCGAAATATGTTTCATGTTCTTGCCTACGATATTGTGGGCAGTGACGTTTCAATCCCCTAAAACGGGGAAGCTCGAGCGAAATCCGAGGTACCAAACTTAGGTGTAATCTACCTACCAAAGGTAGTTTCAATCCCCTAAAACGGGGAAGCTCGAGCGAAATGTTCTTACAACACTAAATCCAAAGGGCTTGGTTGCACAATGTTTCAATCCCCTAAAACGGGGAAGCTCGAGCGAAATAGTGCTCGCTGAGGGAAAACGAGAGGCTAAAGAATTTTTTGTTTCAATCCCCTAAAACGGGGAAGCTCGAGCGAAATCGCGCAAGTGGTATTGATGGGTCTTGCTGCGGTTTTTGGCAAAATGTTTCAATCCCCTAAAACGGGGAAGCTCGAGCGAAATTTTTCCGGAGTTCAGAGTTTCTCTGGGAGAGGAAACTGAGAGTTTCGTTTCAATCCCCTAAAACGGGGAAGCTCGAGCGAAATGATTTAGAGGCTTTCAGGACTCGGTAGATGCCACGGTTTCAATCCCCTAAAACGGGGAAGCTCGAGCGAAATAGCCATCAAAACGCATTAAAATTAACAATGAGTTTTTAAAGAACTACTTGTAAGCGGCATTATATCACAAAGAGCTAAAAAGTTCGAAAATACGACAAAAAATATTTTTTAAATTTGAGGTATTTTGCTTATAGTTACATTAAAGTATCGATAAAAAGCATATTTACAATCTCTAAAAAGTTCGAAAATCCAAAACAAAATTTAATAAAATTGTTCTTTTTCGAAATTTATAACAAATTTAGATAGCTCAAAAGCCGTGAAATGAAGTTTTTCAAAAACTAGTTTAGATAAAAATACGAAAATCTCGATTTTAAAAATATCAAATTTCTGATTTTCGAATATATTTATACTTAACCCAATATAAAATATCGATTAACACACAGGTTTGAAATTTTAAAAAGTTCGAAAATCTTTTGCGGATAGATGGCGCTAGATATAAGTATCAAGCGGGTTAAAAATTTTGCCTTCTCCCATACTTTCACTTTTAGCCAAGCAGGTTTTGCACACACGATAAAATAGAACTTTATCACTTTTTGGCTCTATGAGTTTTGCAATTTTAGATTTAATGAGATAATAATCGCTCTCTTTTATATCAAGTTCAAAAACAGAGTAATTTGCCCTTAGCCCATAGCTTTCCAGTAAATTTGAGACTTTATTTCTGCGTTTGGTCGAACGTATATCGTAGCATATTATTAAATTCATTGAAATCTCGCTATAAAGGGTTTGTATTTTACGTTTTCTAAAATAGAATGTTTGAGCGCGTATGCCTGTTTGGTTATGATGTCTTGAGTCTTTATCTCTTCGCTTCTAAATGTAGTATATGCAAATAGTTTTTCATTGACGTTTTTGGTGATATTGCGCCTAGTATCGACGCTTAATAACCCGTCTTTGATATCAAAAGGCTCATTTTTGTTTATCATGGATATGATTGCGCGATCAACAATAAACGTCCTAAATTCCTCTATTAAATCAAATACCAAAGCAGGCTTTTGCTCGTCTAATGCGTGCAGATATGAGACGTGAGGAGAAAGACCTGCTGCAACTATGGACTTTAAAACTTTAGAATAAAGGATGGCGTAAGCATAGTTAAGCGCCGAATTTACAGTATCGGTTGCACCTTTTGTAATACGCCCACAAAAGCCGAATTTATAATCAATAGCCTTTGCGATAGCCTGCCAGTATGAGTTGGCGCTTGTGCCTTCGTACCCCATAAGCTCCGCCGAAGAGGAGGATGTGGGTATAAAATTTTTTAAAATTCCCTGCATTGCTTCTATTTCGGCATCTAAAATTTTGTGATATTTATTCAAGTATTTTAAGTAGTTGATTTGATTTCTTACTTTACCGATAACGAATTGCTGGGCTATCCTGAGTGATTTTTTGGTTTTTACAACCGAAATTTGAGAGACGGCGGTTTTGGTTATAGAGCTATTTGAAGTAAATAGTGTAGCATAGCTTAAATTTGTCTTTTCATCTATAAAATCTATAGGAATTTTCTTTTTAGAACACTCTTTGATGACGGACGAGCTTATAGAAGTGTCGGCGTTTATTATGATTTGTGAAATTTGATTAACGGGAAATTTATGCTTTATTTTGCCATGCTCCTTTAAAACAAATTTGCCCTGAGAAAGAGCCAAGAAATAAAACGGAGTAGTAATATGAACAAGGGAACTATGGGAGAAATTTTTAAGATACTCTCGTTTTTTGGCCTCTAGTGTGTCTTCGACAGATTTTATGCGAGGCTGTTTGGCATTTTTGTAGCATGATAGGAGCTTTGATTTTTTAAGCTGTAGGGTTATAGGATATGGAAATTCCAAATTTACAAGCTCATCTACTAATGTTCGCTTATCGGTAGTTTTTATAAATTTTCTAATTAAATTTGTAATAGTTTCATCAAAATGCCTTATAAGCCTATCTTGTTGAGATAGTGAAAGTAACTTTAGCTTGATGCTTTTTAGATGAAAAATGTAAGAATTTAAATTTTCTATGCTCTCTTTTATATTCGGCTTTTTAGCTTGAGATGAAAGCTTTTTGAGAGTAGATAGAAGCTTTTCTTCGGATATGCTTAAATTTGCTCCCTTGAAATTTACACCCAAAAATGCGAATTCAGTATTTTGATCGTAAATAGCAGTTTTTATTTCATTTATAGATAGCTTAATAGTGGATAAAAAGGCTTTAAGCTCGGCTAGAATTTGTTCGGCATTATCTTTGGACGCTGAAAAGATAACAAAATCATCGGCATAGCGTACGAAGTCGATAGCTTTTGAGTGTAAAAACATATCCATTTGATTTAGATATATATTTGAAAGTAACGGACTTAAAACATCTCCTTGATGAACGCCTTTTTGATGAGGCAGATAGTCAAATTTAGAAAAAATCCCATTTTTTATCCAAAGTTCAATTAGTCTGGTGATACGAGAGTCTTTTATATGATTATTTAATATCTCAAGCAAAAAATTATGATCTATATTTTCAAAAAAGTCTTTTATATCACTTTTTATCGCATAGGTTTTTAAAAAATCTCTTGCACGATAAATTGCATTAGTGTAGGACTTGCCGCTTCTATAGGCATAAGAGCAGTTTGAAAAGCCTTTGTCAAAATATCTTGATAGCTCGGATACAAGTATATTTTGTATAAATTTGTCCTTTAATGACGGAATCGCCAATTTTCTAAGTTCATCCTTGTTTTCTTTGGGCATAAAAGCTCGCTTTAATGGCTGAGGCGAGTAAGATAGATGAAAAATTTCGTCTTTTAAATCTTCATAAAAAGATGCGGCACAGATATCATCTATACTCAAATCATCAAGTCCAAGCGATGACTTCTTGAGTCTTTTTAAGGCTAGATCATAAGCATTTTGAGTAAATATTTCCTCAAGACTAAGATCAAACACAACTATTTCCTTTGCAGATTTGTTATATTAAAATCGATATAAGTTAAATTCGCTCTACCTTTATCTTGCCAAGCCCAAATGCAGTGCTCTTGCCGACATTTATTAAAGTAGCAAGTTCTAGAAATCTAGCCGAATTCTCATCAAGCCCACAAACCTTCATTTCTCCCATAAGACCGCCGAATTCCATTTTTGTTTTTTGGCGATTTGAGTATCTCTCAAAACTATAAAACTTAAAATTTTGCTCGAACTCATCAAATTTAACTTCAAATTTATCGATATTTGCATCTGTTAGCTCGCCAAATCTCATAGCTATTTGCCTAATGAATGATTTAAAATCAAGCTTTGAGCGAACCAAGCCGTTTTTTGTTTGATACGTATCGGAGTTAAGGCGGTGATTTTATAGTCGCCAGCAGAAAAGCTTGGCGAAAAAACAAGAGTGTGATCGGATGAGTTGATAGACTCTTGAGGCGATATAGTTTTGTCATTTATAGTTAAATTTTTAAAATAAAATTTCTGCCTAGATATACCAAGTCCTATCTGCCGCATATTTTCTATGGCAATAATAATATGGGTTAAGTATGATACGGCATTTTCGAAAAGTAAAATTTTAAAATCAAAACTATTTGAGTTAAAATCTATATCAAGTATAAATTTGGGTGATTTGGATATATTTTCAAAAAACTCGGCATATATGCACTTGTCAAAATAACGGCAACTATCACAACTCGCATCAATATATGGACAAGCAGCCTGCCTTAAACCCCTTCCAAAAACACCTCTGATAGTAGAGCCTATAAATGCGTGAGTAGGTTTTATACTGATGCCGTTTACGCCAATGGTTAGATATTTAATCATTATTATTTGCTTGTAAATTTTAACATCGATTATACTATAAAATACTTTTTCATACCAATATGTAATTAGTCATTCTTCTTATAGCCGTTATCTTATTAAGCGATATATCTATTCTTGCTCATTTATTTTTAACCTATATTGTCCTTGATATATTCTTGTTTCTATTGCAGGACTATTTGTGGAACTACTTATATGCTTTTTATTAAAGCCTGATTAAAACATTACTTTTGAATATTGAATAGATTTTAGGTTTTTTTCGCATACGGCTGAGATTATTTATTATTTACAAGACTTAGTCATAATAATAGAATGCTTTATACTTTTTACTAAAAGTTTTATTAGGTTTATCCTGCCTTTTAAACACCATCAAACTCACCATCATAAGCATCACTTCTGTTTCTAACACCAAGTACAAGTACTATAAGCTCATGATCTTTTATCTTGCATATTATTCTATATCCTCCGACCCTATATCTCCAAAGACCTGATAGATTTCCTATAAGTGGTTTACCTTCATCACGAGGATTATCTAAGCCTTCTATCTCTTTTAGTTTTTTAAGTATTTTAATGCTAACACTATTATCTAACTTTTTAAGCTCTTTTAACGCATTTTTACTGAAATTTACTTTCATATTTTTACGCCAAGCTCTTTAGCTACTTCATCAAGAGTATAAAACTGAGGATTGGAATCACTCTCTATCTTTTTTAACTCTTCCATAGCATCTATATAATCATTCATATCTTCTAAGAATCTTTTTATGGCTTCTTGAACGTAAAAGCTTTTTGTTCTTTTAGTATCCTTTGCTAATCTCTCAAGCTTAGTTCCTATATCTTTATCTAGTCTCACTGAAATTTGCATATTTAATCCTTTGTATTATTTGCATTACAAGTATTATATCATATTTTATAAAGCAATTAAAGTTGATGTGTTAAGATATGAAGTATAGATTAATTATATTGCCTAATAACCATAAGCTTTAAATTCACTCTTTTATTTTTTTATTTCAATAATTCACACCCTCACATCCACTCTCTTATAGAATCTATCCTTCTCTTGTATCTGTTTATCATTGCTATTTAGAGTATGGTTAAGATATGAGATATTGTATAACTCATTTGAGCTTATTATGTTATTATCTGCTAGATGTATTAAAAACCTAACTTCATTATTTTTCATTATCTTGCTTATCGCTGTTGCTCCAAGCTCTTTTAGACTTACGAATTTATTATCTTGTTTAATAAAGCAAACAAATTTGTGTTTCCATTAGGACAAGTTAATTTCAGCTCATCATTTGAGAATTTATAGTGATAACCGTCTTTAAAATATTCAAATATTAATCCAAATTTATCTATGGTTATAGTTTTTAAAGCTTTATAAAAATCATCGGAATTTATAGAGCCAATACTTGAAATAGTAGCTTCAAAAGCAACGCCGACAACCATGTCGACTGTGGCTCCAACCAGATTAAACGCAGAACTTACAATTCCACCAGCTCACATACTAATAGATCTACCAATATTGCTAACAAGATAATCAATAACCAGTGGTGCTATTATCTCATCTAAACTTTTATCAGGATTCATATTTTTATCAAATGCGGCAGTTATTATTCCATCGGCGACTTCAAAAATACGACTTGTTTTGACCCCTATAAGTTTCATGGCAGCAGAACCGTATTCTTTTTTCATTTGTTCGCCAACTTCTTTTGTGATTTGACCTGAATTAACTTTTATATCAACTGCTTTATCATAGAGCTGTTAGCCATTTGTTTTAAAGCCGATTCTAACAAAGAGCCACTAAATGACATATATCCGCTAAAGCCAGCAAGAGCCTTTTCGTCTGATGTGATATTTTTGTCATAAACGTCATATTTTTGACCATCTATCCATATGGTTGTTTGCATTTTTGTTTCTCCTTATTAATTAATTTTATTTTATAGTATTATGCGATCTATTTGTGCTTCTATCTCATCGGCTTGTTTGTGCGTGAGGCCTGCTATTATGGTCATCTTGGCTTTACGATGTTGCGTCTTTTGAACTATTTCTACGTGCGCCGGTAAAAAAGCGCGTTCAAAGGTACGACAGTGTATTATATTTTCTGGTTTTATAATCTGATTTCCAAATATAAATCTATCTATAACAATCTTGTCTTTATAAATTTCAACGTAGTTAAAAAATATCACCGAGTATAGCAGCCAGATCAAAAGTGCGGAGCCCAAAATCCCAAGTATGCGCATCCAGCCGTCGTAATATATCGCAGTAGGCAAGGCAGGCACGAGTAGGAAAAAACCATACTTGATAAAGTCGATCAGCACCATAAGCGGATTTCGTTTGTCTAGCCTATACAGCAACTCTAGTTTATTGCTTTCTTTTTCCATTTACTCCACCAAAATTCAAATTTATGCATTTTACCCACAATACTTTTAAGTCGTATTTAAGCTACAATTAATCTTTATTTTTAAAATATTATAAAAAATATTATATGTTTAACCTGTTATTACGCACATTTAAGATTAAGACCCCAAGCTTTATTTTTATCATCACTTATATAAGCTTTTTTATTCTTATCATACGTTCCGCCCTTTAAGATATCTTTTTTATTGCCTCCTTTTAAGACATCATCTCCTCCGTTACTATCTATAAGGATATTATCGGCGTTTTGATCTCCTACTAAAACATGGTCGGTTTCGTTTAGATTAAGTATGTTTGATTCTATAAGCACTTTGTTTTGAAGGAAAGATACTCTTCCTTCATCAACCAGCCAAGTATTTAGTTTAAGAAGATCTTTTGTAACCATACCGTTTCTCTGTGCTATGGTTGAAAGGGTATCTCCGCTTTTTACTTTATAAATTCCTCTACTTCCTAGATCTATCTCTTCTCCTGCTCTTATGAGGATATTAGAAAGTAAAAAAGATACCTTAGGTATATTATCAAGTGCATTTCTTATCTCTAAATTCGATAAGGATTTAATGTTGTAGGTGTGGGAGTTTAGGGTTATTTGTTTGATGCTGTTGTGTTTGGTTATTTCTTGAATTATTGATTTTTCTATTTCATCTTTTTTTGATTGATTGATATTTGTAATTTCTATGTGACTATCTGTATTTAATTTCATACTATAAATTAAACTTCCTTCTCCGCTCACAGGCGGTCTGCCAAAAAGATCTTTTATATCTTTCCAAAATTGTTCTAAAGTAACTTCTGAATAATATTTGCTTAATTCACTATATTTTGGAAGCAAGGATTTAGTGGTTTCTAAAATTTTATCTCTATATTCTTTATCATTATACAATCTTGTATAAAATTCATCTGCATTTCTCACATAAGTATCGAAAATACTAGACATATAATTACCAAGGGGACTGTAGTGATTTATAACATACGAAGTTCCTCCATTTGATAGTAAGTTTAGAGTCGTTCCTGATTTGAATATTTTGTCTACTTGTTTGCCTGCAATAACTAATGTTATTGTGTCGCCAACCACTTTTCCAATTGCTTGATAAGAATTCTTATCATCAAGAATATTTCTTGTATAATTTAAACCAACAGAATGAGAATTTACATACCAATATTGTAATGCATTTTTTCCAGTTGGACCTCCTGGCACAGCAGCGGCACCAATAGCCAACATAGTGTCTGCAACATTTAACATTTCATTCATAAAATCTTTTGATTCCATTCAAAACTCCTTGAGTACAAAATTTAATTAATCTTTTTCAAAATCCTACTGTAATTATCATCCTATTTTAGTTTCTTCGTGCGAAGTATATATTAAATTTAGTTTATTTTTTATGGCTATATTTTTATTTTTAAAAAATAACAAAAGCTCATCAAATTCGGCTTTGTTGTTTGGAACAATATTTAAATAACCACCATCTTTAAAAAATATTAAAAATGTTTTTATGGATTTGCGAGAAATAAATTTAAAAGGCAAAATAAAAAAAGCATATATAAAAGCTATTAAAATTTTAGTAGATACATAAAAGAAAAGCTCCAAAATATCAGTTTTAAAAGCAAGACTTAACAGTGATTTATCTTTATAGGCATCTTTTCCATACTCGTGATTTGTTGCTAAAACAAATTCTACACTTTCTATATTATCAACCACAAAATCAGCCTTTAAATCAAAAGTCGAATATTTGATATTTTGATTATTTATCTCAAAAATTTGTTTGCCATTTTTATAATATTGGATATTTTTATATATGCTATAAAATAACAAACCAATGGAGATTGCAACAAGTATAATAGTTTTAGTAAAAACACCATTATTATAGGAGTTTGCCAAACTATAAAACAACAACGGAAGCATTACTAAGGTAAACGTAAAATATCTGTAAAACCTACTTAAGTCTCTTACCACTATCGGCTCTTTATCGTAATCTCTCAAATTTATCCTTTTTGTTTTTTGCAATATTGAAGTTAAATTGATTGATATTCTATATTAGTATAATTTATTGTTGCCCCGACCGCTATACCAGCTCCAGCTACCGCCATCCATACTTGAGCATTGGCTAATCCTATTTTAGCAATATACTTGCCAGATTGGACATCTTTTCTGACAATAGTTATAAAATTTGAAACTGCATCAAAGTACCTGCTAGGAATATTTTGGATATATTCGCTACCGTCTAAATTAACTTCTTTTGACATATTATTCTCCTAGTATTTTATTAACTTCTTTATTATATAATTGCCAACAAATGGATACGTCCCGCTACTTAAATCAAATTTAAAATCCTCATTAAGTGAAGTATCGTAAATAGCATTCATTAGTTTTTGAAACTCACCATCATTCTCTCTTACAAATAAAAAATATAAAAACTTTTTGTTTTTATAAAAAATAATTATAGGATAATATCCGAACACATAGATTGAATATTTATAGAATATATCCTCTTTTTTTATTCTTAGATTATTTCCAGTAATAAGATTTTTATTAGTAATATATATATACTGCCTTGCATAGTTTGATATCTCACAATATATAGTATAAAGCAAGAATATTAAAAAAATAGGTATGATTATCATAGATAAAATACCACTATCTATGATATGAATCAAAATGAATATCAAAAATATACAAATAAAAATCCTGACACCAAAAAAAGAATTTGTATTTTTAAAACAATACAATATCTCTTCGCCATCTTCAAGCTTAATATGCTCGGGTAAGATTATTGGCTCTTTATCATAATCTCCCAAATTTATCCTTTTTTATAGTTTTTTTGCAATATTGAAGTTAAATTGCTTGATATTCTATATTAGTATAATTTAAGGTGTGTTTAAAATTTAGTTTATTGAAGTTTGATACTCTTTATTTCCGGCATTATAAAGCAAATACACAAAACTAAAATTTAATACTCTAACTCTTTAAATTCAAACTTCTACCTATAGGAAACTCTACTTTAGCTTTTCTTTCAAATATCTTGGTAAAGTCATAGTTATCTATTATGGTTTGGTGTTTTTGATAGAATTCTCTGTTTGATCTGTTTACTTCTTCTAAAAACTCATCAAACATCTTATTAGCTAACTCCATATTCTCCAAACCAACTTCTTTAGTATATTCAGCTATTAGTTTTTCTAGCCTATCAGCTCCTAGAAAGCCTTGAATACTATTGGAAGTCATAGTAAGCTTTAACTCTTTGAGTTCTATCACTTGTCAAATCCATACCTATACTTTCTACTTCTATAAAGTATCCAAACATTGTTCCTATGGATATCTTATCTTTTGGTTCGTTTTAATCACAATCAACTTCGATTAACTCTTTATATCAGTCTTTTGCTCTATGTAGTGTTCTAGTATCAGAAGTTGGAGATCTTGCAAAATTTATCATTGTTAAACCGGTATATCTAGTTCTCGTTAATTCTATTTGCAGTTAAAGTATTCTATTATGTAGTAAATATACAAAACATATAATAAAGTGAGAAAATATACTTCTTAAATTTAATATCAAAAAAAATAATATAAAAAATCCTTACTATAGTATTCGAACCAACAACTAAAAAGTAAACTGTTATTTTTGTAATAGCGTATAATCATATCAACTGTTAAAATAATACTTTATTAAAAAGTGAGACAGTAAAAAATTTTATACTTACTGTCTCACTTTTGTCTCACTTTTTTTCGGAATAGAATAGAATCAATAAGAAATTTAAGGAAAAAATAAGAAAAGTTTAAGCGAAAACAGATCAAAAATCAAAGAAAAATAGTTAATTCTAAGCTCGTATTTAAGGCTTTTTAAGAACTTTTTGGAAAGAAAAAGAATAAAACGGAAAAATAAAGAAAAAAATGGAACTGAAAGTAAGTGGCTCCGGATGCTGGATTCGAACCAGCGACCAATCGGTTAACAGCCGACTACTCTACCGCTGAGCTAATCCGGAATAAGTTGTTAAAGAAAGTGGCATTATAGAGAAAAATATAGATTTTGTCAATAAAATTTAGCTTAAATTCTAGGCTTTTACCAATATTTTCAAAGCATTATCTAAATTTAGCTTAGTTTATAAAAATGAGCTCCGGCTATATTTACTATTTTTATTTTTTTAGATTCTAAAAGTTTATTTAAATTTTTTTTTGAGTTTTCAGAAAAGCTGTTTTTAACGTCATTTTCGCTCTGAGGACGACGAGCAAGCAGCTGTAAAAGCTGCTCCTCATCAAATTCAAGCAGATCACCGCTATATTTAGCACTAGCTACTACGCATGGAATGTTTTTGATCTCACAAGCAAGCTCATTTAAAAATTCTCTTGAAACACCCTTAACAGGATATGACGGAGGGCGATCGATACTGCTTATATCAACCCTACTAGGCGATATTTTATTTATAGCCAAATTTAAAGCCTCAAACTCCTTTTTAGTGTCGTTTAATCCTTTGACAACTAAAATTTCAAGCACAAGTTCGCCTTTAAATTTCTTACTAAATTCACTCATTTTTTCAATCAAATCCGAAACGTACAGATCTTTTTTGCCTCGATCTACTTTAAGAAATGTCTTTTGAATAGCACTATCAAGGCTAAATTTAACTAAATCAAGCCCCAAAAGAGCATTGTAAATTTTAGGATTAAGCACGCCCGTGCCATTTGAAAGTATAAGAAGTTTCAACTTGCCTTTTATCAAATTTAACTCGGCAATTAGCTCGGCTAAATTCGGATATAAAGTAGGCTCGCCGTTTGCGGTAATCGTTATAACGTCAATATTTTTATCTTTCTTAAGGGCTTGCCTGACCTCATTTACTACATCATTAACGCTTGGCGGATCTGATATCTCGTCCACTATCTTAGCTTGAGTTAGCTCGCAATAAACACAATCAAAATTACAACACTTCCCTTTAGGAGACAGATCAACCCCAAGGGAAGTGCCAAAACGTCTAGAGCTTACAGGCCCAAAAACGATCATTAACTAAAACCTCTTCCTCTTCACATCATCTGCTATATCTTTAGCCATACTATCAACTTCAGCTGTTACCTCGTTTGTCTTATTGGCTACTATTACATTTTGTCTGGTTAGATCATCTATATTGGCAACCGATTGATTTATCATGTTTATTCCGTCAGCTTGTTCTTTTATAGATTCACTCATCTCGTTTATGCTTTGAGCGAGTACATTTGTATTAGCTTCTATCTCACCTAATGATTTTTGAGTTCTTTCGGCTAGTTTTCTTACTTCATCGGCAACTACCGCAAAGCCACGTCCATGCTCTCCGGCACGTGCCGCTTCTATAGCAGCATTTAATGCTAGTAAGTTTGTTTGATCTGCTATATCTCTTATTATTACTATTATGTTTTTTATCTCTTCGCTTTGTCTTATTACATCTTGAGTCTTTTGAGATATGGCAGACATTGACGAGCTCATCTGCTCTACTGCGGCTGCACTTTCTTGAAGTGAATTTGCTTGCCTATTAGCTCCGCTTGTTAGTTCGTTCATGTATTCAGATAGAGCTTGTGCTTTTTGTCTTAAATTTTCAGCCTGAGACAAATTTGCACGAAGCATGTTTGATATCTCTTCACCTAGTCCGTTTACTCCTTCTGCCATCTTACCGTTATCATCAAGTCTAGCCGTAAAGTCTTGATTTTTAAATTTATCAAGAAGATTTATAAGTTCTATGCCGTTTTTGGCAATATTATCTTTTAAAGCCTCTTGAAGCTCTTTAAATGTATGTTTTAACTGATTTAATGCAGGGTTTGACGTTTGTGCATTAAGAGTTGCCGTAAAGTCTCCGGATTTGATACTGTCTACGAATGTATTTGCTTCTTTTATAAAGTCGTTTTCAGAGATTTTGGCTGATTCTATCTTGCTTATGTTGTCATTTATTAAAGATGCCATTTGTCCAAATTCGTCTTTGGTTTTTACGTTTAATTTAGCAGGCTCTTTTATCTCATGGTTTAGGAATTTAAAGAAGGATATTAATCCTGTTGAAATTAGGTTGAGGGGTTTGAGAAAGTATCCTACTACAAAGATTAATGCACCTATGATACCCATAACAAATACGGTTGAAAATATAGTTTCGTGATAAATAATTTCATTTAAAACAGGGTCATAATCACTAAGTGAGTTATCAGAGCAGATAAGCCAATTAGCTTTATCGTATTTATGGCAAGCAAAAAGTCTCTCGTCCCCACCTAAAGTATGGATATATGCTTTGCCTTGACTGGATGCATAACTATCTATAGCCAAATTAATAGCCGTTTTTAAATCAGGCTCTTCAGACAAAATGAAATTATTATTTGGATGATAAACCAAAAGTCTTGCATCAATATCAACGATAGCTACGCTGCTACTTTCTGACTCTTTCATCTGTGCTACATCTTTGGCTATATCATCTAAATACATATCCGCAGCTACGACACCTACAGCTTTACTATCTATGATTATTGGCTTAACTATAGTAAGAGTGTATTTACCGCTTGATTGAGCCAAATAAGGATGAGTAAATACTAAATCACCTTTTGCCACACTTTGCTTGTACCAAGGTTTGGTTCTTGAATCGTAATTATCTTTTTCTGGTGTTAAATGTAAAAATTCAGGCCTGTGCCCAGGCTTAGTCACCGCATCAAACAAATGACCGTTATCGCTAAAACCTATATAAAATTCCGCTATATTCAAAGCCGTAGCCATAGTTATTAAACGATCTTTAAGGCTCTCTCTGTCTTGCATTAGATAAGGATTGTCCTGAATGTATTTTGTCAAATTTTCAACCGCAACTATTTTAGAGTTAAAATACTCTCTTACATATATTGCCACAGAGCGTGTAGAAGCCTCTTTGGATGTTTTAGATACATCTATGATAGTATTTTTCATGCCTTTATAGCTTACGGTTTCAAATACGGAAAATGCTATTGTAAGCAACACAAATATAATTAAAGCTATTTTGCTAGCAACTTTTTTCATAACAACTCCTTTTTACAATATTATAATTATTTGCTACTTTTTTCCTGAACCCGCCTGATGAAATGTTTTGCGTTTTCTACAGGAATATCAGGCAAAATTCCATGCCCCAAGTTAAATATATGAGGCGTATCTTGCATAACTTCTAAAATTTTATCGACACCTTCGTCAATCGCTGATTTTGAGTATAGCCTTGTCGGTTCCATATTGCCTTGAAGGACAAATTTAGGGCTTAACTTCGCCTTGGCAAGCTCTATCGGAGTACTCCAATCCACGCCAAAAACCTCGAAATTTCCATCTATCTTATCAAGATATCCGCTTATGCCCTTTGGAAATACGATAACGGGAATTTGCGGAAATTCAGCCTTAAGCGCATCAACTATCTCCAAGATGTATTTAAACCCGAATTCAAAATACGCACTCATCTCAAGCGCCGCCGCCCAACTGTCAAAAATTTGCACCGCATTTACGCCCGCTTTAATTTGCTCTTTCATATAGCCGATAAGTGCAGCGGTAACTTTGGCTAAAATTTGATGCATAAATTCGGGATTTGAGTATAAAAGCTTCTTGCTAACGGCATAAGTTTTCGTCCCTCCGCCCTCAATCATATAAGTAGCTATCGTCCAAGGAGCACCGCAAAATCCGATTAGAGCTTTATCCTGAGCCAAATTTTCGCGAGTTAGCTTGATCGTATCATAAACATAGCTTAAATTTTTGATTGATTTTTGCACGTCAAGCCTGTCTAAGTCCTCTTTTGTCTTGATCGGATCGCTAAAAACAGGCCCCTCGCCTTGCACAAATTTAAGATCCATACCCATTTCAAGCGGCACGACCAAGATATCGCTAAAAAGTATCGCCGCATCAACACCTAAAATATCAACAGGCTGGATAGTTACTTCACTTGCCTTTTTATAATCCTTGCAAAGCGATAAAAAATCTCCCGCCGACTTGCGAACCGCCATATACTCGGGCAGATAGCGCCCCGCCTGACGCATCATCCAAACAGGAGTATAAGGCGTAGGTTTCTTAAAACAAGCATCTACAAATATCATTAAATTTCCTTTAAATTTTTGCCGATTGTATCACATTTATTATTAAAGTATTTAAAATTTGACAATAAGCCGAGTATTATTTTTTCTGCGTATTTTAAAATTTCATTTACCAAATATTCATTCTATATCGGCTGTTTTAAAATTTAGTTTAACCTTATTTTGGTTGAAAATATTAACTTGCTAAAACAAAATTTTAAATCCTAAACTAAGAGCCTAAAACCCTTAGTTCGTCAAGTAAATTTTGTAAATTTATACAAGAGAGTTTGTTTTGCATAGCGTTTTGCGCAGCTAAAAAATGTCCGCTTAGCAAATTTTGAATTTGTCCGCCGAGAGGACAAGCGGCAGGGGATTTTTGATGTATTTTAAAAAGCTCTTTTTGATCCGAATTTACAGCGTTATAAATATCTAGTAGCGTAATTTCACTTGGCTGTTTTAGCAAGGATAGTCCGCCTACACCGGGAGAAGTTTTTATCAATTTAGCTTTTTTCAAAAGAGTCGTGATATTTCTTATGATTACGGGATTTACACCTATACCTTCAGCCAGAAATTCGCTAGTGTTTTTATCCTCTTTAAAAAACTCGACACTCAAAAGAATATGAACCGCAATTGAAAATTTTTGCCCTATTTGCATTTTTACCTAAAAATATTTTTTCGTTATTCTAGCTAAAAATAGCAAATTTTACGGGCAAAAACATAAATTTTAGCCGCTTACCGCAGTTAGGCATCTATTTATATGATTTTGGTTTTTTATCTCATCAATTATCGCCAAAGCAAGATCAGGATAGCTTATGTAGCTTTGGTTGCTTGAATTTAAAATAAGCTCATCGCTTCCGATTTTATATTTACCTGTTCTAGCTCCCTTTTCATCGTAGTTTGCAGCAGGCGAAACGTAAGTCCAAAGAGTATCTTTTCTATCTTTTAGCTCATAAAAAGATCCTGCGTCAGCCTTTGCTACGTCTAGGTATTCAGGCGGGAAATCAGGTGCGTCCATTAGCATTACTTTGTGGTCGCTATCTACATAAAGAGTTCCCGCTCCGCCCACGATAAATAGTCTAGTTTTACTACCGCTAAGAAGATCGGCAAGATGCTTGGTGTGCTTTGCATGAAGATAAAAAGTCTCTTTCGTCCATACGGCAAATGCGCTTATAACTACGTCAAATTCGCTCAAATCTTCTTTATTAAGCTCAAACACGTCTTTATAAACAACCTTAACTTTATCGTTTTTATACTCTTTGTTTCGCACGATAGCGGTTACTTCATAACCTTGAAGCAAGGCTTCTTTTACCAACTCTTTACCGCTCTTTCCGTTTGCGCCTATGATAGCTACTTTTTGCATTTTAGATCCTTTAAAATTTTGTTGTAATAATTTTAATTACAACTTACGAGCGAAGTCTATCTAATTTTTATTGTAATGTCAATAGTTACAACTAATTTTAAATTTGACATCAAATTTAAAAGCCTATAAAATTTAGCTTAATTCAAACAAAGGAATTTCATGAAAAATAGCGCTTTTAAAACGCTAAAACTCATCGCCAAGCAAAATTTCAAAAAGCTATTTTTAGCATTTAGCTTGGTGCTTGCCGAAAACGGACTGTTTCTTATATATCCGCTGCTAGCAGGTATCGCCATAAACGCCATCATAGAAGGTAAAGTCTTGCTAGCGCTTACTTATTCGCTCATGGTCTTTATAGGATGGGGCATAGGAGCTGCAAGACGCAGGATTGATACGCAGGTCTTTACTAAAATTTATGCAGATCTTGCCGTAAAAGTGATAATGAATGAAAAAGCAGAATCCAAAGATGACTCCGTAATAATAGCAAGAGCGAATTTGTCGCGGGAATTTGTGGATTTCTTCGAGCAGCATTTTCCTATGCTTTTTACGTCGGCGGTTTCTATTTTTGGCTCTGTGGTTATGCTATTTTTTATCGAATTTTACGTGGGTCTGGCGACATTTATAGTAATCGTTATATTTGCTATTTTGCTACCAAGATACATAAGCAAAAACGACAAACTCTACTTAAGACTAAATAACCAAATAGAAAAAGAGGTTAGCAGGATAAAAGAAGCTAGAGAAAACAAGCTAAAAAGGCACTACAATCTACTTTCGCTATTAAGAGTAAGGATATCAAACCGCGAAGCAATGAGCTTTTTAATCATCGGCATAAGCGCCGCCGTACTTTTTGGTCTAGCTATCATAACTCTTGCAAACGATAAAGCAACCGCAGGACATATCTACTCGGTAATAACATACCTATGGACATTTGCCATAAGCCTTGATGACGCGCCAAACCTCATCGAGCAGTTTTCAAAACTAAAAGATATAGGCAAGCGGGTAAATACTCAAATTTAGCGAAAAATAAAAGATTTTTTGGCAAAATAAGACAAATTTTAAACACAAGAGCAAATTTGAATGAAAAACATAAGAAATTTTAGCATCATAGCCCACATAGATCACGGCAAAAGCACTCTTGCGGACCGCTTAATCCAAGAGTGCGGAGCGGTAAGCGACCGCGAGATGAGTAGTCAGATAATGGACACGATGGATATCGAAAAAGAACGCGGTATCACGATAAAAGCTCAAAGCGTGAGACTTGAACACAACCTAAACGGCGAAAAATATATCTTAAATCTAATCGACACTCCGGGACACGTTGATTTTAGCTACGAAGTAAGTAGAAGTCTAGCAAGCTGCGAAGGTGCGCTTTTAGTGGTGGACGCAAGCCAAGGAGTCGAGGCTCAAACCATCGCAAACGTCTATATCGCACTTGAAAACAACCTTGAAATCATCCCCGTGATAAATAAAATTGACCTTCCGGCAGCAGACCCTGAGCGCGTAAAAAACGAGATAGAGCACGTTATCGGGCTTGACTGCTCAAATGCTATCGAAGTAAGCGCAAAGAGTGGCATAGGTATAAAAGAGTTAGTTGAGGCTATCATCACGCGAATTCCGCCACCGCACGGAGATATAAAAAGCCCGCTTAAGACGCTGATTTACGATAGTTGGTTTGACAACTACCTTGGCGCGCTGGCTCTTGTGCGCGTGTATGACGGCGAGTTAGCCAAAAACGATGAAATTTTGGTTATGGGCACGGGCAAAAAGCATATCGTGCTTGATCTTATGTATCCAAACCCGATCGCACCGATTAAGACAAGCAAGCTAAGCGCGGGCGAAGTAGGCATAGTCGTGCTTGGGCTTAAAAACGTAAGCGACGTGCAGGTAGGAGATACGATAACGCTTGCCAAAAATCCGCTTAAAGAGCCGGTCGGCGGCTTTGAGAGGGCAAAGCCATTTGTATTTGCAGGACTTTATCCGATAGAAACGGACAAATTTGAAGATCTGCGCGACGCTCTTGATAAGCTTAAGCTAAACGACAGCTCCATAAGCTACGAGCCTGAGACTTCTGTGGCTCTTGGATTTGGCTTTCGCGTTGGATTTTTGGGACTGCTTCACATGGAGGTCATCAAAGAGCGTTTGGAGCGTGAATTTGACCTTGATCTGATAGCAACTGCACCGACCGTGACATACGAAGTTATCCAAACGGACGGGCAAATTTTAGAGATTCAAAACCCAAGCCAGCTTCCGCCGGTAAATAAAATCGAGATGATCAAAGAGCCTTACGTGCGCTCGACTATCATCACGCCTAGTGAATTTTTAGGCAATATCATCACGCTTTTAAACAACCGCCGAGCGATTCAGACTAAGATGGACTACATAACACCAGAGCGTGTGTTGCTTGAATACGATATACCGATGAATGAGATCGTGATGGACTTTTACGATAAGCTTAAATCAAGCACCAAAGGCTACGCGAGCTTTGATTATGAGCCTAGCGAGTACCGAGAGGGAGACCTGGTGAAGCTTGATATCAAGGTTGCGGGAGAAACGGTAGATGCGCTCTCTATCATCGTACCTGAAAGCAAAGCTCAAAGCAAGGGTCGAGACTTCGTAAAAGCGATGAAGGAGATCGTGCCAAGACAGCTTTTTGAAGTAGCTATCCAAGCAAGTATCGGCAATAAAATCATAGCGCGCGAGACAGTTAAATCAATGGGCAAAAACGTCACTGCAAAGTGCTACGGAGGCGATATCACACGTAAGAGAAAATTGCTTGAAAAGCAAAAAGAGGGCAAAAAAAGAATGAAAGCCATAGGCAAGGTAAATTTACCGCAAGAAGCGTTTTTAAGCGTGCTTAAGATAGATTAAGGCTTAAATTCGGGCTAAATTTCGCAGGCGGAATAAAATTTGCTTGGATTAATATAAAATTTTAAGGATACAGTATGAAATTTAAGACGATTTTTTTGATGATAGCGGCGGCTTTTTTATTTTTAGGTTGCTCTTCAAAGACAAGCGATGGAGCTGTTGTAACCGGTAACTTTTCTAGCTCATCTTCAAGCGATGCTAAATTTCACTTCGAAGAGGTTATGAAAATTCCTATTGATTGCAGTTCTTGCAAAGGCTCAGGAAACACCGTAACTATAAACGGCACAAAATATAGAAGTGATGTTGCCATAAAATGTTGCCTCAAAAAAAATATGATAGACACAAAAACCGCACTTAAAAAAGTATACATACACAGGATAACGGACGAGAGGGAGGATGCTCAAAGCATAAAATATATAAGACAAAACGGAAGCACCGTTGTATTTAATTCAAACCCAAGACTTGAGCCACTATTTTATATGTTTTTAAAACAAGAGCTTCTTTCAAGAGGTATTCTTGTTGTAGAGAATCAAACATCTCCTTACACATATAGACTTGATTTTTCATTTACCGAGCTTAAAGGAGTTTATAGCAGAAGTCAAGAGCAGCTAAATTCACAACTTTTTGGAGTACTTAAAATTAAAAACATAAATTACGGCAGAATACTCAATATAACTACAAAACAAGAAGTAAAAAAACTTGCAGTAAGCAGGACGGGACAATTTGACATATACGTATCTTTGCTGGTCAAACAAGCGGCTAACAAAGTCGCTGAAGAAATTTCAAAGCTATAAAGGAAATTCATGAAAAAATACATACTTATCGCCCTACTTCCTTTTTTATTTTTAGGTTGTGCACAACAAAGTTCGGTTCTCAATTTATCTCCTTATAACTCAACTTCAAATTCTTTAGGGTTTGCCAAACAGGTTCAAATAAACTCGGTCATAGACAATCGCCAAAACAAAAGCATAGTCGCAACGATAACGAATTCAAAAGGCGATGTTAGCGAATACGTTACACTTCAAAACGACATCTCCGTCTGGCTAAAAGACGCTCTTGAAAAGGAAATTTCAAGGCTCGGCGGGCAAGTTGTGAGCTTTTCTAGCGATATAATAGTTGATGTGCAGATCGTATGGCTTAAAGCGAATTTAAGCGGATATAGCACGGACAACCTAAAAGGCGAAGCAAAAGTAATGCTAACGATAAGGCGCGGCGATCAGACCATAACAAAAAATGTCGCACAAACACAAACCAAATTCGCCCCTATCCAGACAAGCGGCGCATTTGACAAATTTATAGACGAACTTTTAAGCGATATCGTAAAACGAGCCGCCGTTCAAATTCTAAAAAGCTGATGAGGTGCGCAAATTGTGGGCGCTTAAGCATTAAAATTTTATGTAAATTTTGCGCCTTGCACCTTAAAAATTCATCTTTAAAAACAAGAATTTTAAAAGACGATTTTAAAATTTACAGCTTCTTTGACTACTCCGAAGTTAAAAATTTAATCCACTCCAAGCATAAATTTCACGGCAGATTTATATACAAAAGCCTTGCGAATTTGAGTCTCAAAAAATTTGCCCAAAATTTCAAATTCGGCTCAAAAATAAATGCCGTAGCGATAGACGATAGGGTTAAATTTGATTATTCTCACACGGCGATTTTGGCTCGCGCTCTTAAAAGCGATGAGATCAAGCCGCTTCATTCTTGCCTTTATGCAAGCTCTGATGTAAATTATTCGGGCAAGGATTTAGCCTTTCGCATAAAGCATCCAAGAAATTTCAAACTAAACAAAATTCCAAAATTTCCCGTTATCTTGGTTGATGATATAATAACTACGGGAACTACAATGATTGAAGCTAAAACAGCACTTGAAAAATTTGGCGTAGAAGTCTTGTTTGGACTTGTTTTAGCCGATGCGAAGTATTAATAGCTAAAGCCAAATTTGCCATACAGCTTTATTGTATAAGACCCAAGAGATATTTGATAGATCACAAATCATTTAATCAGCCTGCACAATAAAACATCAATGCACAAGCTTTCTTTTACCGGATTAATTCAAAAAACATATCAAATTAATTTACTAACAAATGCTTAATAATCTACGTATCAAATTTCGCATTTAGCCATCTTTTATCAAATTTTAGCTAGAATCTATGAGTTAATTTTAAGGATACAAATGGAAAACATATTTGAAGCAAATCAAGATATCGAATCTATAGACATTGAAGACTCTATAAAAGCAAGCTATCTGGACTACTCTATGAGCGTTATCATAGGACGTGCATTGCCTGATGCAAGAGACGGACTTAAGCCTGTTCATAGAAGAATTTTATACGCCATGAACGATCTTGGAGTAGGCTCAAGAAGCCCTTATAAAAAGTCGGCTCGTATCGTAGGTGATGTCATCGGTAAGTACCACCCGCACGGCGATACAGCCGTATATGACGCGCTTGTTCGTATGGCTCAGCCATTTTCTATGAGATATCCAAGCGTTGACGGTCAAGGAAACTTCGGTTCGGTCGATGGCGACGGTGCGGCGGCGATGCGTTATACGGAAGCTAGAATGACAAATTTGGCTGAAGAGCTTCTTCGCGATATAGATAAAGACACGGTTGATTTTATTCCAAACTACGATGACAGCACCGTTGAGCCGGATGTTTTGCCTAGCAGAGTTCCGAATTTGCTTTTAAACGGTTCAAGCGGTATAGCGGTAGGTATGGCCACAAACATTCCTCCGCATAGTCTTGATGAGCTGATAAGCGGACTTTTGTTGGTTCTTGATAATAAAAACGCAACTCTTGAGGAGGTTATGGAGCATATCAAGGGTCCTGATTTCCCGACAGGCGGTATCATATTTGGCAAAAAAGGCATTATCGAAGCTTACAAAACAGGTAGAGGTCGCGTAAAGATAAGAGCAAAAACCCATATCGAAAAAAAGCCGAACAAGGACGTGATAGTAATTGACGAGCTTCCTTACCAAACAAACAAGGCTCGCCTCATCGAGCAAATAGCCGATCTTGTCAAAGAAAAACAGATAGAGGGCATTAGCGAAGTGCGCGATGAGTCCGATAGAGACGGAATTCGCGTAGTTATCGAGCTTAAACGCGATGCGATGAGCGATATCGTGCTAAACAATCTCTTTAAATCGACAACTATGGAGAGCACCTTTGGCGTCATAATGCTTGCGATAGACAACAAAGAGCCTAAAATTTTCGGTCTTATCGATCTGCTTAAGTTGTTTTTAAATCACCGCAAGACGGTTATAATAAGACGCACTATTTTTGAACTTCAAAAAGCACGCGCAAGAGCCCATATCTTAGAGGGTCTTAAAATCGCGCTTGATAATATCGATGAGGTAATAGAACTTATAAAAAATAGCCCCGATACGACTTCGGCCAGAGATGGGTTGATGGCTAAATTTGGACTTAGCGAGCTTCAGTCAAATGCGATTTTGGATATGAGGCTAAGCAAGCTAACCGGTCTTGAGCGAGAAAAGCTTGATAACGAGCTTCAAGAACTACTATCCGAGATAGCAAGACTTGACGAAATTTTAAAGAGCGAAACTTTGCTTGAAACACTGATTAGAGAAGAACTCATCGAAATAAAGAGCAAATTTAAAGTTCCGCGCGTTACCGAGATAGTGGATGATTATGACGATATCGATATCGAGGACTTGATACCTAATGAAAACATGGTCGTAACCATAACTCATCGCGGATATATCAAACGAGTGCCAAGCAAGCAATACGAGAAGCAAAAGCGAGGCGGTAAGGGCAAAGTAGCAGTAACTACATACGATGATGACTTCATCGAAAGCTTCTTTACGTCAAATACTCACGATACGCTGATGTTTGTAACCGATCGCGGACAACTATACTGGCTGAAAGTTTATAAAATTCCTGAAGGAAGTCGCATGGCAAAAGGCAAAGCGGTAGTGAATTTAGTCCAACTTCAGCCTGACGAAAAGATAAAAGCGATCATTCCGACAACTGATTTCAACGAAAACAAGTCGCTTGCGTTCTTTACGAAAAACGGCGTAGTAAAACGCACAAATTTAAGCGAATTTAAAAACATACGCTCTATCGGAGTAAGAGCCATTACTCTTGATGAAAACGACGAACTGGTAACCGCGCTGATCGTTGAGAGCGATGAAAATGAATTTATCCCGCCTATTAGCGATGATGAAAATACAACCTTAACTCAAGAGATAGAAATTCAAGATGAAAATTTAGACGAAAACGTAGATAGTGTAGCTGCCGGCAAAATGCTCTTTATCGTTACTAAAAAAGGTATGTGTCTTAAATTTAATGTTAGCAAAGTTCGCCAGATGGGAAGAACGGCTCGCGGCGTAACGGGAATTAAATTTAAAGAGCTTGGCGACGAGGTAGTAGGTGCGGCAGTAATTGAAAGCAACGATCAAGAGGTGCTTAGCATATCTCAAAAAGGTATCGGCAAGCGCACAACCGCTGAAGAGTACCGCTTAACAAATCGTGGCGGCAAGGGCGTAATCTGCATGAAGCTAACCAACCGTACAGGCGATCTGGTAGGAGTCTTGATGGTTGATGAAGAGCAGGATTTGATGGCTCTAACCTCAAGCGGCAAGATGATCAGGGTAGATATGCAAAGCATCAGAAAAGCCGGTCGCAATACAAGCGGTGTAATAGTCGTAAATGTCGATGGAGACGACGTAGTAAGCGTAGCGGCATGCCCTAAGGAAGAAAGTCAAAGCGAAGAAGGCGATGAGCAGGGCGAAGACGGCGGCAGTATTTTGGAATAAATTTTGCTTTAATGATTAGCAAATGAAATTTATAAAAAGGTTATAAAATGAAGAGTTTTTATGTTGCGATGATCGGCGTGGCGGCTATGGTTATGAGCGGTTGCTCTAGCAAAGACGCTAATTTAGGCATGGCACAGCAAGATGTCGTGATACAAAAGATCGACAAAGACGATATAAGAGATGTCATGAAGCAAGAAAAGATGATATATGACATAGCTCCGGTAGAAGCGATGTTTAGTGCGGTAGGCGAAGGCATAGCGCCTCTTAACACCGTCTCTCAAGCCCAATCTTTAGCTCTTGCCAAACGCGCAGCGATAGCCGACGCTCACAGGCAGCTTGCAGAAAAGCTTTACGGAGTAAAGATCAACTCTCGCGATACCGTTAGAGACGCAATGCTAAAAGACTCAACCATAACGGCTCAAGTAAGCGGTCTTGTCAAAAACGCTTCGATAGTCGAGCATGACTTCAAAGACGGTCTTTACCGCGTTAGAATGGAACTTAAACTAGATCAAAGCAAGTGGCAAGAAATTTTTGCATACTGATACTTCTGATATCAACTCTATTTGGCTCGGAGGAATTTATCCTTTGGGCCAAAATTTCTACTAAGAATCACATTATAAACTACGAAAATTTAGCAATATCAAAAGCTATGGTTTTAACCAATCTTCGAGATGAATTTTTATGCGAAATCAACGAAAAGAAAAATGAGCAAAATGACGCTTTAACCTATCTAAATTTGCACAAAGACAAGCTTTTTGAATGCTTCATATCTTATAAATTTAAAGTTCAAGACTTCTACACTCACAGCCAAAATTCACAAGGAATAAATCTACACACAAAAACCGATGTAACGCTTTTGCCGATTCGATTTACAATTAAATTTAAGCCAAATTCTGCTATTATCGGCGTATTTAAGATAAAAGAGTAGGTTATGAATATAGTCATTGTCGAAGATGACATAAATATGCGCAAATCCCTTGAAATAGCGCTTGGCGAATACGAAGAATTGCAAATCAAAAGCTACAAAAGCGCAGTTGAGGCTCTTAAGAAGCTAAGCGATGATACCGATCTTATAATAACCGATATCAATATGCCTACAATGGACGGACTTGAATTTATAAAAAAATTAGAGGGCAAATTTGACGTTATCATAATGACGGGAAACGCTACTTTAAACAAAGCCATTGAGAGCGTAAGGCTTGGAGTTAAGGACTTTTTAACAAAGCCGTTTGATATAGAAACGCTTTATCAAGCCATAAAAAGAGTTGAAATTCTAAATCAAAAATTATCTAAAAAAATACAAAAACCAAGCGAAGTTAAAGCTACCGAGTCAAGCGAATTTTACTCCACTTCGCCCGCTCTTGAAAAAACGCTTCATATAGCCAAAAAATCGGCTTTAACCGATGTTAGCATAATGCTTAGCGGCGAAAGCGGAGTGGGAAAAGAGCTCTTTGCAAATTTTATACACAAAAGCTCTCCTCGCGCAAATAAGCCTTTCATCGCGCTAAATATGGCGGCCATTCCTGAAAATCTCATTGAAAGCGAACTTTTTGGCTTTGAAAAAGGAGCGTTTACGGACGCTTCGGCTCAAAAAAAGGGTCAGTTTGAGCTCGCTGACGGGGGGACGCTATTTTTAGACGAGATTGCAGAGATGCCTTTAAATTTGCAACCAAAGCTTCTAAGGGCTCTTCAAGAAAGGGAGATAACGCGTCTTGGAGCTACTAAAAGCACTAAAATAGATGTAAGGATAGTTTGCGCGACTAACGCAAATTTGCAAGACTTGATAAAACAGGGCAAATTTAGGGAAGATCTTTTTTACAGATTAAATACTATTCCTCTTTTTATCCCGCCTCTTAGAGAGCGCAAAGAGGAAATTTTGCCCATAGCAAATCGCGCTCTTGAAAATTCCTGCAAAGAATTTGGCTTCAAGGCTAAAAAATTCTCCAAAGAAGCTGCAAAAGAGCTTGAAGAGTATGAATTCCCTGGCAACATAAGAGAGCTTATTTCCGTAGTTCAAAGAGCGGCTATAATGAGCGAAGGAGATGAAATTTCGGCTAGCGATCTGTTTTTACAATCAAGAAAGCCAAAGGATAAAGAAGGGATAAAAAAAGACCTTATAATCGACGTAGTAAAAAGCGTGGACGGAAATTTAAAAGAGGCGTGCGAAATTTTAAATTTAAGCGAAGAAAATTTACGAGAGAATCTTAAAAAATATGGTATAAAGGAGGGTTTATGAGAAAGTTTAATGTTGCAGTAGTAGGCGCTACAGGTGCGGTCGGCGAAGAAATTTTCCGTGTGATGGAAGAAGTTAGCTTCCCTGTAAATGAGCTGTTGCCGCTTGCAAGCGCAAGAAGTGCCGGAAGCGAAGTTGAGTTTAACGGCAAGTCCTATAAGGTCGTAGAGCTTACTGAAAGCGTATTTGATGAGCATGAGATCGATATCGCATTTTTTAGTGCAGGCGGATCGATATCTGCGAAATTCGCACCCCTTGCGGCTCAAAGCGGAGCGGTTGTGATAGACAACACAAGCCACTTCAGGATGGATGAAGATGTGCCTTTGGTGGTTCCTGAGTGCAATCCGCAAGATATAGTCAAATGGGTAAACCGCGGCATCATTGCCAATCCAAACTGCTCGACTATCCAAATGGTGCAAGCGCTTAAGCCTCTTGATGACACATACGGCATAACTCGCGTAGATGTCGCCACATATCAAGCCGCAAGCGGTGCGGGCAAAGAGGGCATGGAGGAGCTTGTCTTACAGCTTCAAAAATTCTTTGAATTTAAACTTGACGAGTGCGAACCAAAAATTTTCGCTCACCAACTGGCATTTAACCTCATCCCTCATATCGACGTGTTTTTAGACAACGACTACACGAAAGAAGAGATGAAAATGGTAAACGAAACACAAAAGATTCTCCATAAAAATATCGAAGTAAGTGCGACCTGCGTGCGTGTGCCGGTGCTTAGAAGCCACTCCGAGGCTATCACTATACACTTTAGCCAAGATATCAATGCCGACAAAGCAAGAGAGGTATTAAGAGCCGCGCCTAGTATCGTCATAGAGGACGAGCCTTCAAAGAAAATTTATCCTATGCCTCTAACCGCAAGCGACACCAACTACACTTATGTAGGCAGAATTCGAAAAGACAACTACCGAGATAACGTCCTTCACCTTTGGTGTGTAGCCGATCAAATTCGCGTAGGAGCCGCAACCAACGCGGTAAGAATCGCTCAAAAATGGGCGCAAATGCAAGAGTAATTTGCAGGTTTTAAAGCCGTGACTAAGGCTAAATTTAATGACTTAAGAGCACAAATTTAGCCTTTAAATCCTAAAATTTATATTATCCTCAAGAAAAAATGTCGCAATAAAGCTTCTGTCAAAGCTTAAATTTTACCAAGCATTGATCTGCGGGTAAAATTTAATAAAAACAAAGTCATAAATTTAAGAAAAAAACTGTAAAATACGAGCCAAATTAAAAATAAGGAATTTGATGTTTTCAAAAGTATTTGAAAAAATCTTGCTTGCAAGCAATAAATTTACCATACTTCCCGTTATATTCGGTCTGCTTGGGGCTATCGTGCTCTTTATCATAGCAAGTTACGATGTGTTGGTTATCATGAATGACGTTTGGAACTACTTCTTTAAAGGTATTCATCCTGATAATTTCCACTCGGATGTAGTGGGCGTTATCGTAGGAGCGATCGATCTATATCTAATGGCGCTGGTTCTTTATATCTTTAGTTTCGGTATCTATGAACTCTTTATCTCGGAGATTGAAGCTCTTAAGGAGTCAAAACAAAGCAAGGTTTTAGAGGTACACTCGCTTGACGAGCTAAAAGACAAGATCGGAAAAGTCATCATTATGGTCTTAATCGTAAATTTCTTCCAGCGCGTCTTGCACGCAAATTTCACAACTCCGCTTGAGATGACTTATCTTGCAGTGTCGATTCTTGCGCTTTGTCTTGGGCTTTACTTCTTGCACAAAGGCGAACACTGATTTAAGAGGTAAATTTGCCTCTTAAATCATCTTTAAAAGCACAAATTTAAACTTTGCTTTATAGTCTTGCTAAATTTTACCAAACAAATTTGGCTCATTGCTCCTGCTTTAAAAGCCCGTTTGCGGTAAATAAAAAGCATTGCGCCTCTTTGCTTAAAATTTCTTTTTTGCTATGAGTTATCACCACAAAAGGCTTATTTTTGGCATTTAAATTTGCAAGCGTAAGAGCTGATTTAACATCATCAAGTTCGTTAAAAGGCTCATCAAACAAATACAAATCAGCGTCTTTTATCAAAGCGCCGGCTATCGCCACAAGCCGTTTCTCGCCGCCTGAAAGATAGTAAATCGATCTATCTGCAAGATGAGAAATTTCAAATTTCTCAAGCATATCCATAGCCCTTTGTTGTGCAATTTTGGGATTAACCCCGCTAGCTAAAAGCGAAAAAGCGACATCTTCGATGACGGTTGGGGCTACGAATTGATCAAAGCTGTTTTGAAAAAGATATGAAATTTGCAGATTGTCCTGTTTTATTATCTCGCCCGAATTTGGCGAAGCTATACCTGCAAGAATTGATAAAAACGTGCTTTTACCGCTCCCGTTAGCTCCATAAATCACAATTCTTGAACTTGAAGAAATTTGCAAATTTATATTTTCAAAAAGCACGCTTTTGCCGTAACTAAAAGATAAATTCTTAGCCTCTACCAGCATATATCCTCTTTAGATAAAATTTTTATAAGCTCTAAAAATAGCCGTTAAAATAACAATTACAAACAGTAAAATTTCTGCCAAGCTTGCCCGCAAAGCAGGTAAAAACGCTATCTTTCCGCTATATCCTCGCACCTTCATAGCGTTAAATATGCCAAACGAACGATCAAGCCCGCTAACGATAATCTTACCGATAAGGCTTGCATAAGCCTTAAAGAAAAAAAGCGAAATTTCACGTTTGACACCGCGAATTTTAAGAGTTTTTGGCATATCCTTGACCCACACTAAAAGCTCTTCAAAAACTTTAGCGTAAATCATCATTATGGCGATTAATTTTTGCGGTAAGCGCAAAGAAAAAAGAGCCTTAATAACAAAATAACTATCCTTGCCAAGAAGCAAGCTTAAAACCAAAAGTAATATTAAATTCGTCCTTACAAAAATGCTTTTTGCACTTGCAAAATCGCCGTTTAAAGCGTAAGAAGCAACGATAAAAATCAAAAATATATTTAAATAAAGCAGCCAAACAAGAGCTCTTTTTTTATCTTTTTGAAACAGGATAAAAGAAAGCACGGGCGCTACAAAATCAACCGCATAAATTTCGCTCGCATTTAGCAAAAAGATATCATAAACGATAATGCTTAAAAGATAGCAAACCGGTCGGCTCATAAGAAATTTGGCTTATAACGCAAGATAAAACGCAGTGCAAAAACCGATATCAAGCCCTCTATAAACATCAAAGGCAGATTAAAAATAAAAATCATATAAACAGCATAATCAAGCCTTGCGCTGCTTATTAAAAGTATGGTTATAAGCAAGGCAACGCTTAGTAAAACAGGCGCAAATCCACCGATAAAGGAGATCAAATTCGGTTTTAAGCTTAAGTGCGGCCTTAAAAAATACCACACCAAAACTGCAGGAGCCGCCATTATAAAGGTATTTACCCCAAGTACGCCTATACCTCCAAAACCGTAAAGCAGAGCTTGGAAAAGTAGCGCTATCATAATGGCTAAAAACGCCTGCAAGCCACCAAGCGCACCGATAATGCCGTTAAAAAGCAGATGTACGCTACTTGGACCCACGGGGATATGCACAAAAGATCCAAGGAAAAACAGCGCCGTTAGCATAGCGACTTTCGGGATACTCTCAAAATCAAGCTTATAAAGCGCATAAGCGCAAATTCCGCCCGAGACAATCCAGCCCGCAACTAAAATTTCGCTATTTAAAATTCCTTCTGATATGTGCAAATTTCATACTTTTCTTGATTTAGTAATAGCAATGATACCAAAAATACCAAAGATTATGCCTATGGCACTTAAAATTCCAAGATATTTTTGATAAACAGGCTCTTTATAACTATTAAGAGCCAGCTCATCGTTTGCATCGATATCAAATTCTTTCGTATGCTCGCCATGATCGCTACTTGCGGTAATCTTAATCCTATACGCTCCCTTGCGAGGCGGCAAAAATGAAAAATTCCCGCCGCTATCCATTGTGCTGGTTAGTAGCGGTATGGCAGAATCACCCTCGTATATGACGATCTGGGCATAAGCGGCAGGAATTTTCTCGGTGAAATTTGCATTTATGATTATGGCTTTGCCCTCATGTGCGCTATAAAATAGCCCGTGAGCGCTTAAATTTAAGCATAAAGCCGCTATAAAAGCTAGAATTTTCACTACTTGACCTCAAATGATATTGAGCTTTGTATAAGCATTCTTTCAGCGCTTTCGTCGGTAAAAATAGGCTCTGAAGATTTAGCCGCGATGATGTTTAAGCCCTTTTCTTTAATAGGAATAAGCGCAATGCCAAATTCATTTGTTACGTTATCTATATCATCTTTTGCCGTTTCAAAACCAACGTTTTTAGCAGGCTTGCCGTCTTTTAGAACAAGTACGGGCAAGCTCTCGCCTACTTTTATCTTAAACGGATCGCTAAGCGCTATAACCTCGAGTTTAAGACCTATGGGCTTTAAGAAGTTTTCATTCCACGAAAAGTAGGTTTTGCCTATCTTCATGCTTCTAATCGCGTCAAAAACTATCCCTTTTGTCTTTGCTCTATCGCCCACGACGTAGCCTTTATCCGTTTGCACCCAATGTCCTGCATCAAAGGTCATTGTAACTACCGCAGGCGATTTATCTGTCAAGATTTCAGGCAACTTCTTATCATCGTCATAGTTATAAACTATGCCTGTTTTGATTAGCTTTAAATTCTCGTCATAAGCCTTAGCACCCAAAACTTGTTTTGAAGCGTAGCCTTCAAATTTATCGTGAGCCCAAAATTTAAGCTCGAATTTGTTTTTACCCACACTTTGAGCGACCACTTGGTGCGCCTGTGCACTCATTGTTAGAGCCGTAGCTATAAAAATAGCTTTTAATAACATTTTATTTGACATACTACTCCTTTAATAATAATTTATTATAATTAGTATTATAGAGCCGAGGAATTTAATGTATTCTGAAATTTTATTAAGCGGATAAAGTATTTTATCAAACAGTATAAATTTTACACTTGATTAACACAGGGAATATAAAATACGCCAACAAATTAAAACCGACAAGGAGAAAATATGAGAGTATTTAAAATTTTAGTCGTCGCTTTAGCGTTTGCGACCTTTTCATTTGCAGGAGAAGCTTTTAGTAAAGCTAAATTTGACGAGCTTATGAGCGAAGGCAAAGGTATAGTAGTACATATCCACGCTACTTGGTGCGGTACTTGTAAAAAGCAAGAAAAAGTTTTAGACCAAATCGCCAAACAAAACAGCGACAAAGCTAGCTTCTTAACCGTTGATTTTGATAGCCAAAAAGACGAGGTAAAGAGCCTTGGAGCAAACGATAGATCAGTTATCATAGTTTTTAAAGACGGCAAAGAGGTTTCAAGGACATTTTATGAAACCAACGAAGAGAAGATTAAAGAGCAAGTAAAGCTGGCGTTTTAAGAGAATTTTATGGATATCAGCGCTACCACACTGTTTTTTAGCTTTTTATCGGGAATTTTAACCACGTTAAGTCCTTGCGTTTTGCCGATACTGCCTATTATAGTCTCTTCGGCTCTTAGCAGATCAAAATTCGGGCTTATAACGCTTGCGCTTGGTATGGCGCTATCTTTTAGCCTTATAGGCACTCTGCTTTCCTCGGTAGGACTTGCGCTTGGGCTTGATAGCTCTACCATAAGAACCGTAGGCGGAATACTGTTGCTTTTGGTTGGAATTTGGCTTATTAGTCCAAAAATGCAAGAGCTAATAAGCTCTAAAACAAGCGGCTTTAGCAATCAAGCTCAAGGATTTTTAGTCAAATTTAATCCTGACAGCGCCAAAGGGCAATTCATAGTAGGAGTTATGCTTGGAGCCGTTTGGTCTCCGTGCGTAGGGCCTACTCTTGGAGCGGCGATAGCTCTGGCTTCACGTGCAGAAAGCCTGCTAAACGTATTTATAGTTATGACCGTATTTGGAATTTCGGCAGTCATACCTCTCATAGCCATAGGGCTTGCCTCAAGACAGAGCTTTAAAAATAAAAGAGAGAAAATCGCAAATTTTGCAAGCAAAAGTAAAATCATCATGGGAATTTGCTTAATCGTAATTTCTCTTATGGTTTTAACGGGGCTTGATAAGGTAGTTGAAGGGTTTTTAGTAGAGATTAGCCCTGAGTGGCTAACCGATCTTACGACAAGATTTTAGGCTTTTGCCTAAAATCTTTTTAAATTTCTATCCAAATAGCGAATTTACGCTTTCGTTGTGATAGACACGTCTTATCACTTCGCCAAATATCGGTGCGACACTTAGAACTTTTATCTTATCAAGTTGCTCTTTTAGCGGTATCGTATCGGTTATAACAAGCTCATCTAAAGCATCATCGCTTAAATTTTCATACGCCTTGCCCGAAAGCACCGCATGAGTACAGCATGCCATCACGCTAGTTGCGCCTCTTTCTTTAAATACTCTAGCAGCTTTTACTATCGTGCCCCCCGTATCGATCATATCATCTACAAGTATCACGTCTTTGCCGTTTACGTCGCCTATGACGTTCATCACTTCACTTTCGTTTGCCTTTTCGCGGCGCTTATCGACGATAACGATATCAAGGTCTAAATTCTTAGCCACACTTCTAGCGCGCGCTACACCTCCGATATCAGGGCTTGCTATGATAGGGTTTTTCAGATGTTTGTTTTTGATGTATTCGTTAAATATTATCGAGCCGTAAAGATTGTCCACCGGGATATCAAAAAAGCCTTGAATTTGCCCTGCGTGAAGATCGATGGTAACCACGCGGTTAATACCCGCCGTTTGTATCATGTTTGCAACCAACTTAGCGGTAATCGGCACTCTAGGAGCGGCTTTTCTATCCTGTCTTGCGTAACCGAAGTAAGGAATCACCGCAGTTATCGAGCTAGCGGAGCTTCTTTTAAGAGCGTCCGTTAGTATCAAAAGCTCCATCAAATTTACGTTTGCAGGCGCACATGTCGGCTGAACGACAAAAATATCCTTACCGCGCACGCTCTCACCGATTTGCACGCTGATCTCGCCGTCGCTAAATCTCTTAATAGTAGCCTCGCTAAGCGGAAGCGAAAGATAGTGAGAAATTTTTTTGGAAAATTCGACGTTTGCGGTACCGGAGAAAATTTTATAACCTCTCATGAAATTTTACCTTTGTGAGTTTTTGGATGAGTTATTTTAGCAACAATGAACTTAAATTTGCTTTTGCGACTTAAAATTTAGCTTTGAGTAAAGAGCGATAAAAAGCTCAAACGTAACGATTTTAGCGCAAATTTTAAGCTTACTTACAAATTTGAGCTTATATCAAGTCGGCTTATGATAATTTTTTTAAAATTTTAAAGGAGACACAATGGTAATAATGCAGGTTTTATTTGATTATAAAGGCGGTTATGGCGAGGAAATGTATGAGCAGTGCCGAGAGTTAGCCCAGTTGATAACCAAAGAAAGCGGATTTATCTGAAAAATTTGGACCGAAAATGAAGAAAAGGGCATAGCCGGCGGAATTTATGCCTTTAACAGCGCCCAACAAGCCGAAACTTACGCCAAAATGCACGCTAAAAGGCTTGAGGAATTCAAAGTTGCTACAAATTTCAGATATGAAATTTTAGACGCTAATGAAAAACTAAGCGCAATTACAAATTTTAAATTAAAATAGATGAGATTTACGGGCGTTTTAAGTCTTGATTTGAACATAAAGTATATTTACAGAAGGCTTCAAAAGGCGGTAATGTAAATTTCCAAAGATAAGGCAGCAAATCAATGAGTGAATTAAAACATCTAAAAGTTTAATTCACTCTGACTAAATTCAAATTTACGAAATGTAAATTTAAACTATAAACCCGCTTCCGATAACCAAATCATCTCGGTAAAACACCGCTAGCTGTCCGCTAGCTACTCCATAAGCTCTATCTTTTAACTCTATATGTCCCGTTTGTCCGTCTATCAAAACACGAGCGCGTAAAGGCACGCTTCGGTATCTAACTTTCACATCACACTCAAATTCTCGCTCGTTAATAAACATATTTATATCTTGTATCTTGATATCGCTACGCTCAAGCTCATCTTTTGAGCCGACAACTATCCGGTTGCTTTTACTATCTATGCTTAAAACAAAATGCGGCTCATGCGCGCCAAAGACCTCAAACCCTCGCCTTTTGCCGATAGTATAGTGCATATAGCCGCTATGTCTGCCGATTATCTTGCCACTTTTATCAACCACGTCTCCCGGCAAATTCGTATCATAGTGGCGATTTAAGACATCTATATATGTAGTATCCACAAAGCAAATTTCGCTACTTTCGGCTTGCTCGCCAAATTCGCGCAAGCTCTCAACGCTCTTTGCAAGCTCTTTTATATCACTTTTAAGCTTATCGCCAAGCGGAAAAATCATATCCTTAAGCACCTCTTGGGGCACCTGAGCTAAAAAATAACTCTGATCTTTATTAAGATCTTTTGCAACCTTGATAAATCCGTCTTCAACCTGCACATAATGCCCTGTAGCAAGCTTATCGCAGCCTAAATTTTTAGCAAATTTCAGCAGCTCGCCAAGCTTTATAAATTTATTGCAAAGAGCACATGGATTTGGCGTGCGACCATCTTTATAAGTATCCACAAACGGCTGATATACGTATTTATCAAACTCATCTTGCAGATCAAGCACGTGCATTTTGATACCTAAAAACTCACAGGCCTTTTTTACTTTTTCAATGTTTTTTTCGTGATAACCGGGTTTTTTGTGTAGCTTCATATAGCAAGCTATTATCTCGTGTCCTTGCTCTTTTAGCATTTTCGCACTAATCGTAGAATCAACGCCTCCGCTCATCGCCATTAAAATTTTCATTATTTTCCTTTTATATACCCTATCGCAAATTTAAAACTACTTGAATACACCCGCAGACTTTAACATTAAAAATATCAAAAACGGGTTTAAGAGTATCTTTGAATAAAATTTGTGCGATTTTATAAAATAATTTTAAATTTGAGAAATTTCAGCTGCGATTTTTGGTAAATCATCGCTGATTTCATAAAGATTCAGATCTTCGGCACTGATGGCTTTTTCCTCGATCAAAGTAGTTTTGATAAAATCGTCAAGCTTGCCCCAAAACTCGCTTCCGATAAGATAAATTTTAGCTCTTTTATTGCGAATTTGAGCAAGAACCAAAATTTCAAAAAGCTCATCAAGCGTACCAAATCCTCCTGGGAAAATCAAAAACGCCTTTGATCTTTCAATAAGCGCAAATTTGCGTGCATTCAGGCTCTCAAATACGAATTTGCTAGTCGCATAAGGATTTGTCATCTGTTCAAAAGGAAGGACGATATTTAGTCCTATTGAAGGGCTCTTGCCGCTATCAAAAGCGCCTTTATTAGCAGCTTCCATTATGCCTCCGCCTCCGCCGCTAACTATGGCAAAGCCGTCATTTGCAAGCGAGTAGGCAAGCTCGTAAGCCATCTTACAGAATTTATTATCAGGCTCAAATCTAGCCGAACCAAAAAACGTAACGCTAGGATTTTTATACGCGGCAAAATCCCTAAATTTCGTTAAATCATTTAAAATTTTTTCCATTATTTCTCTTTAAGTCCTATTTATAAGGCTTAAGCGGTAGATTAAGGCTGCTTTGCTCAAACAAAAGCCTTCAATCGCTTAAGCGAGCGAATTACCTAAGCTGCTCCAAGCGCTCTTTTTTGCTTCCTATTTGCGTTATCTGGATACCGAAATTTCCATCCACGATAACGACTTCGCCAAGAGCTACGACTTTATCGCTGATTAATATCTCAAGCGGATCGTTTGCAAGCTGATTTAGCTCGATTACCGAGCCTATATCCATACTTAAAACATCTTTTAAAAGCATTCTTTTTGAGCCGATTCGCACCCGTATAGGCAGGCGAACGTCCATGATAAGACCGATATTTCGCATCTCTTCGGCGCTAAATTCGCTCTTTGCGCCGTCATCTTGACTCTTTGAATTTGCATTGCCGTCTTTATGGTCTTTGTTAAAAAATTTAACGAAAGAAAAATCAACCACAACTCCGATTTGTTCTTGTATATCTTCGATATTTACGGTATATACGTAGAGTTTTTCAAATGAACTTATATCGAAATTCGAGCTTTCGTCTATGAAATTTACCTTTGAAATTTCAAAATTCAGCTTCGGCATATTTTTTTGCGCGCCAAGCGAAGTTGCAAAAGCGCCCATTATGTTTGAAAATATCTCTTTTGTAGCGTCAAGCTCATCTTCGCCAAGCTCGTCGTTTCGCGAAATTTCCTCTTCGCCCATCATCCACTCGCTTACCGCACTCATTAGCACCGGTGTAGCTACGAGTATCATTTTAGCCGTTATATCGCCGCTTATATTTACGTTTGCTACTGCCAAAGGAGGCTTTACTCCCTCTTGATTTGGGGCATCATATTCGGCTTTTGGGCCTATATCGGGGGTTTTGCCGGTAAGTCCTTCGATGGTCGCTTTTACTTCATTTACAAATAACTTAAAAAATTCATTCATCATATTCGCTGCTTTCATCTAACATATTATCGTCATATTCGTTATGCTCTTGCTCGTAACTCATAAGTTTTGCTTTGCGCTCTTCTTCATACTGCTCTAATATATGCTTAATCTCGTCCCTATCAGTTCTGATAAGCTCTTCTATCCTGATTGATTTTCTAAATCTATGAAGTCCCACTTCTGCTAAAAAGACATCTTTTTTATCGATTGTTACGATAGCTTTATCATTAGCCGAGCGATCAAGACGAAGTATATCGCCCTCTTTTAAATTCAAAAATTCATCTACGCTTATATTTGCCTTACCTAAAATCGCCTCATAAAGCACTTCGGCTCGCCCGATTAGAGTCTTAAGCTCTTTATTTCTACTCTTTTTTGCACTTGTTTCGCCAAGCATTATATCGCGGTTTGCCAAACGGCTTAATATCGGCTCAAGATAGATAACGGGATAACATATATTTATCATACCGCTTGAATTTCCTACAATGATCTCCATAACAACCATGATAACGATTTCGTTTTGAGAGACTATTTGCACGACGTTTGGACTACTCTCTTTAGCTTCTACGTTTGGATACATGTCGGTTATCATGCTCCAGCTATCCTTAAGACGCTGCATCATCATTCTAAGGATCGCGTCAAGCAAATTTACCTCTATATCGGTTAGCTCTCTGCTGGTTTCAAATCCTTCGCCGTTACCGCCAAGCAAGCGATCTATCATCGGGAAGGCTATACTTGGATTTATTTCAAGAACGCAGTTTCCATCAAGCGGTTTAATGGAAAACACGTTAAAGCTGGTAGGACTTGGCAAGCTCATCAAAAATTCGCCGTATGTCATCTGATCAACGCTATGCAAGCGAATTTCAACGATGCTTCGCATAACGCTTGAAATTTGACTTGCCAGGTTTCGTGCAAGCTTATCGTGAATGCCTTTTATCGCGCGAAGTTGCTCTTTAGAAACGCGATTTGGGCGCTTAAAGTCATAGATAATTATCTGTCTTTGATCTTCTTGCGATGAGCTTCCTATATCGCTTGTATCGCCGTCCTCATCGACAACTTCAAGCAGCGCGTCTATCTCTTCTTGACTTAAAATATCAGCCATTATCTACCCTCAAGCCTATCTCTAATCTTACTCATTAAACGTTTATGAATTTGCGAAATTCTCCCTTCGGTAATATTCAAAATTTCGCTAATCTCTTTTAAATTTAACTCTTCATAATAGTATAGCTGAATTATCAGCTGATCGCGCTTACTAAAGGTGGATAAAATTTGCTCGATATTTTCTATCATGTCCTCTTTTTCAACTCTATCAAGCACGTTTTCTTCGCTTAAAATTTGCATCTGATCATCTAAACTAAGGGTCATCACAACTGAACTTACGTTTCTGGCATCGCGAATTTTATCTATATCTTCATCAAGAACGCTAGCTAAATACTCATCGCTAGGCTCCTCTTCGTGAGTATTGAAATATTCGTCAACCAAGCTGTCAATGCTCTTTATAAGCGCTCTGCTGGCTCTGCTTACCACATCAAGGCTTCGCAAGAAATCAAGCATCGAGCCGTAAACTCTTTTTTTAGCATAGCCCCAAAACGAGTCATTTTGCTCCTTATCATACTTGCGAGATAGCTTGATCATCTCTTCAAGCCCGGTGCTTATGAGGTCATTTACGTCTATGTGCGAAGGCAGGCGTTCTTTTAGCCGAAAAGCCATCGCGCGCAGTGCCGGCATGTACTGCAAGACTATATCGTCTTGCTCTTTTTTTATCGTTTGCGCATAAGCGTTAAGCTGCTTTTGCTTTGCTCTGTCCATGCTTTTTGCTACTCAAAGTTTGCTTAATAAGCACATTTTCCACCGCAAGCTTGGCAAGCAGGCTATCTATACGCTTTTCTCTTATGCCAAGCTCGGATATGAGATAATCAGCCGTCTCTTCATACTCCTCTTTGCTGTGCCCTTTTAAAATTCTCTTAGCGTCGATGTAGTTCATGATGATGATGTGAATAAGCAGGTAAAAGACAAATGTTATAAGAAAGGTATATACCATCATCTCGATAGGTTCGCTTACTTTTAAAGTAACAAACATAAGCCCTATGAAAAAGCCGCACACCGTAAAAAACGCTATAAAATTTTCCGCTCTCAAAATTCGTCCTAAATTTAAAATTGCTCTATCAAACGTTTAAAAAAGCCCTTAAAGCTCCTATTATCCGTCGTATCAAGCACTTTTCGTTCCAATCTGTAAAGTAGCCTTGAAGCGATATCCTTCATCTCGCCGCTACTTAAGCTAAATTCACTCTCCTGAGTAAAAAGTGTTCGCTGCTTTATGCTGCGCGATACGTTTTTATCATCACTTAAATAGCCCAAAAGCTCAAGCTTCAGTTCGCTTCCTATATTTGCGCGCGCTACCTTTTGGATATTTTCAAAAATTCTAACCGCTTCTTTTTCGTTTTTAACCATGTTAAAAACCATAAGCATGTTGTCTTTTATCTTTGAAGTTACTTTTATAACCGCGTAGGCATCGGTAATCGCCGCAGGATCAGGCACTGTTACTACTATCACCTCATCGGCGGCTTCTAAAAACATATGCGTATTGCCGCCTATGCCCGCGCCCGTATCGATGATGAGAAAATCAAGCCCGTCAAGCACGCTGGCCTCATCTAAAAATCTCTCATATAAAAACTGGTTGTTAAATTTTAAAATTTCATCGCCGCTTTCGCCAGGAATCAGCGTCAAATTCGGCTTTATCTCGATTAAAACATCTTTTAGCGAACACTCACCCTTTAGCACGTGAAGCAAATTTTTACTAGCACGCACATTGAGTATCACATCTAAATTCGCTAGCCCGATATCCGCGTCAAACAAAGCCACTTTATAGCCGTTGTTTGCAAGGATGTTTGCCAAATTTGCGCTTATCGTGCTCTTGCCAACGCCGCCTTTACCGCTTGTGATAGCCACAAAATGAGTGTTTTTGGCTCTTTTATTTGAAGCTACGAGAGATTTTAGTTTATCGGCTTGACTACTCATCGTTTGCTTCCTTTTCAAAGCCTTCCAGCACGCACTCGACTAAAAATTCGCTCTTAGCCACCATGATATCATCAGGCACCTCTTGCCCGACCGAAAAGAAGCTAACGGGCGTATTTGTCTCATAAATAAGCGAAAAGACGTTACCGAAAATTTTCGTCTCGTCAAATTTGGTGATAATTAAAGTATCTATATCAAGAAATGAAAATCCATCGTAAATTTCAAGCAGATCTTCGACTTTTGAGCCCGCAGAAAGGACTAAATTCACATCTATCTGCGCATCCGCACTCTTTAAAAACTTCTCAAGCCTTGCTAGTTTTTCCTTATCATACTGCGAATTTCCCGTCGTATCTATTAGTATCACGTCGCAGTGATTTAGCTGCTTTATCGCGCTTTTAAAGTCCTCAACCTCGATCACGTCAAGTATCGGCAGCTTCATCATCTTAGCATACTGAAAGAGCTGTTCAACCGCCCCGATCCTATAAGTATCAAGGGTGATAATGCCCGTTTTATAGCGCTTCTCGCCGCTATAAGCAAACCGCGCGGCAAGCTTGGCAAGAGTGGTAGTCTTGCCGACTCCCGTTGGTCCAACCAGCATCATTATCTTTTGTTTTTTGTTATCTTGCTCGATCCTGCACGGAAGCATCTTGCGAAGCAGAGAATAAAAATACCGCTTAACGGCGTTTGGATTTGTTTTCATCGAAGTTGGCATATTTTGGGTTGTAGTTTGCATGATCGCTTCTAAGTGCTCTTCCTTCATACCGCTTTTTTTAGCCGCTTTATAGATACTTGCAAATTCAGGCGGTATCACGAGGTTATTTCTGCCAGGTGCCTTTTCTTCCCAGATCATGTCGGCTATCAAATTTACCTTATCGCTTAGCGCATTCATCTGCTTTGCTACATCATCGATTTTTTTGCTATAGCCTTCGGGATTGTCGTTTTGTATGCTTTGCATGCCGCTTGATTTGGTTATCTCGCTTATCTCTTTTGCGGCTTTTGAGATATTTACAAGGATATTATCATCGCTTTTAAAATCGTTTTTAGTACGGGATTTACCAAAGAGCTCATCGTCCGAAACGGTAAAATCGTTTCTTAAAGGAAGCTCTTCTATCTCAAATTTCGGCCTTTGTTCAAATTTGTTATTTTGGTTTTGAAATTTATCATAGCCCTTTAAATTCACGCTCTTTGCGACTTGCTTTGGCTCATCTTCCTCTTCCACGCTTACTAAAATTTCATAAAGAGGCTTTTTGTTTATCGTTTTTGGTCGAATTTGCTTAGTGGTAACCAGCATAGCTCTCTCTCCGCACTGCTCCTGCGCCTTTTTAAGAGCTTCTATGCTACTTTCGCCCGTAAATGTATAAAGCTTCGTTGCCAAATTTACTCCTTACCTAACCCTTTTCATTAACCCAAGCGGCAAAATCACGCTTAACCTGCTCTTTGCTCCCACATGCGGAAGAGTAAGTCTCGCGTCATTTCTACTCGCTCCGCTAAAATATAAAACATCTATATCAAGCGTTCTTGGCGCATCCTTAAAGCTACGAATCCGCCCAAAACGCCTCTCTAAATTCGCCGTTATTTTAAGAAAATTTCTAGCACTTAGGCTAGTTTGAATCAAAACTGCCGAATTATAAAAATCCGCTTGCTCTTTAAACCCAAAGGCTTCATTTACTAAAATTTCGGAACTCTCTACGATATGTATCCGTTTATCGTTTTGCAAAGCTCTATAAAGCCTATCAAAACGCTTTTTAACCTCTCCGATATTACCGCCAAGTCCTAAGACTGCGACATTTTTAAAGCCGTGTTTGTAATTTAAAACTCTCGGGAAAAAAACGCTTTTTTCAAAACGTCTCATTCCGGCTATCTTCATAAAATTTCAGCTCCGTCTTGGCGAACCACTACGACATCCTCGATCCTTACGCCAAATTCACCCTCGATATAAATCCCAGGCTCCACGCTAAAAACCATACCCTCTTTTATGATCTCGTTTGAGCGGGCAGAGATAAACGGAAGCTCGTGTATATCAAGCCCCACACCGTGTCCCGTAGAGTGAAAAAACTGCTTTCCAAAGCCTTGCTTTGCGATAAATTCACGCGCCGCCGCATCTATTTCGCAAGCTTTTTTACCGATTTGAACGGCTTTGATAGCTAAAATTTGAGCCTCTTTTACTATCTCGTAAATCTCTTGATGCTTTGAGCTTTTAAAATTTTGCTCTTTTGAGAAGTTAAAATTTTCATCAAAGCACGCAGTTCTAGTTCTATCAGAACAGTAACGCTTAAATTTTACACCGGCATCAAGTAAGAGCAAATCGCCATGTCTTAGCTTCTTTTTGCTTGGCAAGGCATGCGCTTTAGCCGCATTTTCATTTATTGCAACGATCGGGCTAAAGCTAAGCTCAAGCTCGCCGCGCTGCTTAAATATAAGCTCGGCATTAAAAAACAGCTCCTCTTCGCTCATTCCCTCGCCGTTTTGCCTTACAAACAGAGCAAATTCATCAAAGCACTTTGCTCCAAGAGTTGCTGCCTCTTTTAAAATTTTTATCTCGTCTTCACTCTTTACCATGCGTGAAATTTGTGAGAAATTAGGCTTTGGCGTGAAATTTATCCTAAGATTTTTACTAAGCTCGCTAAATGCGCCGTAGCTAAAATCAAGCGGGTTAAAATCCATCTTTTTAACTCCGTTTTTGCGCAAAAATAGCCTAGTATCCTTTATTAAAGAGCGCTCTATCTCAACGACATCGCACCCTTTGGCAAGCTCTCTTGCTTCGATAGCGTATCTTGCGTCGGTCAGGAAAAATTTACGCCCGTTAATGCTTAAAAATATCGCATTATCACAGCTATATCCGCACTGCGCATAGATAGCGTTTTCATCTCTTAGGATAAAATTTTGCATTCTTACTCCGCTTTTTGAGCCGCTCTCATCGCTTTTACTTGCTCAAAAACTTGAAGCATGCCGATCATAGCCAGATGGTATCCCACAGGTCCAAAGCCTATGATTTGACCTGCGGTAACAGGTGCGATCATGCTTTTTTGTCTAAATTCCTCTCTGCGGTGGATGTTGCTTATATGCACTTCAATAACTGGCAAATTTACCGCACTTAACGCATCTCTAATGGCGATTGAAGTATGCGTGTAAGCGGCAGGATTTATGATGATACCGTCAACCTCGCCAAAACACTCTTGAATTTTATCTACGATTTCACCCTCTAAGTTGCTTTGAAAAAATTCTATGTCTATGTTATTTTGCTCTGCAAAAAGCTTCATCTGAGAGTGTATGTCCTCCATCTTCATAATGCCGTAGATATTAGGCTCTCTTGTGCCAAGAAGGTTGATATTTGGACCTTGGATCACCATAATTTTGAAATTTCTTTCCACGTTTTATCCTTTTCGTAAATTTTAAATTTAGCTTTAATTATACATTTTTATTTCTTATATCATACTTCTATGATTTGAGTTTTTTTGCTACAATCACACAAATTCGGAGTTAAAAAATGACAATTATAAAAGCCAAATTTATCATGCTCTGCGATGAGAATTTCACTATCTTAAAGGATAAAGCGGTAGCATTTGAGGATATAATTTTAAAAACGGGCGAAGCAAGCGAGCTAATTAAACAATTTCCGCAGGCTGATTTCATAGACGCAAAAGACGCTATCATCGCTCCTGCATTTATAAATCCGCATGTTCATCTTGAATTTAGCGCAAATAAAACAAGCCTGATTTATGGGGATTTTTTAGAGTGGTTAAGTAGCGTAATAGCCTCTCGCAGCGAGCTTTCAAAAGAAGCGAACCAAACGCTTATAGCAAAAACCATAAAAGAAATTCAAAGAAGCGGAGTGGGCACGATAGGCGCTGTTTCAAGCTTCGGAAGCGACTTTGAGCCTTGCGTAAAAAGCTGCGCACGCATAATTTATTTTAATGAAATTTTAGGCACAAACGAGCAAATTTTAGAAGCTAACAAACAAAATTTCATCTCGCGATTTAAAAAGAGCAAAGAGGCGCAAAACGAGCTTTTTATCCCCGCGATTTCGGTTCATTCGCCCTATTCCACTCATCCTGAACTGGCAAATTTCGCACTTCAAATCGCCCGCGATGAAAATTTAATCGTATCGACTCATCTTATGGAATCAAACCACGAAAAAGATTGGCTTACGAATGGGTCCGGCGGGTTTAAAGAGTGGCTTGGCAAATTTAACAAATCAGCCACGCCTTTTTATGACGTAAATAGCTTTATATCGCTATTTTCCGGCATCAAAACGCTCTTTACGCACTGCGTTTATCTTAACGACTTTAGCAAATTTGAGCGCGAATTTCATAGCGTTACGCATTGTGCATTTTCAAACCGCCTGCTTAGTAAAAAGACACTAAATTTACAAAATTTAATTGACGAAAAAATTCCTTTTAACATCGGCACGGACGGACTTAGCTCAAATATAAGCCTGAATTTTTTTGATGAGTTAAGAGCTAATTTATTAATCCATAGCGAATTTAATCCTCAAAATTTAGCCCAAATTTTAATGCTAGCTTCAACTTCAAACGCAGCAAAAGCTTTAGGGCTAAATTTAGGAGAGATCGCTACGGGAAAAATCGCTGACATAGCTGTTTATGAAGGGTTTGGCGAGATCAAAGAAAGCGAACTTGCACTTATGCTTTTACTTCACACTAAAAATTGCCAAAGTCTTTACATAAACGGCAAAATTTGCGAGCTTTAAGATTAAATACATGGCAGGATTTTGATTAAATTTATGAGCGAATTTTCATAAATTTGCTACAATCTTTGTCAAATTTATGAAATTTAAAAAACAAAAAGGAAATTTATGGGATTTTTAAAATTGATATTTTCGCCTATCATCGCGATTTTAAAATTTATAAACACTTATTTTAAGGCGATGATATTTCTGCTGATCTTGTTTTTGATATTTTCAAGCGGCGATAACAATGGCGTAAATGCGCCAAATTTAGCCCAAATAAACATCTCAGGCGCGATCAGAGACAGCTCAAAAACGCTTGAAGAGATACACGCCGCAAGCAAAAACGATCAGATAAAAGGCGTCTTGCTATTCATAGATAGTCCGGGCGGCGCACTTGCTCCAAGCACAGAGCTTGCAATAGCGGTTAAAAATTTAAGAGCTAAAAAACCGGTCATTGCCTACGCAAGCGGATCAATGACAAGCGGAAGCTACTATGCAGGAGTAAACGCAAATAAAATTCTAGCCAATCCGGGCTCGTTTATCGGCTCCATCGGCGTCATCTTGCAAGCGCCCGACATAAGCGAACTGGCAAGCAAGATCGGAGTGGCACAGCAAGTGGTAAAAGCGGGTGAATTTAAAGAGGCGGGAACGTTTGCCAGAAAGTGGAACGAAGCTGAGCGTACCGAGCTTGAGCGCCTAGTCAAGCAATCTTATAATATGTTTGTAAGTGATGTTGCGGCGGCTAGAAATCTTGATATAAACACTAGCGATCAATGGGCAAATGCACGGGTATTTTTAGCGAGCGAAGCGAAAAATATGGGCTTAATCGATGAGCTAAGTGACTATTATTCGGCACGAAAAGAGATAGAAGAGCTAAGCGGTGTGAGCGAGCCTGCTTGGAAACAAAAGCCTAAAATCGAGAAATTTTTAGACGAGTTTTTGCAAAAAAATGTAAATAGCTTTTTGGATATGTTTTTAAACACGAGTGTAAGATAAAATAGGCTTTGTTAAAATGAAACATTGATATTTGGCAAAATAAATATTGCTCCTTCTATCCGTAAAGTGCTAGGCTAGATATACACTGCAAAATTAAAGAAAGTGGCTGATGTAGAGCTACTTTCGAACTACGTGTGATATTTCTACACAAGTATTGGTTGTGCTTTTGAAGTCGCAAATCTCACAATCAAAACTTTATCTTAGCAGAACCATAAAATATTTTTGGTTTTATTTTTTATATTTAGTGTCCAAAAGTACTAGGATTTTATCCAAATTTTATCCTAAAGAACCATATCTGTATCATAATGCAAAAATACTTGATGTAATTTAAATGGCTTTGTAACTGTATAAAACTATAATTAGATTTATGATTTTTGATACCAATCGCGTAAGATATATTTAATTAATATTTTTTCATAATTATAAAAATAAAATAAAAAATTATAATAAATAAACTAATTTTAAATTTTAAATTTATATAATTACACCGTGGGTCTGAGACAAAAACATCCCTTCCCTTTCTTTCCCTTCCCGTGTAGTCTCAGGCCTTGCAAATTCGTTATTTTAAACCACTTAATAACTTTTATTTAATTAATTCTTTATTATTAAATTTAATTTATAAATATAAATAGTTGTTCGTTATACAATCTAAATAAATTCTTACCGCCAAAAGCATTATAAGCTCGTATAGTATAAAAAATAAATTAGAAATAAAATCGTTTAATTTAAAGAATTAGAAGACATTTTGCGTATTATTACCAAATCTTAAAAACGTAAATTTGCATAAAGAAAAATTACCAAATTTATCTTTGGAGGCTAAAAATATAAAAGTCAAATTCTTTTAAGCCAAGCATAGCTGTCGCTTGCGAAATTGGAGCTAAAAAGCCTTTTTAATTTTAAATTTAGCCTTGCATTAGGCGCGTTTTTAAACTCACTTGATTGATATATCAAAATCCATTTAACACGCTCGTCAAGATTTTTTAAGAAATTTTCTCCACCCTCAAACATTACCAAAGGCTTTTCAAAAGCATTTTCCAAGCTATCTGAAATCTCAACATTGCGGTTTTTAACATTAAAAAGAGGGATACTTTTATCGAAATTTTTATCTCTTGAATATATCAAAATATCAGGATTTTTGCCGTTTGAGATAAGTCTAGTATCAAGTGTAGGGCGATCGATCCTAACCGTATTTCCGCCGATTACCAACATACCGCACACGCTTCTAAGCTTATGGGAATGAGTTCTGCTAAGTTCGTTTGATATTATTCCTCCACTTGTTACTCCGTTTGCGCTAAGGGCGAGTTTAAAAAAGCTAAAATTTCCGCTTTGCCAAGCTAAAAAAGGCTCTATAAGTTCATCTGCAGCCTCTTTTAAAACGCCAAATTTTACTTTTATTCCGCTAGCTTTTAAAATTTCAGCACCGCCGGAAGCGATTTTGTTTTCATCTATTCTTGCGATGATAACTTCGCTAAACCTAAGCTCTTTTAGCAAATTTGCGCAAGATGGGGTTTTGCCCTCGTGAGAGCATGGCTCAAGAGTAACGTAAGCCTTAGCATGCTCTAATAAATTATCGTGGTTTTTAAGTATAAATTCGTAAGTAAATTTGGGCTCTAAATCGGCATTTTCAAGATCTAAAATATCGCTAAAATTTAAGTTAAACTCGCGGTTATACTCTCTTAAAAATTTAGCTAAAAAATCTTTATTGATGGTGCAAAGTGCAAAAAACACGGCTAACGGTTCGGCATGCAAAAAGCCTGCTTTTTTATGAGCCTTTATAGCTAAAATTCGTCCGTTTTTATCTAGTATAACACACCCTACAGCCGGGTTTGGATAGGTTAAAAGCTGAAATTTCCAAGCCTTTTTTATAGCAAGAGACATATAAAATTCATCGTTTATCATTGATAGTCCAAGAATTTGAGATAATCAAAATTTAAGCGAAAATATCGTGAGAAAATTTAAATCAAAATAAAGCAAATAACCTATCCTCGATTTAAATTTTCAAACTCATTAAAAAAGCTCACAAAAATTTTAAAATCTCTGACCGATGGTAAATTCAAACGTACTTGTCTTATCCCCCGGCTTTTTGCCTATCGGTTTAGCAAATATCAGCTGCAAAGGACCTATAGGCGTAATCCACTCTATGCCACCGCCGGCACTATATCTTGTTATCTCGTTTAAGCTGCTTTCGCCTATCTTGCCGTAGTCAAAGAAGCCAAATCCACGCATTTTAACGCGGTCTATCAAAGGAAAGCTAAGTTCTGCGGAGTTGTTAAATGAAATTCCGCCACCGATCTCGTCACCGTAGATATTTTTCGGAGTAACCGTTCTTGAATCATATCCGCGCAGGTTTCTAATGCCGCCTAGATAAAGCTTTTCGTTGATAGGCACATAGCCTCTATCCCAAATTTTGCCAAAGCTTGCCTTGTATCTTAGGATAAGATCGTAATCAATCCACTCTCTTAAGCCCAAATACCAGTTAAAATTCGTTCTGCTCTTTAAAAATTTCTCATCTCCGCCAACGCCAGCGAATTCAAGACTGGTGCTTGCCATGATGCCCTTTCTAGGTAGGTAATAATCATCAGTGCTGTTGTAAGTAATAGCAGGTATTAAAGCGCTCTTTATGCTTTTACCCTCTCTGTAGCCGGTTCTAAGAAGAGTTTGGCTAAGCCCTTTGATGTCGCTTTGTTCTATAACATAAGAGAGTGAAGCACTTAAATTTCTAGTGATCTTTCTACCAAGCGTAGTAGTAAAACCGTATGATTTCTCTTTATAATTATTCCAATCGTAGTCATTGGCATAAAGCGTGCCGCCAAGGCTGTATTCCGAATCAAAAATTCTAGGATTTGTAAGTCCTATCTGACCTGATAGCTCATTATCGCTTCTATCTACGCTTATAACGCCCTTTAGTCCTGAACCAAAGACGTTGGTATCAGAAACACTCGCATTTAATAGCAATCCGTCCGAGCTTCCATATCCTATACCGCCACTTATAGAGCCTGTTGAAGCCTCTTTAACATCGACTAAAAGATCAACTTCATTTACGCCGACTCTTTCTTCTTTTATCTCGACATCTTCAAAATAACTCGTTCTTTTAAGTGCCGCCTTGCTATCTTCAAGATCGGTTCTATTATACAAATTTCCTTCGGTAAGATACATCTCTCTTCTTACTACTCTATCGATAGTTCTATCATTTCCTGAAATTTGCACGTTTCTTATATATGCTTTATCTCCGGGAACTACTTCGTAAGTAATATCAACCGTATGCTCGTCTGAATTTTTAAACGTCTGAGGTATAACTCTTACAAACGCATATCCCTGATCGGCTATCATATTTTCAAGCTTTTGGATATCTGATCTTAAGCGAGCCGAATTCATTCTATCTCCGGCTTCAAGCTTAAATTTCTTAACCATCTCCCTTTCGTCAAGTTCAAGGAAATCAGGTGCCTCTATGCTCACGTTTGATACGGTATATGGCTCTCCTTCGGTTACGTAGTAAGTAAGATCCGCCATATAGTTATCCATATAGGCGTTAAGATAAGGAGTTGAAACCGTAGCGTCCAAATAGCCTTTTTGGAAGTATTTATCTTGAATTCTCGCAGAGTCGTTAGGCAGTTCAAAGAGCTTAACCTTACCGTCGTTTCTGCCCCACATCCAGCCCATAAATTCACGCTGCTTATTGGCTACGACAGGCTCTATATCGCCGTAATCAAAAACTTTAGCGCCTATTAAATTTACTTTTTGGATTATCATATTTTCGCCACGGTTGATATTAAGAGTTACAAAGAGGCTACTCTCACTTCCGGCAACCGGCTCTTTTTTCACGTCTATAACGGTATCAAAATACCCCTTTGACTCGTAATACTGCCTGATACGCTCTTTGGCTCTATTTATGGCAAGCTCGTCATACATATGACCTTGTTTTATGCCGATAAGTCCATCTATCGCCGTTTTATCGTTTGTAACGACGCCTTTTATATCAAGTCTTGCTATACTTGGTTTTTCTTTCACCACTACAAGAATATCGCCGTTGCTCTCCTCGATATAAATATCATCAAAATAATTTTGCCTAAATAAATTTGATATGGCTCTATCGGTGCTATCGCCGGTCAGCACATCGCCCACTCTAAGCCCCATGATCTCCTTGGCAACTTCAGGAGAAAGATGCAAAAGACCCTTAAAATTTATAGACTTTATCTCAGTAGCGCCGCTAAAACATACCGCAGCAAGTAGTAAAAAAACGCTTTTTTTCATTGAATTTAACCTAAAAATGAGTATTAGGCGGTATAATAACACATTTTAATTTTAAACAATATAAATTTAATAATTTCATAAAGGCAATCACTATGAAAATCGGAATTATAGGGCTTGGGCTTATCGGAGGCTCGCTTGGACTCTGTCTTAAAAACGAAAAGCTAATCTCTTGCGTTAGCGGTCTTGATATAAGCAAAGAGCACGAAAGAAAGGCTCTGGAACTAGGCCTTGTGCATGAAATTTTATCTCTTGAAGAGATGAAAAAGAAGTGCGATATCATATTTCTTGCAATCCCTGTCGAAGCGATAATCAATATAGTAAAAGAATTTGAAGACATAGACGAAAATACAACCATAATCGATCTTGGAAGTACAAAACAAAAGATCATCGAAGCAGTTCCTGAAAAGATAAGAGCAAATTTCGTCCCGGCTCACCCTATGGCGGGCACTGAATATTCAGGTCCTACGGCTGCATTTTCAGGGCTTTTTAACGGAGCGGTTGTTGCCATTTGTGATTTTAAAGAGAGTAGCGAAAAACATGTAAAAAGATCAGTCGAGCTATTTTCTCACCTTGGAATGAAGATTATATTCATGGGCGCAAAGGAGCACGATCACCACGTAGGGCTTATCTCTCACCTTCCTCACGCCATAAGCTTCTCGCTTGCGGCAGGAGTTTTAAAAAAAGAGAACAAAAAAAACATCATCGCTCTTAGCGGCACGGGTTTTAACGGAATGATAAGAATCGCCAAAAGCTCGCCCGTAATGTGGAGTGATATATTTAAGCAAAACAAAGACAATCTAATAAGCTCTATTAAAATGTTTAAAGACGAACTTGCCGTGTGCGAAAATTTGGTGCGCGAAGAGAGGTGGGACGAGCTTAGAGATTGGATGAGCGAAGCTAGAAAGATACGCGAAATTTTATAAATTTACTTGAAATTTATAGCTTTTTAGTAAAATTCAGCAAAAATTAAAATTAGGAAAATTTATGAGAAGACGCGGAAGAAATTCAAATTTTATAGCTTACGGCATTATTGTCGTTTTGCTTGCGGTAAGCGGATTTTTGCTTTTTACATCAAATACGTTTGAGAGAGAAGCTCCGCAAATCGGTATTGAAGATGAAATTTATTGGAATTTAAAATCCCCTTTGCAGGTTAAGATAACCGACAATGTTGCCGTAAAATCAGTAAAAATAGTTATGAACGACGGAGCAAACGATATAGTCTTGTCAAATCAAAAATTTGACGCTCCAATCGGTTCGCTTGATCTGAATATAACTTTTCCAAAGACGGGATTTGCCGCGCAAAAAGATCTTTATACTCTCAAATTTGAAGCCGTAGATACGAGCAGATGGGGCTTTTTCTTTGGTAACAAGGAGAGCAAAGAGGTAAAAGTAACGGTAGATAGCAAAAAACCCGATCTTCACATCCTAAATCACTCCTACGCGATAAACAAAGGGGGCACCGCTACAGTCGTATTTAAGGCAAATGACGAGAGGTTAAAAGATGTCTATATCGAGTCAAATTTCGGCAAAAAATTCATCCCTACCAAATTTTATCAAGACGATCACTACGCGTCTTTAGTGGCTTGGCCGGTGGATGAAAGTTCATTTAGCGCCGATGTGGTAGCGGTTGATCTTGCAGGAAACGAAAGCAGAAGCAAGATAAGGTTTTTTTACCAAAACCGAAGCTACCGCGTTTCTAAAATAAAACTGGATAATCAAAATAGATTTTTAAATGAAAAAATCCCAGATCTTGCGCAACAATACGCAAAAGATTATGAAAGCATGTCAAACGTAGAAAAGATGAAATTCGTAAACGAAACCCTAAGAGCGGCGAACGAAAAACTCATAGCCGACGCTACGTCTAAAATTTCAACCGAAACGATCAGCGAATTTGGTCTTAAGAAATTCTACCCGCTTAAAAACGGCAAGGCGGTAGCGAGCTTTGGCGATCATAGATACTATACCTTAGGCGATCAAGAGATAAGCGAATCTTGGCACATGGGAATAGATCTTGCTTCTACCCAACGAGCGAACATCGTTTCAAGCAATGACGGCATAGTAGAATTTGCAGGAGAAAACGGAATCTACGGACAAAATGTGATAATAAATCACGGATTTGGCGTATTTTCGCTTTATGGACACTGCACGTCTTTGACGGTAAAAACAGGCGATGAAGTAAAAGCGGGCGATATAATAGGCACAACGGGAGTTAGCGGACTTGCGATGGGAGATCATTTGCATTTTGGAATGATAGTGCAAGGCATAGAGGTAAGACCCGAGGAGTGGATGGATACGGGCTGGATGAAAGATAACGTTTCAGGCGTGCTAAATTCGGCAAAAAAAATGATAAGTGGCAAATAACTAGAATTTGTTACCAAAAATATGTATAATTAGAAAAAATTTATGAATTTTAAGGGAAAATTTTGCAACAAACAACGATAAAAAAAGCTGTTGAAAGCGTTGGTATCGGGCTTCATAAAGGTGAGCCGATAAAAATAACACTGGAACCGACAAGCGCAAATACGGGTATAGTTTTTTACAGAAAAGATCTTGGCGTTAGCTACAAAGCAGAACCGAAAAACGTGATCAATACTCAAATGGCAACGGTCATAGGAGGAAAAGAGGGCTACATATCAACGATCGAGCACTTATTAAGCGCTATTAGCGGGTATGGCATAGATAATATTCGCATAGTTCTTGACGCCAACGAAGTGCCAGTAATGGACGGAAGCGCGATAAGCTACTGCATGATGCTTGATGAAGCTGGGATTCAAAAGCTTGAAGATCACAAGCGCGCCATAATCATCAAAAAAGAAGTTCAAGTAACAAAAGGCGAAAAATTTGCCAAAGTAACTCCGTCAAAAAACCCTAAATTTGACTTTACTATCAAATTTGATCACCCGATTATAGGCGAACAAAGATATGTTTTTGAATTTAGCAAAAGTTCTTTTATAGAAGAGATTGCAAGAGCGAGGACTTTTGGATTTTTAAAAGATGTCCAGATGCTTCGCGCAAACAACCTTGCCCTAGGCGGAAGCTTAGATAATGCCGTAGTAATCGATGATACTCGCATACTAAATCCTGAAGGGCTGAGATTTAAAAACGAATTCGTGCGCCACAAAATTCTTGATGCGATCGGCGATTTAAGCCTTATAGGGGCACCTTTGATGGCTGATTATACTTCATTTGCCGGAAGTCATGAGCTAAATCACGAATTAACCGTAGCTATTTTAAGCGATGTTAAAAACTATGAAATTGTTACTCTTAAAGGCGATTTGGCACTTGAGTATCAAAAGGTATTTGCATAAAACATATCCAAATTCTCGTAGTTGCGCTGTCCTCTCCGATTATTGTCGGAATTTACGATAATGACGGCAAATTCATACAAAAAATGATAAGCGATAAAAAATCCGACGAATCGCTTATCGAAATTCTTAATGAACTTACCAACGAGCAAAAATTACAAATTTCAAAGATTATTTACGCAAACGGACCCGGAAGTTTCATGGGGACAAAAGTCTCTTATATAGTCTTAAAAACTTTTAGCATGGTTAAAGAGTGCGAATTTTACGCTATAAGCGGATTTGAATTAAATGGAAACGGAGCAATAAAAGCAAACAAAGCCTTAAGCTTCGTAAAAACAGGAGATGAAATTTTGCTTCAAAAGGCAGAGCCTAAAGAATTTGAATTGCCGTTAAATTTAGATGTTTTAAATCTAAATTTAGATACTCTACCAAACTACGTAATTCAAGCGGTTTAGGAGATAATTTGGTCATAAAAGTTCCTGCAACAAGTGCAAATTTAGGGCCCGGTTTTGACGCATTAGGGCTTGCTCTAAGCCTATATAACGAAGTTGAAGTAACGAGAGCCAAATTCTCTTCTATAGCGATTTTTGGAGAGGGTGAGGATAATATAAAATTAAAAAAAAATAACTTATTCTTATCCGTTTTTAATGAAATTTACTCAGAACTTACAGGCAAAAAGGACACTTTTCGCATAATCTTTAAAAACCAAATTCCTTTTTCAAGAGGTCTTGGCAGCTCTTCTGCGGTTATAACCTCAGCAATTGCGGCAGCTTATGCGACAGCTGAATTTAAAGTCGATAAAAACATAATTTTAAATAAAGCTCTGATCTATGAAAATCATCCCGACAATATCGCTCCTGCAACGCTTGGAGGATTTGTAAGCTCGGTGGTTAGTAAAAATCAAGTAATGCACATCAAGAAATTCATCAAAGACGATATAAAAGCCGTAGTAGTGATCCCTGATAAACCGATGAGCACTAAAGAATCGCGCACAAAGCTACCCAAGAGTTATCTTATGAGCGAATGCGTAAACAATCTCGCTCACGCTTCGTTTTTGACGGCTTGCTTTTTTGAAGAGAGATATGAGCTATTAAAAGTTGCGGCAAAAGATATGATGCATGAAGATATCAGGATGAAGTCGCTTCCCGAGCTATTTGACGTAAGAAAAACAGCCTACGAAAACGGAGCTTTGATGAGCACTCTTTCAGGAAGCGGCTCAACTATGCTAAACATATCTTATAAAAATGACGCATCAAATTTGAAAGAGAAGTTAAAAGATAAATTCAAAAGCTTCAGAGTTGAAATTTTATCCTTTGATAATGATGGATTTATAATAAAAAGCTAAAAAAAAGCAAACAAAAGATATAATAATGACTCAAAATTATATTCCTATCAGGATGTGTGCGGTATGCAAAACTCGCTTTAGTCAAGCAAATTTACGCAGATACCGCATAATCGACTCTTCACTTTTTCATGGCAAAGGAAACGGTAGAAGCTTTTATATATGTGAAGATTGTTTGATAAAAGATGAGAAAAATTTAAAAAAATCGCTCGGTAGAGTAGCGGGGAATTTTATCGCTACTCTGCAAAATGGGCAAAATTTAAAGGAGATACTCTTAAATGGCGAATATTCGGATTTCAGAGATAGCAAATGAACTTGGCTACAGCAGCAAAGAGGTACTGGAAAAAGCTATCGAACTAGGACTAAAAGTCAAAACTCACTCAAGCGGAGTTACGCCTGAAGAGGCTGAAGCGCTATATACTTTTGTTCAAACGGGAGAAATTCCTGAAAGCTTTCAGCAAAAGCCCGAAAAGAAAAAAGTAGAGCCTAAAAAATCAGCATCAAAAACGCCAAAAGAGAGTAAAGAGACAAGCAAAACAGAAAAAAAAGATACCAAAAAAGAAGAAAAGCCAAAAGAAAACAAGAGTGAAGATAAAAAAACAGAAGCCCCAAAGAGCCAAAAACCTAAAAAACCGGAGCCTGTAGTAGCAAAAGAAGAGATTGAAGAGCCGGCAAAAGAGAAGGAGGCTGCAAAACAAGATCCTATAACAGCTCCTCAACCCAAAGAGAGCTTAGCTGACGTAAGCCTACAAAAAAGACGCGGGCTTATGATAGTTAAGAAAAAAAGAGATGAAGCTCCTGCACCAAAACCCGCAAGAGAGATAAAAGAGCCGAGCGAGCCTGCTAGAAATTTAGAAAGTATGTTTGCTTTTAGCGACGGCGAGAGCATAAAAAAGAAGAAAAAAGAGAAAAAGCCTGTAATTGCAACCAAAAAAGACGGCGCTCAAAAAGTTGATTTGCTCGGTGACAGAGATCTTGGCGATATAGTTTTAGAGGATGAAGACGTAGTGGTATTGCCTGATTTTTCGGTAAGAACTCCGGCACCTCAGCCTACCCAAAAGACCAAACAAACGAATACCTTTAAACCCGCATTAAACAACTCAATCGGTTCATTTTTAGAGCAAGGTATCGGCAGACGACCAAGAAAGAAACACAAAAAATCCTCGCGCGATAACTCAAATAAAGAGATAATCGACTCCGTAAATATACCAAAAGAGATCCGCGTATATGAATTTGCAGAGAAGATAAACAAACAGCCAAGCGAGATCATCGGTAAACTGTTCATGCTAGGCATGATGACTACTAAAAACGACTTTTTGGATGAGGATGCGATCGAAATTCTAGCAGATGAATTTGGAATTGAAGTAAATATCGTAGATACTCAGGAAGAATTTGACTACGTAAAAGCTTACGAAGAGCAAGTCGATGATACGAATTTAACTGAAAGAGCACCGGTTATAACGATCATGGGACACGTTGATCACGGTAAAACCTCGCTTCTTGACTACATTAGAAATTCACGAGTCGCATCAGGCGAAGCTGGCGGTATAACTCAGCACGTCGGCGCTTATATGGTAAATAAAAACGGCAAAAATATCACATTTATAGACACTCCGGGACACGAAGCATTTACGGCTATGCGCGCAAGAGGAGCGAAGATAACCGATATAGTTATCATCGTAGTTGCAGCAGATGACGGTGTAAAACCTCAGACCAAAGAGGCTGTAAGTCACGCAAAAGCAGCAGGTGTTCCTATCATAATCGCCATAAATAAAATGGATAAAGAAACCGCAAATCCAGATATGGTAAAAACCGAGCTTGCAAATCTTGATATACTCCCGACCGACTGGGGCGGAACGTATGAATTTGTGCCGATATCGGCTAAAACAGGTATGGGTGTTGAAGATCTGCTTGAAATCGTACTTTTGCAAGCGGAAATTTTGGAGCTTAAAGCAAATGCAAAAGCAAATGCAAAAGCTACTATCGTAGAAAGCTCTCAACAAAAAGGTCGCGGTTCGGTTGCAACCGTCATCGTTGAAAACGGTACGTTAAAAGTTGGAGATACTGTTGTAGCAGGAGTGGCTTACGGAAAAATAAGAAGCCTGCTTGATGACAAAGGTAGAAATTTAAAAGATATCAAACCGGGAGAATGCGGTGTCATCATAGGACTTAGCGAAATTCCGGAAGCCGGTGAAACTTTAATAAGCGTAAAAACAGATAAAGAGGCGCGAGAATACGCTCAGAAAAAAGCCGAATACTTACGCCAAAAAGAGCTTTCAAAATCAACGAAAGTTACTATCGAAGAGCTTAGCGAAAAGATAGCCGAAGGAGAGTTAAAAACACTTCCTGTTATCGTAAAAGCCGATGTTCAAGGTTCGCTTGAAGCCATTAAAGCAAGCCTTGAAAAGCTTAGAAATGACGAAATAAAAGTAAATATCATACACTCGGGCGTAGGCGGTATCACTCAAAGCGACGTGGCCCTAGCTCAAGCAAGTGAAAACTGTGTGATTTTAGGATTTAACATCCGTCCAACGGGCGAGATAAAAGACAAAGCCAAAGAGAGCAAAGTCGAGATAAAAACATACAACGTAATTTACAATCTACTTGATGATATAAAAACACTACTCGGTGGTCTTATGTCGCCGATCGTTCGCGAAGAACAGCTCGGTCAGGCTCAGGTTCGCCAAGTTATCAATGTACCTAAAATCGGTGCTATCGCAGGCTGCCTAGTAACCGAAGGCACTATCAACAGAGGCGCTAAAATCAGACTTATCAGAAACGGCGTAGTCGTTCATGAAGGCACCGTAAGCTCGCTAAAACGCTTTAAAGACGATGTTAAAGAGGTAGCCAAAGGCTATGAATGCGGTGTTGGCATCGAAGGCTATAACGACATAAGAGAAAACGACTATATCGAAAGCTTTAAAGAAGTAGAGGAACAAGCCACTCTATGAATCCGACCGAGATAAAACGACTAAGAACTCAAAGCGTACTTAAAGAGCTAATCCCTGAAGCTCTTGCCACTCTTGAAGATAGTATTTTGCGTGGTTTATGCGTAACGGACGTAGAGTGCAAAAAGGGCAGATACGACGCATTTGTATATCTTGACAAGATGGCTTTTGACGAGCACGAGCAGGCTTACGTTTTAGAACATCTAAAAAGAGTTTCAAAATATCTGCAAAATCACTGTATGGCGGCTGAAGGCTGGTATCGATGCCCAAATTTTCATTTCAAATTTGACGATAGGCTGGAGTATCAAAATCATATAGATAGTCTTTTTGATAAAATTTCAAAGGATTTAAATAAAAATGCAAAATCTTGAAAAATTAATAAAAGAGTGCGGTGTAGAGCTTTACGATACTGAAGTTGCAAACGAAAACGATAGAACCATTTATAGAATTTACATCACAAAACAAGGCGGAGTAAGCTTAGATGATTGTGAAAAAGTCTCTAGATTACTATCTCCGATATTTGACGTAGAGCCTCCGATAAGCGGGGATTATAACCTTGAAATTAGCAGTCCCGGACTTGAAAGAAAACTTGAAAAACCAAGCCACTTTATCGCAAGCGTTGGGGAACTAGTCAAAATTTCAGCCACGATAAACGGCGAAAATAAAAAACTAAAAGGCAAATTATTATCCGCAAACAGCGAAGATATAGAGCTTGAATGCGAAGATCAAAAGTTCAAAATCAAAATTTCAGACATAAAAAAAGCCAAAACATATTTTGAGTGGTAAATTAAAATTTGTTGCTCAAATTTAAATTTACACTTTCAACTTTACAAACATTCTAAATTTACATAAAAACAACCCTAAAACACTTAAACATAAGCAAACACAATGTTAAATTTGGATATAATCGCATAATTTTCATATATAAAGTAGGTAAAAATGAGCTTTTTAGATATTTTCTCCAAAACCAGAAAAAAACAATCAGCTCCGAGCGAAGCTCCTGCACACTGGATCAAATGCGATAGCTGCCACTCGCTTATGTATTATAAAGAGGTTGAAGCGTGCTTTAACGTATGCCCAAAATGCGGCTATCATATGCGCCTAAAGCCTGAAAGAAGGATAGAAATGCTCTGCGATGCAGGCAGCTTTGTAGAATTTGACACAGAACTAAGACCTGTCGATCCTCTTAAATTTGTAGATAAGAAATCATACAAAAAACGCATAAGCGAAAGCGAAGAAAAAACAGGCAGAAGTAGTGCCGTGATATGTGGCGAAGCCAAAATAGACGGCATGGACGCTCAACTAGTAGTCTTTGATTTTAGCTTTATGGGTGGCAGTCTCGGCTCGGTTGAGGGCGAAAAGATAGTAAGAGCCATCAAGCGCTCACTGGATAAAAAGCAGCCGCTCATCATCATCTCCGCTTCAGGCGGCGCAAGAATGCAAGAAAGCACATTTTCTTTGATGCAGATGTCAAAAACCTCGGCAGCGTTAAAGCTGCTTGATGAAGCCAAAATCCCTTACATTTCAATCCTTACCGATCCTACCATGGGTGGAGTTAGTGCCAGCTTTGCGTGGCTTGGTGACATCATCATAGCTGAACCTGGCGCACTTATCGGCTTTGCGGGTCAAAGAGTTATAAAGCAGACTATTGGTTCTGATCTACCTGAAGGATTTCAAAGATCTGAGTTTTTACTAGAGCACGGTCTAATTGATGCGATAGTTGAAAGAAGAGAGCATAAGCAGTTTATCGGCGATATGATTAGGTTGCTTACGGATATAAAGCCCGAGCAAAAACAAGCGCAAGATGTCCAGATAATGCAAGAGGACGAGGTGGAGGAATAAGGCTTGGAAATTTCGGTATTTTCCATACAAAAATCCAAGCAAGATAGCTTTGAAAGCGAGATAAAAGAGTATATCAAGATGTCGTCTAAATTTGCCAAAATTACAGATACCGTCATATTTAACGACAAAATCGCAAAAGCTCAAAGCAAAAGCAAAGAAGAGTCGTTAAAAGCTTACGATGAAGCGTATGAGCCAAATTTAAAGGGCTTTTGTATCGCACTTGATGAAAGAGGAGAGCAGATGAAAAGCGAGGAATTTGCCAGAATTTTTGCCAACAACTCTCAAATTTCACTTTTTATCGGCGGAGCTTACGGATTAAGCTCAAATTTTAAGCAAAAAGCCGACAAAGTAATTAGTCTAAGCTCTATGACAATGGCTCACAAGATAGCTAAACTTATGCTCTTTGAGCAAATTTTCAGAGCGCTTTGCATAAATGCAAATCACCCATATCACAAGTAAAGGAAGTAGATGCGCAAAAACGATTTAGAGTTTTTTAAAGCACTTTTAGAAGAGAGAAAGATACAGATAAATAAAAATATAATCGATGCAAGCAACGAGATCGCAGGGCTTAGAGGAAGCGGGGTAAGCGATGAATTCGATATCGCTTCGGTAAATGCCGATCAACTCATAGAGCAATCAATAAACGCTCAACAAAGACAAGAGCTTATCGAGATAGATCTGGCGCTTAGTAAAATTTTTAATAAAACCTACGGTGTTTGCGAGATGTGCGAAGAAGATATAGGTCTGGCTCGCCTTAAAGTAAAACCTCACGCTAGATACTGCATAGTTTGCAGAGAGATAGTGGAAAAAACATCTAAAAAATAAGGAATCATCATGAAAACAAGACGTTTTATAGTATATAGCGTGATATATATAGTCTTACTTGGCATTTTGGTGTATTCAATCGACTCTTCTGATCATACTTTCGGGCTTCTTGGCTACTCATTTACTATGCCGCTTGCGCTTTGGGTAGTACTGCCGGTGGCGTTTTTTGCGATTCTTTGCATAGCACATATCGCATATCACGGCTTTGAAATTTATATGTTTAAACGCTCCATAAAACGCGATGAAACTCTTTACAAAGAGCTTGCCAGAGAGGTTTTGCTGGGGCTTGATACAAATAAAGATTTTAAAACAGAGCTTTACAAAGCTCCTTCGCAAATTACTAAAATTTTATCTCCTTGGGGCAAACACAAAGACGAAGCTGTTAGCGACGACGAGCTTGAAAGCGTTGCAAAAACAGTAAAAAACATAATAAACGGAGAAGTTGTCGATCTTAAGAAATTTAGACTGCAAAGCACAAATTCGCTCTTTATACAAAACGAGCTAAATAAAATAGAAAAAAATTCAACCTATTTCCTTGATGTGCTTAAAGACTACAAAGAGATAAACGATGAAATTTCTAAAAAAGCCAATGAAAAGCTTATTACAACCGGCAGTTTTGCAGACATCAAGAAATTTAATTTCGCAAAGAGCGCAGAAGAGACCATGACTCTACTTGAGCGCTTCATAAAAGATGAGATTGCTATAAGTAATGATGAAATTTACGAGCTTCTTAATAACTTTAAAATTTCAAAAGCTCAGTATAACAACTCTGCAAAAATTCTAATAGGCAAGATAACTCCTGACGCTCTTATAAATATATTTGAGAAGTTAAAATCATCTCATACCGATGCCGAAGAGGCGTATTTGTATCTGCTATTTGAGTTTCAAATGCTTGATAAAGTGCGTGAAATCACCGAAAATTCCGACGCAAGCGAATATCAAAACATCAAAATTTTGATGTATCTTAGAGAAAACGGCAAGATAGTGCCTGAAAATTTGCTCTTTAGATGATAGACTTTAGCTTAAAGCCTATCTTTTTAGCTCCTTTGGCAGGTTTTTCTGATCTGCCTTTAAGGAGCGTGGTCAAGCGTTTTGGATGCGATGTAACGGTTAGCGAGATGATAAGCGCAAACGCACTTGTATATGAAAGCTCGGACAAGACTCTTGAAATGCTTAAAAAATCCCCCGAAGAAACTCCGTATATCGTTCAAATCGCAGGAAGCGATAGAGAGATCATTAAAAAAGCTGTCGAGATTATAAATAAATTTGAAGGAATAGACGGCATAGATCTAAACTGCGGCTGTCCCGTGCCAAAAGTAGTCAAGCAATGCGCAGGCTCGGCGCTTCTAAAAGATATAGATAATCTCAAAAAGATAGTAGAAACGATAAAAAAAACTTCAAACAAAAATATGCTAAGCGTTAAAATGAGGCTAGGATTTGACGAGAAAATTCCTGAAATTTTAGCTTTAGCGGCTGAAGATGCAGGGGCTGATTATATAGCTTTTCACGGACGAACAAGAGCTGGCGGATATACGGCAAAGGTTGATTATGAGGCTATAGCAAGAGCCAAAAGTGCGGTTAAAATTCCGCTAATCGCAAACGGAGATATCAGCGAGAAAAACGCCGAGCAGGTTTTTAAGCTAACAAATTGCGACGCTATAATGATAGGCAGAGCCTGCATAGGCAAGCCTTGGGTATTTCACGAGATCAAAAGCAGCCAAAGCGTAACTAACGAGCTAAAGCGCGAGATAATCCTAGCTCACTTTGACGCTATGCTCTCTCACTACGGCGCTCACGGAGTGTCGATATTTCGCAAGCACTTGCACCAGTACTCAAAAGGCATAGAAGGCGCAAGCGCATTTAGAGACGAGATAAATCGCATCAGCGACGCTTTTACAATGCGCGAAAAGATAGAAGACTTCTTTAAAATTTAAATTATGCAAGGCTACATAATCCACACGCAAAAAGCCAAAGAAGAAGACCTTATCGTCTATATTCTGACAAAGGATCTGCTTATAAAGTGCTACCGATTCTACGGAGCGCGCCACGCTAGCGTTATGCAAGGCTTTAAGATAGATTTTGAGCTAAACGAAAGTGCAAATTTTCTCCCGCATCTTAGAAGCGTGCTACATCTTGGCTTTAACTGGCTTGTCGTGCGCGAACGTCTGCTCATATGGCAACAGTTTATGCGACTGTTTTACGCGCATTTAAAAGATGTCGAGCATATAGACGAGATATATTTTAACCAGGCTGAAATTTGTGCGCAGAGATTTCTAAAGCAAAACCCAAAACGTTTAATCATCGAAAGCTATGTGCGAATTTTAGAGCACGAAGGAAGACTTCATGACGAGCTTGCTTGCTTTGTCTGTGATGAAACGATCGCAGATAGCCTATCTTTAACTCGCGGATTTTTGCCCTCTCATACGCATTGTGCCGGAAATTTTAGCTTTGAAGCGGAGAAAATAGCTCATCTTTTTAAAGATAAATCAACCATCCTGCTAAACGATGAGGAAGTTAACGAACTATACACTATCATCTTGCAAGGGTTTTAATTAAATCAGGTGGAGGGGGTCATTGCAGATAGGCAAACCGCCCTTTATGCTAAAATTTGACAAATTAATAAGGAGATAAATTTGAATAACTTTAGATACATCCTAATCCCCCTTACAATATCCATCATAGCTCTTATATCCATCTTTTATCTTTCTGATATTAAATTTAGTTCAAAGAAATCAGGCTTTACCATAACCCAAGATACCAAGATAGATCCGAATTCCAAGCTAGCTAAATATGTAACACAAGAAGAGATAGATGATTTTGCATTTAGATATTGGGATATAGATGACGAGATACAGTATACAAACAAACACAGAACCGAAAACGAAACATTTAAAAAACTAAGACTTCTTTTAAAAGCAAAAGACACAAAGGGTGTTTTAAATTTTGTCAAGGATAATAATTTAAGCGTTGATGTAAGCATGACATATAATCTTACTCCTTTGATGTATAGCTCATTTTATGACGATGATATAACTGCCAAAGAACTTATAAACTTAGGAGCTAATATAAGAGCAACGGATAGATATAAGCTAAGTCCTTTAGCTTATGCTATTGAAAACAACTCCACTAAGACAGCTAAACTGCTTTTAGATAGTGGGGTAAAGGTTGATGAGATAAAGGCACTTCAGTTTTATATAACTCCACCTTTTTATAATAATATAGATAAACTGATAATAAGCGGAGATGATATAAAGATTATCTTTCAAGATAACTATGTAAGAGATGATCAGTCAAAAGATGCTATGAATCCTATGGAATATGTTGTAACTTGCAACTACATTGAACTAGCCCAAATGATACTAGAAAGCGGATACGTCCCAAAACTCAGTAAAGAACCTATCGATGGCTTGCCCGGCATTAAAGACGGCTCTGATGTAAAGCGTTCGGTATATCATGTGCTTGATGAGATTCCAAACCATGAGGGTATGCTTGAGCTTCTTTTAAAATATGATGTAGTAGGACAACCCACTAAAGAGGAGTTAAAGGGGGCTTACGAGGAGTGTTATGACTCTTATAAAGATTTTGCCAAAACTAAAGAGGATTTCTTAAGCGGCAAAATTACTTTAACCATTTTTAGCCAACAAGGACTAAAAAGAACACTAGGATATTATGAACAATACTGCGCCGATGAAAACGCAACTTTTAATGATATAAAAACATTCTTTGCTTGGGCTAATGAAACAAGAAAACATTATGCAATAGATAAAGTATTAAGCAGTAACAGAAACAACCCAAACAAAGTAATCTATATCGATCAAAATTCAACAGATCAAGTTAACAAAAACTAAAACCATCAAGGAGTAAAAGTGTCAAATTTCAACAAAGAGAAGTTTATACAAGATAAATTTCTAAACACTTTTCACTTACTAACTGTAGTATTTAGCAAAATTTACTAATCAAATTTGCAGATAAGATAAAAATTCACTCAACAAATTTAAAAAACGTATCCGAATGGATATTTTCAAACGCCGTTTTTAACGAAACAAAAAATTTTGGATTTTCACTCTCTAAATTTGCCAGCATCGCTTTAGTTTCGGCTCTTGCGCGAGGCGATTTGCCACCGTAAGCTTTGGCTGGACAGCTCTCTTCTTCGTTCATTATCGGAAGCTCGTTTTTGATCGCACAATCGCGAATTTGACGCTCACGCACAAGTATAAGAGGTCTAATGATATCAAGTCCGTTTTCCGCTTTATATCTTGGAGCCAAAGTCCTAAGCGCGCCGTTATAAGTAAAATTCATGAAAAAACTCTCTGCTGCGTCGTCAAGATGATGTGCAATTGCAATTTTATTAAACCCGTTTTCAAGAGCATAAGTGTAGAGATAGCCCCTGCGCATACGACTGCAAAAGCTGCAAAATGTCGTATTTTCACGAATTTTTTCTCTACCGAATTCAAAAATTTGCGTGTCAATGACTTTGTAAGGAATTTCATGCAGTTTAAAATGCTCTTTTATAGGCTCAAGATTTTCGCCTATCCCGTAAGTTACGGTAACGGCTTCAAACTGCCAATTCAGCGGACTTACCGAGCAAAAATGCTTAAGCAGATGAGCAAGCGTCATGCTATCCTTGCCACCGCTTAGGGCGAGTAAAATTTTATCGCCCTCTTCAAACATCTTGTATTTCGCGTTGGTTTGACCTACTATGCGAAGGAGCTTTTTGCTAAGCTCTATCATAACTCCTCAACCATAGACAGCACAAAATCCGCACTTACATCAGCAGAGCTTTGCAAAAACTCATCAAAGTCAAATTCCGCACCGCCTCCCGCCTCATCGCTTATCGCACGAAGGATAAAAAACGGTACGCCAAGACTTTCGCAAACCAAAGCCACACTAGCGCCTTCCATTTCAGTCGCATCGGCTTTAAAAGTATTCTTTATCCACTCTTTACGCTCAGCGTTACAAACAAACTGATCGCCTGTAGCTATGATACCTTCGAGTAAATTTATGCCCTTTTCTTTGGCGATTTTGGCTGCAAGAGCGTTTAAATTCGCGTCACTTTTCACAAAGATACTAGTGCCGGGTACATAGCCGTAAGGATGTCCAAATGCCGTAATATCAAGGTCGTGCTGTACAAGTGAGCTGGCATAGAGCATATCGCCTATCTTTAAATTTTCATTCAGCGCGCCGGCAACTCCCGTAAAAAGAAGCCTAGTAGCGCCGAATTTCTCAATCATCACGGTAGCGGTCAAGGCTGCATTTACCTTGCCTATCTTTGAATAAGCGATAACCAGCTCTTTGCTTTTAAAATTTGCCAGATAAAACGTATTGTTTGCGTGCTTAACCTCTTTATAATCGCCCAAAACCTTTAAAAGCGGAGCGATCTCCTCTTGCATAGCCCCTAAAATCGCTATCATTTACTCTCCAAAATATTTATAATCTCATCTAAGCTTTTCATATCCGTAATCGAGTATGTCGGCTTGTCGGTTATCTTTTTGTTTATGCCTTTTAGTACGCTTGAGCCAAATTCGATGAAAATTTCAACCTCATCTTTGAAATTTTCTATACTTTGCTTATAAAGCACAGGTTTAACCAGCTGATCTTTAAGTAAATCAAGGGCTTCGTCTTTGCTGCTGTAAGCCTTGGCCGTAACGTTTGAAATGACATCGGTAAAATTTGGCTTTAAAGCGGCTTGCAAATAAGAAACCAATCCCTCGCTAGCGCTTTTTAGAATTGGACAATGGCTAACTACGGACATATTAAGAGGCATAACTCGCTTTGCACCGGCATCTTTAAATGCGTTTTCAAATTTAGCCAAATCCTCTCTAAGCCCAGCCACGACGATCTGCCCGTCACAGTTGTAGTTGGCTGCGTAAATTTGAAAGCCGTCTTTTTGCCCGTTAGTGCAAATTTCTTCTACAACTTCATCTTTTAATCCTAAAATAACAGTCATTGAAACGTCTTTGCCCGCACAAGCTTCCTGCATGAGTTTGCCGCGAATATTTACAAGCTTAATCGCATCCACATAATCAAAAGCCCCATTTACAGCTAGTGCGCTAAATTCTCCAAGCGAGTGACCGAGACTAAATTTAGACTGTAAATTTAAACGCGAAGAAAAAGCCATATAGCACATAAGTGAGTTTAAAACTATGGCAGGTTGAGTAAATTCGCTCTTGCTTAAAAGTTCATTTTCACAAAAAAGCAAATTTGCAAAATCTATCTTAAGCGTATCGCTTGCATTCTGCAAAAGCTCTTTTGCACAGCTAAAATTTTCATAAATTTCTTTACCCATCCCGGTGGCTTGAGAGCCTTGTCCCGGGAATATAAAAGCTGCTTTCACTACTATTTCTTAATGATGTTTTCCGCAGCAACCGCCACCATGCTCATCGTGATGAGCTCCACCGCAGCACTCATCATCCTCATGATGGTGACCGTGACCGCCGCAGCAACCGCCTTCGCCGTGATCGTGGTCATGATGTCCGCCTCCGCAGCAACCGCCACTTTTTTTACCGTGACTTCCGCAACCGCAAGCATGCGCTTGAGCCACTACTCCCGTTGAGATCTCATCTTGTGTGGCATCTCTTACTTCGGTAACTTCAACATTAAACTCAAGATCTTTGCCTGCATAAGGGTGGTTAAAATCAACCGTAACGTCATCCTCTCCGATTTTAGATACGATTACGCGAACGTTTGAGCCGTCTTCGCCTTGACCGAAAAGCTCCATGCCTTCTTTTAGTTCAATTCCTGCAAATTGCTCTTTCGGTAACGTTTGAAGCGCCTTTTCATCATACAATCCGCAAGCTTCGGCAGCTTCAATAACGATATTTTTTCTATCGCCTGCTTTAAGAACACTAACCTCTTCTTCTAATTTTGGGATGATATGTCCGCGTCCTGTCAAAAATGAAATTTGACTTCCCGTTTGCATGTTTGATTCTAAAATTTCGCCTGTTTTTGCATCTTTTAGCTCATAAAACATAGATATAACTTGATCTTTCACATTTTCTCCTACAAATAAAATAAATGTGATTATACCTGAATTTTATTAATCTAAATTGACTTATCTATCAGGCGAAGCTTTAGCTTCCTTGCTCTCAGGATATCCTAGTTTAAGAGCTTTGTAGAAACGATTTCCGCTTGCGGTATCGCCGATCTTATCAAAGCTGATTGCGGTATGATACAGCAACTTTGGAGTGTAATCAGCCTTATCGTAAAGCGATATGCTTTGCTGATAGTATTTTATAGCGTTATTGTAGGCTTTTTGTTGGTATGAAATTTCACCAAGGTAGAAATTTGCAGCGGCAGGCTTATGGTTTTTGGTTATCAAAAACTCATACCTATCTTTTGCATCATCAAGTTTGCCTGCATCAAACATCTTCTTTGCGTCTGCAGCGACATCTTGAATTTTTTGTTTAGTAAAGTCTGATTTACCAGAAGAGCCGGCTGAGTCTTTACTTTCGCTTGATTGCTCTTTTTCAGCACTCTTTGAGCCGGTTTTACTAAGCTCAGATTTTGAGACATAGTTTGAATTTATCTTGTCTATAAGAGCACTTAGATCTTTTAAGGCTTTTGTTATTTTTTGATTGTTAGCTTCTTGAATTTTGCGACTCTCTTCAACGTATTGCCTAAGAGATTCCAAGCTAACGCCTTCACCGCCTTCCTCGCCTACTACTTTACCTTGAAGTTCATCTAAGCGTTTTTCGACTTTAGTTATACGGGAATTCATCCCGTCCATGATGCTTTGAATTCCTTCTATTCGCTCTTGAGCACCGCTTAGGGTTGATTCTACATCATTCATATTTCTACTTAAATTTTCGACTTTTTGTTTATTTTTAAGTAGAGCCTTTTCGCCGTCGGTTAAACCGTAAGGATTTGAACTATCTAAATTTCCGGCATCAAATACCGAAATTTCAGCAGAATAAGCAAGAGCGGCCCCCATAAAAAGAGCCGCTAAATTTTTAAAATTTGTCATAATTGATTATGGAAGAACTTTAAATTCAGCACGTCTGTTTTGTGCGTCGCAAGCTTTTGTTTTATCTGAGCACACAGGATTGCTCTCGCCGTAGCTTACAACCATAATTCTATCGGCTGAAACACCTTGTTTTACAAGAGCGTCTTTAGTAGCTTTAGCTCTTTTTAAACCAAGAGCATAGTTATACTCGTCTGTTCCCCATTCGTCGCAGTTGCCTTCTACTTTGATAGTTAGGCTTTGAGCTTCTGATTGGTTAAATAAACTTGCATTTGTATTTACGACCGGTTGCATATCGCTTTTGATATTAAATTTATCAAAATCGAAATACACAGTCTTTACTTGCCCTTCTATCGCAGATAGTAACTGTTGCAATCTATCACTAGAGCTCATCATAGTATCGGTAGATGAACCCATCATACCCATGTTTTGATTTGAGTCTGCGCTCATATCTACTTCAGGGTTTTTAGAGCTACAACCGCTCATGAATAGCGCTGCAACAACAGCGGAAGCTAAAACTACTTTTTTCATATTAATCCTTTTACAAAAATTTCGGTGATTATATCATAAATTTTAAAATAAACTTTAACAAACCTACCAATCAATTGATTGAATTTTTCCTATTTTTAACGGAAATTGAAAACTTTTATTTTCATTGACACGAATTATACCAAGAGAACTCTGCCCGCCAAGCTCTTTGATAAACACTACACTTTGTCCGTCACTTGAAAATCTCGGATACAAATTCTTGCCGCTTGCGGTAAGTTGTCTTATATATTCTGTCTTTGTCGAGATAAGATAGATGTTAAAGTCTCTAGTTCCAAATTCGCTCTTGGCGTCCTCCCTGCTTGAGTAAACCACATAGTTTTGATATGCGCTTACGGAGTTGTTGTTTTTACCGTGATATACCATCTGCTCAACCGCTCCGCCATTTACGCTTTGAGAAAAGATATTTGGATAACCTAATCTATCCGATACAAAAACAACCTTACTATCGTGATCGACAAAATTTCCGTTTACGTCAATACCGCTGTAGTTTGTTATCTGTTTAAGCTTTTTTGAATTTAGATCATAGATGTAGATATCGGGCTGATCTTGTGGAGCCATAGTAAGAAGTAGCTTATCCCCGCTCTCGCTTACGTCAGAAGCCACAAGCATGCCGCCTGAAGTCTCTAAAATTTTAGTTTTTTTGCCTGTTGCCAGCTCAAATTTATAAAGTACTAGCTTTGCACCGCTGTAGTCAGAGTAGTAAAACGCACTTTGATCGGCTCCTGACCATTTAGGAAATATATTTAACCCGCCGCGAACAATTACTTTCTGATACGTTAGAGTATAGTCGGCCACTACGATTTCGCTTTGTTTTGAGCCTGTTCCTTTGGCAAATACGATAAATTTCTCCATCCAATTTACAGGAGGCATTTTTAGCTCATTTACAAGCTCTACTATAGCTTTATGCGCCAAAAACGGAAATTTGGCTCCGTCGTCCATAGTGTAAGCACGCTCGTATTGTGTAGTAGCGGTTTTGGCATTTATCAGCTTTACTTTGAGTCTAAGCGGAGTTGAAGGAGAGCCTTCAAGTGCGTATCTAAAAATCAGTTGCGCGCTCTTTTCGCTCATTACGTTTGTGTTTGAATCCCCTTCGTAGCTGCTTTGGATGTATTCATCAACCACTTCAAAATCAGAACTTACCTTTAAATCTCCAAGCATGATCTTGTGAAATCTGCTTTTAAACGCTTGATCGCTAACCATAGTCGTCGCATCTTGCAAAACGATTTTAGGAAGCGCAAGCCCTTTATTTACGATGGCTATCGTTGCATCTACAGCAAATAAGCCGATAGCTAGGCTTAGTAATAATACAATCTTTTTCATCTATCCTCCGTTGTTTAATTTTGTAGTTTATCTTCTAATTTAACAGGAATTGTAAAGGGTTTTCCATCAAGTGATGCCGGAAATATTTCAAATGTCATCTTTTGTAAAAATTCTCTTACCTTATCGTTAAATTCACTGTTGTATGACAGTTGTTTTATATTGTAACTAAAATTTCCATTTGGACTTATAGTAATTTCAACCAATGCATTATCATTTGAGTCGGCCTTATATGCTGTCCATTTTGTCTCTAAAATTCTGGTTATCTCCCCTATGTAAGGATTATATTCACCTGTTCTTTGCGATTTTGGTGTCTTGGCTACTTTGTCAAGCTGCAAAGAATTTATCACGTCACTTGCGGCTTTTGCCTCTTTTTTTGCCTCTTTTTTTTCAGGTTTTATCCTGCTTTGATCTTTTGGCGTCTCTTTTTTCTTAACCACCTTATCCTCTTTTAGCTTTGAAGTGTCGATGTCTTTAAAGAGATCTTTTAAATTTGGCTCTTCTTTCTCAGCAGGTTTTGACTCAGGCACTACTTCAGGAATAACCTCAGGCTCTACAGGCTTGTTTGTAGTATCGGGCTTTGACTCCTCTTTTGGCTCTTCAACCTTTTTTTCAGGCTCTTCACTCTTTACTACTTCTTCTTTTTTTTCAGGTGCTTTTACTACTATATCAGGCTCACGCTCCACTATCGTAATATCCATAAAAGCGTCTTTAGTATCGGTATATCTTTTAGCCTCTTCTTTAAAATAAGTAAGTTTTACGAAAATTCCGACTATCATACAAATATAAAGAACAAAAGAGAGTATAAAATAATTAAAAGTATTGAAATTTGGCTTTAAAATTTTATCCATTAGTTTGAAGTGCCACCTTTGTAAATCCGGCATTTTTAATGCTTTTTAAAACAAACATAACATCATCATAAATCAAATTTTTATCCGCCTTTATATAAACCGGCGAATTTTTATCATATTTTGCGCCAAGTAAGACGATATTATCGGGAAGCTCTTGCAGACTCATAGTGCTTTGATCTATCCTTACTTTTCTTTGCGCATCAACGATTACCATGAGATCCTTTTGCATGGCGGTCGATGACTTGGTCTTTGAGCCGTCAGGAAGCACTATCTGCTCTTCATAGATAATCGCAGGAGTAGTCACCATAAGGATAGCTAAAAGCACGAGCATAATATCAACTAGCGGAGTGATATTTAGCTCGGGAGTCTCTTCAAGATTTATCATTAAAATTCTTCTTTGCCTGCTATGAGTATGTCGGCTTCTCGCTTGATTGTACTCATAAGTTCGTAAGCTTTTCTTTTAATTAACAAGTTAAATGTATATGCCGGTATTGCTACGAAAATTCCCGCTCCCGTTGCAACCAAAGCCTCACTGATAGCAGGAGCTATTACACCAAGGGATGAGTTACCGCCTTGCCCAAGTTGTGAAAACGTCTCAAGGATAGAGACAACAGTTCCAAAAAGCCCTATAAACGGGGAAGTAGAAGCGATTATAGCAAGCCAAGTAACTCCGCTTGTAGCGTTCTTTTCAGCTATGCTGATGCAAATTCCAAGCTTTTCTTTGTTTATTCTGCCTGAAGCGCATTTTTTAAGAGCCGAGTCGTTGCTAAGGGTTTTAGCACCCATAAGCAAAGACTCAAGCGAGGCATTTTCTCTTCTTTGCCAAAGACCAAGCCCCACCATACGAGAAAATAGTATGGTAAAGCTCATTATCAGATACAAAGAGAGCCAACTAAGTACAAAAATAGTTATAAAACTACTTCTTGATACGTAGTTTAAAAATATATCAAGCCCAGCCACTATTTTACTTTCGCTCTAGCCATGCTGTCTAGCTTTGATACTGTCGATGCAAAGGCATTTGTATCGCTACTCATACTTTGAATCAACTCTTTGGCTTTTTCTAGAGAGTTTGCTATCTCTCCTTCTGAATTTCCGGAGACATATACGGCTCCATCGGCAAGCACAACAGCCTTGCCTTCATCGATTTTGACATAACCCCAATTTATGGCCACTACATCGTGGTTTTTATCTTCATCTTCAATGTCAATAAGTCCAGCCTTTAGCAAAGATATCAAAGATGCGTGTCCCGGGAGGACGCCAAATTCACCCTCCGTACCAGGAAGCACCACGCTCTTAACATCATTTGAAAAAACTAGACCTTCAGGCGTTACAATCTCTAAATGCAATTTATTCATTAAGATTCCTTTAAATTTTAGCCTTTAAGTTTTTCAGCTTTTTGCATTACCTCGTCGATATTGCCTACCATATAAAACGCGGCTTCAGGAAGATCGTCATATTTGCCATCCAAAATTCCTTTAAATCCTGCAATGTTTTCTTCTAGACTTACATATTTTCCAGGGCTTCCCGTAAAGACTTCCGCAACGAAGAATGGTTGAGATAAAAATCTCTCTATCTTTCTTGCTCTATCAACAGTTACTTTATCTTCTTCACTAAGCTCGTCCATACCAAGGATCGCGATGATATCTTGAAGGTCTTTATATTTTTGCAAAACAGCTTGAACACCACGCGCAACTCTATAGTGATCTTGTCCTAAAATTTGCGGATCAAGCATACGTGAAGTTGAGTCAAGCGGGTCAACCGCAGGATAAATTCCCTTCTCTGCAATAGCACGGTTAAGAACCGTTGTAGCGTCAAGGTGAGCAAAAACTGTCGCAGGAGCAGGGTCTGTAAGGTCGTCAGCAGGAACGTAAACGGCCTGAACCGAAGTAATTGATCCTTTTTTAGTTGATGTAATTCTCTCTTGAAATTTACCCATCTCGCTTGCAAGCGTAGGCTGATAACCAACCGCTGAAGGAATACGTCCAAGAAGTGCTGACATCTCTGCACCTGATTGAGAAAATCTAAAGATATTATCAATAAACATAAGAACGTCAAGTCCCATCTCGTCACGGAAATATTCAGCCATAGTAAGACCTGTTAGCGCGATTCTGTTTCTTGCCCCCGGTGGTTCGTTCATCTGGCCATAGCATAAGGCAACTTTATCCAAAACATTGGATTCTTTCATCTCGTGATAAAGGTCGTTTCCTTCACGAGTTCTCTCGCCAACACCAGCAAATACGGAATAACCGCTGTGTTTAAATGCAACGTTGTGGATAAGCTCCATAATAATAACCGTCTTACCAACGCCGGCACCACCGAATAGCCCTACCTTACCGCCTTTTGCATAAGGAGCAAGAAGATCAACTACCTTGATACCTGTTTCAAAAATTTCACTTTTTGTGCTTTGCTCTTCAAACGCAGGAGGATCGCGGTGGATAGACCATTTTTTATCAAAATCTACGTTTTCGCCCTCATCGATAAGATCGCCGATAACGTTAAAAATTCTACCCAAAACTTTCTCGCCGACAGGAACTGTTATAGGTGCTCCAAGCGCAACCGCCTCAAGACCACGAGTTAGACCCTCGCTCATATCCATAGCGATGGTTCTTACGCGGTTATCTCCAAGATGAGCTGCAACTTCAAGAACTAGCTTGTTTTGCTTGCCTTCCACTTCATAATTTACTTCGATAGCTTCATTTATCTTTGGCAAATAGTCATTGAAATCGACATCGACCACAGGGCCCATTATCTGACTAATAACACCTTTCATTCATTCTCCTTTTTATTATTTCATTGATTCAACACCACTGATGATTTCGATAAGCTCAGTGGTAATAGACTCTTGTCTAGCTTTGTTATAAGCTAAATTTAACTGACGAACACGCTCTTTTGCATTATTTGTCGCATTATCCATCGCTTGCATTCTGGCACTATGCTCAGCCGCAAGAGAGTCGACAAGCGCATAATACATACTGTATTCGAAGTATTTTTCAAGTAACTCGTCTAAAATTTTGTTGTCGTTTTCAGGCTCAAATTCCATCAAAGAATTTGTCTCTACTTCAACCATCTTAGGTGGCTCAACAGGCACAACGTCATTTATGCGAATTTCTTGAGAAATCATATTTTTATAGCCGTTATGAACAAGAATTACCTTATCCGTAACTCCGTTTATAAAGTCATTTACCGCATCTTTTATGACGCTTTGAGCTTTTTCATATGTTGGCGATGAACTAACTCCGACATAAGTCTGAAGCAGATCAATACCTTGGAAGTTGAAAAACTCAATGCCTTTTTTGCCGACGGCTCTAAGTCTAATTTTTACTTTTTTGGCTTTAAATTCATTTATCATTCTTCTTACGGTTTTGATAGTTTGGATATTAAAACCACCACAAAGTCCCTTATCAGCGGTAACAAATATGATATCAACCTTCTCTACATTCTCCTTGATGTCAAAGAATTTACTCTCCGCATTTACCGAGCGATACTGGTTGATCTTATAAGCTATCTCTGATAAAACTTCATTGATCTTAAGCGCATACACTCTTGACTGGCGAGCCGCTTCTTCTGCCTTTCTAAGTTTAGCAGTAGAAACCAGCTTCATCGCACGCGTCGTCTTTTGAGTGTTCTGGACGCTCTTGATCTTTCGTTTTATATCTTTTAAATTTGACATATTTTAGCCTTAGTTAACAGCAAATGTCGCTTTAAAATCTTTCAGCGCTTTATGTAAAAGCTCTTCAATCTCTTTATCAAGCACTTTTTTAGTTCTAATTTGTTCAAAAATTTCAGGATATTTTGCTTCTATATATGGATATAGTTCAGACTCAAATTTTGTAACATTTAAAGTAGCTATATCATCAAGATAACCCTTCGCTCCGGCAAAGATTAGCACTACTTGGTTCTCAACAGGAAGCGGGCTATAAGGAGGTTGTTTTAGGACTTCAACCATTCTTTGACCGCGCTCAAGCTGCTTTCTTGAACTCTCGTCAAGATCGCTTGCAAACTGAGCAAACGCTTGAAGCTCGCGGTATTGCGCAAGGTCAAGTCTTAGGTTACCTGAAACTTGTTTAATAGCTTTAATCTGAGCAGCACCACCGACACGAGAAACTGAAAGACCAACGTTAATCGCAGGGCGGATACCTGAGTTAAATAGATCCGACTCAAGGAAAATTTGACCGTCCGTAATAGAAATAACGTTTGTCGGAATATACGCAGAAACGTCACCGGCTTGAGTCTCGATGATAGGAAGAGCGGTAAGCGATCCGCCGCCTAGCTTGTCATTTAACTTACTTGCGCGCTCAAGAAGTCTTGAGTGAAGATAGAAAACATCGCCTGGATATGCTTCACGACCCGGAGGGCGGCGAAGGATAAGTGACATTTCGCGGTATGCTACGGCGTGTTTTGAAAGGTCATCATAAATGATTAGCGCGTGACGTGAATTATCACGGAAATATTCACCCATAGTTACGCCCGCATAAGGAGCAAGGTACTGAAGCGCAGCAGCATCAGATGCGCCGGCATTTACAACTATCGTATAATCCATAGCGCCGTATTCTTCAAGCTTTTTAACAACCTGAGCAACTGTTGATTGTTTTTGTCCGATAGCTACATAGATACAAACGACATCTTGTCCTCTTTGATTGATGATGGTGTCTATCGCAACCGTTGTTTTACCTGTTTGGCGGTCACCAATGATAAGCTCGCGCTGTCCACGGCCGATCGGCACAAGTGCGTCGATAGCTTTGATACCTGTTTGAAGCGGCTCATGAACTGATTTTCTAGCCATAATACCTTTTGCTTTTTCTTCAACGAATCTTGTTTCGCTCGCGTCAATAGGACCTTTTGCATCAATCGGCTCGCCAAGAGAGTTCACAACGCGTCCGATAAGCGCGTCGCCGACAGGCACACGAAGAAGTTTTCCGAGGCGTTTTACAGAACTTCCTTCTTTAATGTTGTCGGTTTTACCGAGGATAACTATACCGACACTGCTCTCTTCAAGGTTAAGAGCCATGCCTTTTTCACCACTTTCAAACTCAACCATCTCACCGGCCATAACATTTTTCAGTCCGTAAACATTAGCAACACCATCAGCTACCGAGATAACCTTGCCAGTCTCTTCAACATCAACGTTTAGATCGAAATTTTCGATTCTTTCCTTGATGATAGCGCTAATTTCATCTGCTTTTATTTTTGCACTCACGCTTTTTCTCCTTTTAAATTGCTTTTAATATATATTCAGTCATTTGGGCTTTGAGTCTGTCGATAAAAAAACTCGCTTCCACACCCAAATCGTCCAACTCGATTTTTATACCGTTATAATCACTCTTTATGGCTTCAAGCATAATTTTTGCATCAAATCTCTTTGAAAAACTCTTCTCAAGTTCCTCGATTTGAGTTGCACTGATATCAAAATTGCCATAAATTTTACCGCGATACACATTATCTATGCGAGCTTTTTGAGCCATTAGCTCAGCTACGATCGCAGGCAAAAGTTCAAGACGCTTGTTTTCTCCAAGCAGCTTGATAAAATTCGTAAATTTAGTATCTGTTTCATCAATAAGCGATAAAATAAATTTCACTTTTTCGCAACTTTTAACATTGGGCGAGATTATAATATTCCTAAATTTATGAATTTTAAACGCATTTGCAATAACATTTAAGCTGTCTATAAATTTCTCAAGCTCGCTTTTGCTTAGCTCAGCCATCAGAGCTTTGACATATTTTTTTGCTATTAACTCTTTCATTAGCCAACCTTCTTAAGCACGATATTGACAAGTTCATTTTGATCTATTTTCATACTATCGCTTGCGAAAATTTCATTCAAAACTTCTCCAACCACGACTTTCGTCATGCGTCTTCTTTCGAATTCTTTCTGCTCTTCAAAGCTCTTTTCCATATTCAAAAGCTCTTGGTTAGTTTCGTTTTTGATTTTTTCAGATAGTATCATTGCCTCTTTTTTAGAAGTTTCAACAAGACTAATCGCATTGCTTTTAGCTTCCTCAACTCTTCTTAAGGCGTCGTCTTTTTTGACTTGCGACTCTTTAAGCTTCTTTTGAATGCCGTCAAGTCTATTTGCTATGCTTTGTATTCTAGCTTTATAAGCGTTTTTGATAGGAGTAGCGATGAAATAGTATAAAATTCCAAAGAATAAAACAAAGTTGATAGTTCTTGCTACGATATCATAGCCATTTCCGCTAGGTTCGCTTGCGGTAAGCAAAAACGGAATAAATAAAACAAGATAAAATTTCTTCATATTTACCCCTTAAATTTTCGCAAGTTTAGTTTTAAGAACATTTTTAAGATCAGGAAGTTTTGCAACCAGATCCGCCTTAAACTCATCTTTTTGAGTTTGTAGATTTTGCATGAATGCCTCATAATCAGCTTCTAAAACAGCGCGTTTCTCGCCGATTATCTTAGCCGCGCTCTCTTTTGCCGCACCCATTGCGTCTTGCTTTATCTTGCCCGCTTCGCTTCTAGCAGCCAAGATAATCTGCTCAATCTCAGCCTCATGAACGCTAAGATCGCTCGTGTTTTTACTAGCACTCTCTTCGTCATTCCTGATAGCTTCATTCCTCGCATCGATAAATTTGAGAAGCGGCTTGTAAAGAATGTTGTTTAAAACAAAGATAAGCCCTAGAAAAACAACCGCCGTTAGTAGAACTAATGGCAATTCGATTTCTAACATTAAATCTCCTTATGACAATTATGATTTTATTACTAAAAAACAAAAATCGCACTTATTTTACAATATGTTAGGAAAAAATTAGCTAAATTTTAGAGTTAAATTTCAGCTAATTTTGCCTATAAAATTCTCAATATCCGATATATCTTTAAATTCAAGTATCAAATTTCTATTTTTAATTTTTGATTTTATGTGGAGTTTTTCTAGAAGCTCTTTTAAATAATCTAGCTTTTGAGTGTATTTTTCATCGATTTTAAAACCGATTTTTTGCGAGCCTTTGTTTTTATCTTTTAAATTTTTAACCAAATTTTCAGTTTCGCGAACGCTCAATCTCTGTCCGATTATCGTATCGACAGCCATTTTTTCATCATTTGGTTCAAGCCCTACGATTACTTTAGCGTGTCCTTGAGTTATCTTTCCTTCTTTTATGAGATCTTGAGTGTGAAAGCTTAAAGACAAAAGCCGCATTGTGTTTGTTATCTGAGTTCTACTCTTATGTATGATGCTTGCAAGTCCTTCTTGCGTGATCTTATACTCATCGATAAGCTCTTTGTATGAATTTGCAAGCTCGATAGGATTAAGATCTTCTCTTTGAATATTTTCAATAAGCGCAAGTTCTCTTAAATTTTTACTCTCGATATCAGCAACTATAGCTTTTATTTTCTCAGCACCTAAAATTTTAGTCGCTCTAAATCTTCTTTCGCCAGCTATCAGCATATATCCGTCATCTTTTTGTATGACGATTATAGGCTGGATAAGTCCGTGTCTTTTTATTGATTCGCTTAGCTCTTTTAAGGCTGTCTCATCGAAGTGTTTTCGTGGCTGATAAGGATTTTCGGTTATTAAATTCAGATCAATTTCGGTTACTATGTCGCGATTTCCACCGCTTAACTCGGCCTTATAAGCAAGCTCAACATCTTCAAGTATAGCTCCCAATCCGCGTCCTAAACTACTCTTTTTAGCCATCTTTTATCCCAAGATCGCGTAAGCTAAATTTTGATACGCCTGAGAGCCCGGGGATTTTATATCATAAAGTATCACCGGCTTACCAAAACTTGGAGACTCGGCAAGCTTTACATTTCTAGGCACGATCACAAAATCCTCACTATCGTCTCTTAGTTTAAACAGTTTGTTTTCAAAATGCTGCTTTAAATTCGCCACAGTTTCTTTTGAAAGGTTATTTTGAGAGCTGTACATAGTCGGCAAAAAGCCCTTTATAGCAAGCTTCGGATTTATAGTTTTTTTGATTATTTTAACCGTGTTTAAAATTTGCGCCAATCCTTCAAGTGCGTAAAATTCGCATTGTATAGGTATAATCACGCTATCGCTTGCACTTAAAGCGTTTACGGTTATGCTACCAAGTGCGGGCGGGCTATCGATGATGATGAAATCATACTCGTGTAAAACTTCTGCGATTTTATTTTTAAGGATTAGTTTGTAATCCTTGCTCTGATCGTTAAATTCCTGCTCGATACCTACTAAACCTATGTTTGAAGGAGCTAGAAAAAGTGTAGGAATTTCAGTTTTTAGAACTATCTGAGAAAGCTTCTTGCGCCCTGTTAAAACGTGATAGATATTGTATTCATAGTCATTTCTGCTAAATCCCATTCCCGTAGTCGCATTTGCCTGAGGATCAATATCTATGAGTAAAACTCTCTTTTCAGCAACCGCCAAAGAAGCTGCCAAATTTACCGCTGTGGTCGTTTTGCCCACACCGCCTTTTTGGTTTGCTATGGTTATTATCTCGCTCATCTTAAAGAATACACCCTTTTTTCATTTACTAAAATAGCTCCATCATCGCAAATTTCTGCGTCTTGCAGCGATATCTCTTGCCCGTCTATATGCGTGATGAATTTTTTTGATTTCTGAAAGTCTAACCTAAATTTGCTAAAAATCTGCTTCCATAAAATCTTTTTTTCTAATAATTCACAAAATCCCCAAACTGCTTCATTTTGACTAATTTGTATATCCAAAATACCCGCATTTTTTGGTGCACCGACGAGATTTAAGCCCATGCCGCAAATATAATTTTCACTTATCTTTGAAGTAATTGTTCCGCCGATTTTTTTATCTTCTATGTAAAAATCATTGGGCCACTTAATCCAAATTTCAGAACCTTGCGAAGCTAAAAATTCACGCATAATCATCGAAAAATAAATAGATATGGAGGCCTCATGCAGATCATTTGGCAAAAAGCTCCTATCCACACAAAAGGAGAGAAACAAATTCCCTCTAAATCCTTGCCACTCGTTATTTCTGCTGCCTATGCCTTTGGTTTGTTTGTTTGCAACGATCATAAAAGGCGGCTTTATCGCTCCTGCGCGCACGCCTTCGCAGACAAATTCCTGTGTTGACGGGATTGAATCAACAAATTCAACTACCAAAATCAGCTCTTATCATAAAATTTTATCGCCTACTCTAAGGCGTTTGCCGTTTATATAAGAATTTGCATCCAAGGCCTTTTTGGCGGGCTCTTGCAGGGAGTAAATTTTAACGGCTCCGCTATTGCACCCCACCACAAAACTATCTTTATAAATGCTTAAAATCTCTCCTGCTTTGCCATTTGAGCTTTCAAATAGCTCCAAAGATAAAATTTTAAGTCCGCTCTCAAGATAAATTCCCGGCCAAGGAGTAAGCGCTCTAAATTTATTATAAATTTCATGCGCATCTTCATTAAAGCTAAAAAGCCCGTCCGTTTTTTGTATCTTTTTACATTCGGTTGCGAGGTTGTCGTCTTGCTTGATAGGGGTTAAATTTTGAAAATTTAAGAGCGTTTTTACTATCAGTTCGCCCGCCATATCGCCAAGTTCGCTAAAAAGCTCTTGCGCCATTTTGTTTTCGCAGTTTGTATAGGCAAAATCAAGCATATCGCCTGTATCAAGCCCTTCGTTCATAAGCATAGCCGTTACTCCGGTTTGCTTTTCACCTGCTAAAATCGCACTTTGAATCGGACTTGCGCCGCGGTATTTCGGCAAAATCGAAGCATGTAAATTTATACAAGGAGCGATGTCAAGTATGCTTTTAGGCAAAATTTTTCCATACGCCGCCACAACTATAAAATCAGGCTTCAAGTTTGAAATTTGCTCGGCCACCGCTTCATCTCGCAAAGTCTTTGGCTGAAATATCGGCACAGTGGGCAAATTTGCCTCGCTATAAATCTTAACGCTACTAGGAGTTAGTATCTGCTTCCTGCCCACGGGCTTATCAGGCTGGGTGAAAACGGCTACGATATTAAATTTCGGCTCTTTTTTAGCGCCGTCTAAGCTAAGTTGATTGGCGTTAAATTTAACTATAGAGTCTAAAATTTTGACCGCATAATCGGGCGTTCCCATAAAAATTACATTCATATCTCTATCCGTTAGTTTTAATTACATCTTGCGGGCGGTAAATTTGAGCTCCCGCAGGCGGGTTTTTGGCCACTTTTAAAACCGCTTGCGCGATCTGCTTTCCGCTCATAGGTCGCATGGACGAAAAGAAGTTTTTAGGTATCAATTTAAACATGGTTATCATGAAATTTTCAAAAACCCTAAACTCCTCTCTCTGCCCCTTTATAAGCGAGGGATGAAATATCATCAAAGAGTCATATCCAAGCTCTTTAACCGCATTTTCAGCCTCGCCTTTTGCTCTAAAATAAAATACGCCGGAATTTACATCGGCCTTAAGCGAAGATATCATCGAAAAGCTCTTAGCTCCCGATAGCTTGCCCCATTTGGCAACTTCTGTCACATACTCTACGTCCACTTTTAAAAACCGCTCTTTGCTTCTGGCTTTTCTTAAAGTCGTGCCGAGTGCGCAGTAAATTTCATCTACATAAAACGGCTTTATCTCACTTATCTTGTCAAAATCAATCTTTTTTACATCTAGTTTTTCATGCGCAAAATCAAGATCGCGTCTTGTCCAGACAAAAACCCTCAAATAATCCTCATCCTCGCAAAGCTGCCTTACTATCTCGCGTCCGACGACTCCCGTCGCTCCTACGACTAAGGCTGTTTTATGACCGCTCATATCTTCTCCGTTTCTCTTTTGTATTTTGGAGCCGTAAAATTTCAAAACAATAGCTCTTATTTGTGAGAATTTGACTTATAAAAAGCAAATTTAAGCACAAATTTGACAAACGAACTATTTGAGTTTGTCTTTTTGCAAAAGCTCAAGCAGGTTAAATTTAAGCTCATTTATATTTTCCCCGCTTGCAGACGATATCGGCATGATAAAAAACGGCTTGGCAGCATCAAATTCATACACGTCTTGCTTGTAGCTTAAAAGATCGCTTCCAAGCCCAAGACTCTTAATGAAGTCCGAAATTTTATCTACCTCTTCGCAAGCATCAAGCCTAGTAAGTGCGATAGCATAATCCCTGCCGCCAAGCTCACTTGAAAATTTGCTAACCTCGGCTTTAAGAGTGCCAAACTGCTCTTCAAGGGTTCGGTAGTTTGCAAGATCTAACATATAAAGTAAAACTTTAGTCCGCTCAATATGCTTTAAAAACTGCACTCCAAGCCCTCTTCCGTAGCTTGCTCCCTCAATAATGCCAGGGATATCAGCCATAACAAAGCCGCTATATTCATCAACTTCTACAAGACCGAGCTTTGGCGTGAGTGTCGTAAATTCGTAGTTGGCAATCTGCGGCTTGGCGTTTGAAACGGTTGAAATGAGCGTGCTTTTGCCAACATTTGGAAAGCCGACAAGCCCTACGTCGGCTATGAGCTTAAGCTCAAGACGAACGTTGCAAATTTCTTCTGGAGTGCCCTTTTGAGCGTATTCGGGAGCTTGGTTAGTCGAGCTTTTAAAATGAACGTTACCAAGACCGCCCTTGCCGCCCTTTAAAAACATCTTTCGCTCGCCCTGCTGCGTTAAATCAAGCAAAAGCTCGCCGCTATCGGCATCATAGACAGCAGTTCCGGGAGGTACGACTAATTCAAGGTTTTCACCCTTTTTACCTGTCATCCTGCGACCCATACCTGGTTCTCCGTTTTGCGCTTTTAAGGCACGTTTACCCTTATAAGCCGCTAGCGTGTGAGAGTTGTTATCAACGATAAAATACACATCTCCGCCGTCTCCGCCGTCTCCGCCGTCAGGTCCGCCTAGTATAACGTGCTTTTCACGACGAAAACTGACCGCACCTGCTCCGCCGTGACCCGAGCTTAATGTCAAACTTACACTATCTATAAACATAAATTTACCTTTGTTTTTAGGCGATTATATCAAATTTTCAAAAAGACTTGGTTTGAATATAAAATTATAATATAATAACCAATTATTATTATCAAAAAAAGGAAACACAATGAAATCTTTTGAAGATTTAGTTAATGAAAAACAATGCGTTATAAAAGAGTGTAAAAATTTTATAGAAAATATAAGAAATTTTTACAAATCTGATGAAAATATCCCAAACAATGCAAGCATTTTGATGGATTTAATTTATCAAAAAATAAAAATTTACGAGAGTATATCTTGCAGCAATTACGACGAAACAATAAAATCAATAGAGGATATAAACGAGAAAATTTATAAGCAAATTTACATATTAAAAAATGAAATTTGGAATGACTTTAAAGCCAATTTAAAAATTATAAAAGAAAAATATAATATAGAAAATACAAATACAGAAAAACTATTAAACCAAAATTTAGAAGACAAAAGAAACCAAATAATAAATAATGAATATTTTAATATGTATCTTAAAAATAAATCCGAAGCAATAAAATTAAAAATAATCAACAAAAACATAAAGTTAGTTTTAACAAATAAAATAGCAAAAGCCTTAATATTATCAGCAACAGGAATAATAACATTTTGGTTATATTTTTGGATTAATATAGGTTATACTCCTCCTATACAAGAAATGTTAGAAATGATAATTCCCGTATCTGTTATGCAGATAACAATAGCCACATTAATCTTTATTGTCATGATTATGTTTTCATACTGGTATGTATCTGAAAGAAACTCTGGCAAATTCATAAACTCTACATTTATATACTATAAATCATTATTTATACCTATTTTTTCTATTTTACTCGGTATTTTTATAGCTTTAATGTATAAAAACTGGATATCATTTATTTTAACTTCTTCAGTAATATATATTTTAACTACTATATTTATAAAGTATAGAAAAAAAGATTTATCTGTTATTATTTGCACATCAATACTTTGTTTGGCTATTTTTATATTCTCTATGATTGCAAGCTCAAAATTTAATATGCCAGATAAATGGCTATCTATATTTCTTTTATTATATAGCTTTATGCTTATTTGGATTATTGTAGTTTCTAACGAAACCAAAGAAAAAGAGATCGAGATAGTATTTTTGACTACAGTGCTAATAATCACTTCATCAATAAGTTTTTTCAGCTTTGACTTCATAATACAAAAAATAAATGCAGGCAATATCAATTATAAATTTATATCTATCGATAAAAAAGCCTTAAATTCTTTACCTGATGGAATTTGTAGAGAAAATTGCGAAGAGCACTTTTGTATAAACAATACAAAAGGAATTTATGCTTGCGAAAATATTAATATAACAGCAATTTCTTATATAGATGGGAATTTTACTTATAAAAATAATGACACAAATATAACTAAAAGTATTGAGAAAGTGTCCGGTAAATGCTTTAAATTTTTAGACGAAAATCAAACTATAATTGATATTCCAAAAGAAAGTGAATTAAATTTTAAAGATCAAATTTTAATTATCAAAAAAGACAAAAATACCAAAAAAGAATACCGAAACGTCTCTTTAAAATCAGATCCTAAAATTTGCATGACTTATATTAAAAATCAAGATAATCACACTTTTAAAATTTATAATATTAAAGCTTTATCTACTTTGGGTAATTTTTATCTTTTAAAAACTATTGATGGAAAAATTTTTGAGATTGATTTAAATTTAATAATAAGCAAAGAAAAAGAATAAAATATACTTTTATGTTTTAGAGCCCATCACAAGAATAATGTAGAATTTAAAAAATTTAATAAAGAAAGGAGAGTTTAACTCTCCTAAAAATTTAAGCAGCAGGATAAACGGAAACTTTTTTTCTTTTTTTGTCAAATCTTTCGAATTTAACAAATCCGTCTATCAATGCAAATATAGTGTGATCTTTACCAAGACCTACGTTGCTTCCGGCGTGAGTTGCCGTGCCTCTTTGGCGGATTATGATATTGCCGGCGCGAACAAATTCGCCTCCGAATTTTTTAACGCCTAAGCGGCGACCGATGGAATCTCGGTTATTCTGGGTTGAACCTTGACCTTTTTTGTGTGCCATACTTTATCTCCTTAGGCTTGTATGCTTAAAACTTTAACGCGAGTAAATTGTCTTCTAAAACCGCGTTTTAATTTAGAGTCTTTTCTTCTGCGTTTTTTATAGATGACGACTTTTTTGTCTTTACCTAAATTTACGACCTCTAAGACAACTTTTGCACCCTTAACAAACGGCGCACCTACCTTCACTTCATCTCCGCCAAGAGCTAAAACTTCGTTTATTTCGATGTTTGCTTTTGGCTCGGCTTCAAAGCGATCAAGCTTAAGGTATTCACCTTCGCTCACTCTATACTGCTTTCCGCCGTGTTTTATAATAGCATATTTTGACATTGCTATCCCTTCTTTGGTAAGTTACCAAAAAGCACTTTTAAAAAAGATTTATGGAGCTTTGTTGGTTGTAAGGAGTGGATTATATACTTTTTTTTATAAATTTAAGTTGAATTTAATCAGGAGGATAACCTCCCGATCATAAATTTTAGTAGTCCAATTCAGGCTTTGAAGTTTTTTCTGTCGAAGCAGGGAACATAGGATATTCAACCTTTGGCATAGTTCCTGTAAGCGAATTTAAAAATGTCACTATACTAGCAGCTTCGGCATCATTTATTTCGATTCCAAGCTGTATGCTTCCCATCGCTTTAACAGCATCGTTTAGCGACCATATAGCTCCGTTGTGATAGTATGGTGCAGTTAGCTCTACGTTGCGAAGCGTAGGAGCTTTGACCATTCCGTTTGCATCACCTTTAAAGTCGCCAACATTTGCAAATTCATACTTGCCTGCAACCTCAAACGGCTGAAGAGTTCCGCCCAAATTTACGCCATTATGGCAAGATGCACAGCCTTTGTCTATAAACATTTTTAGACCTTTTTTTTCTGCTTCATTTAGTGCATTATTGTCACCTTCAAGGAATTTATCAAATCTTGAAGGGGTTACAAGAGTTCTCTCAAAAATTCCAATCGCAGTCGTAACAAGATCAAAATTTATCTCGCTGTTAAATGCATTTTTAAACTCAGCTACATAAGCAGGGATTGACTTTAGCCTATCCACAACAAGTTCCGGAGTCGAAGCCATTTCAGGAGCTGCCGTAATAGGACCTGCTGCTTGCGCCATCAGATGCTCGGCTCTACCGTCCCAAAATTGAACCGCATTAAATACGGAGTTGTAAACCGTAGGCGCATTTACATGATGAGGATTTGGGGTCCATTTGTGACCTGTTGATGCAGGAACGCCGTCAGTACCGCCAAGTCCTAAATTGTGGCAAGTATTACAGCTGATAATGCCTGACTTTGAAAGGCGCGGATCAAAATAAAGCCTCTTGCCAAGCTCATAAGCTGCCATCGTTGTAGGAAATGCTTTAGAGTCAGGAGAAGCATCATTTATCATTTTTGTAAGAGCATGTGGATCGCTAGGGATCGCGACAAGACCTGCATCAAGTGCCTCTTTAATTAAATCGTTCGCAAACATCGAACTAGCCAAAGCTGAACTCAATAGAACAACTTTCAAATTCATAGTTAATCCTTAAATTAAAAATTAAAAAGTCACAATAATAAAACTTTTTAGATTAATTTTCAATAAATTTTATAATTAATTATAAATTATTTTTAAATACAAATCACTAAACAGGATAAAATATCCTTGATTGGCATTTAATAGTTTCTGCTTTTAATTTAAAAACGTAAATATGGTTTTGGTATAATCATTGAAATTTAAAATTATAAAGGAAATTTCGTTGGCAAAAATTATCTTACTGCTAAATATACTTAAAAATTTTCAACCAACTCACGCCAGAGAATTTGGCTTAATTTAAAAATACGACTAAGTAGATCATGGCAGAAAACGATCAGGAAAAAACCGAAGAAGCCACCTCCAAAAAAATAGAGGACGCAAAAAAGGACGGCAATGTCCCCAAAAGCCAAGATTTAGCAGGCTTTATAACTCTTTTTGTGGCTATTTTTGCAGTAATTTTACTCCTTGGCTTTCTTGGTGATCAGTTTTTTGCTCTTTATAGATATTACCAAAGCTTGATAGGTCAAGAGATAGACGCAAAATTAATTTATACCGTCGCTATCGATACGATACTTAGGGTTCTTTTGATGATTTTGCCGATTACCATTTGCGTGGCTATCGCAGGAATTATCGCGAATTTAATCCAATTTGGTTTTATATTTACCACAAAACCTCTTGAACCGAATTTAAACAAAATAAATCCGCTCAAAGGTCTTAAAAATCTATTTTCTCTAAAAAAACTTATCGAATCCATCAAGATGACCTTAAAAGTTACGATCGTGTTTAGCGTAGGGTTTTTTATGTTTTTAAGCTTCATAAAAGAGCTTCCGCATACTATATTTTTACCTATGATAGCTCAGCTTGAGTGGCTAAAAGAAAAGATGATAATACTCGCCTTTGTCATGCTTATAGTGCTTTTTGCGATAGGACTAATTGATGTCTTGATAGTAAGATTTCAGTATTTTAAAGATTTAAGAATGACAAAACAAGAAGTAAAAGACGAATATAAGCAGATGGAGGGAGATCCGCAGGTTAAGGCTAGAATTCGGCGCCTTCAAATGGAAGCAAGCCGTAAAAGAATGATGCAAAATATCCCGGAAGCTGATGTTATCATCACAAACCCGACACACTATGCGGTAGCGTTAAGATATGACAAAACTAAAGAAAAAGCTCCGATAGTTCTGGCTAAAGGGGTTGATTTCTTAGCTCTCAGGATAAAAGATATAGGCATCAAAAACGGAGTAAAAATCGTAGAAAATCCACCCCTTGCAAGAGAGCTTTATAAGGTATGTGATATAAACGATATGATCCCTGCAGAGCTTTTTAGAGCGGTTGCGGAGGTGCTAAGCTTTGTTTATATGAGCGATAAAAGCAAATTTGGCGATAGGCTTAGGTAAATATACAAATTTCAACATCCACTCAAGCGGCAACAGGCTTTAGGAAATAATTTCCGATATTTTTAAAACGCGCAAATTTACATAAATTCAAGAAATTACAAAGTGCCGACAAGCAAATTTAAGGGAGAAATCTCCCTTAAATTTTATAAGTAGCCAAATACTCCAGCTAAGATATAACCAACCACACAAGATACAAACACACCAAGAAGACCGGGTATGATAAAGCTGTGATTGATAACGAATTTGCCTATTTTAGTAGTTCCCGAGCGGTCAAACTGGATAGCGGCAAGATCGCTTGGATAGGTAGGAAGTATATAATATCCATAGCAAGCAGGTGCAAAAGCCAAAATAACCGCAGGGCTAACACCGATACCAAGCGCAAGAGGCACGAAAGCTACAAGTGCGGCGGCTTGGGAATTTACGAATTTAGAAACCAAAAGCAGCATAACCGCATACGTCCAAGGGTGCTGTTTAACGATATCTCCAAGAGCTTCTTTCATCATCGGAGTATGCACGGCAAACATCGTCTCAGCCATCCATGAAATTCCAAACACCGCAACAAGCGCGATCATACCCGAACGGAAAATTTCGTTTTTGCTGATCTTGCCAGCGTCAGTTTTCGTAAAGATGATGATAAGCGCTCCGGCTAGCAGCATGAAAATCTGAATAACATCGACCATGCCCATAGGAGCCGGCTTTTTAACACTGTCTTTTACTAAAATTTTAGCCGAAGCTATGGTTTCGCTCTTGCCCTCTTCTATCAACTCCACGCCCCCGTTTTGAGCGCTTAACTTTTGAGTCAGCTTGCCGTCTTTGGCGTAAATTTCGATATTTTCATAACTCATAGAGCTTTTTGCTTTGCTTGAAGCAACGGTCTCTTCGATCTTGCCGTCTTTTACTATCGCGACTATTTTTCCGTCTTTTATGTTAAAGCTCTTTACAGTCTTGCCGTCAGCTACAACCTCAACGATTTTCGCAGGATTTGATTTCGGCCATGCAGGGCGAAATTCCTTAAAGTATCCAAGTAGCGCAACAACAGCGATAGCTCCTAAAAATATCCACATCGCATTCCAGCTTGATTGAGGAAGCTTTTGTCCGAGCAAAGACACGCCTTCGCCATAAACATATTTCTTAAATTCGGGATCTTTAATTTTTTCTTGAAATTCCTCGTCTTTATCAAGATCTTTTCCTCTAAACCAGCTAAAAATTCCGATAGCCAAAACACCGCAAAAAGTAGAAGGTATAGTTATCTTAAGAAGATCTATATATCCGTCAAAACCGGCTAAAGGAGTCTTTGCATTTACCAAAAATGCGGTTAAGGTTACAACAGCCACCGAAACCGGACTTGCTATGATTCCCATTTGCGCAGATACCGAACTTGCCGCCATAGGACGCTCCGGACGAATGCCGTTTTTAATCGCTATATCATAAACTATCGGCAAAATCGTATATACAACGTGTCCCGTTCCGCAAAGTATCGTTAAAAAGCAGGTTACAAAAGGTGCTAGGATACTTACGTATTTTGGATTTTTCCTTAAAATTCTCTCCGCTATTTGAAGCATAACGTCAAGTCCGCCGCTTGCTTGCAAAGTTGCACTCGCAACGACAACGGCAAGTATGGTAAGCATAACGGCAATTGCGGGCTTGCCAGGCTGTATATGAAATCCGAAAACCAAAACGATAAGCCCGATACCGCCTAATAAACCAAGCGCTATACCGCCCTTTTTAGCTCCGTAAAACAGACAAATAAGAACAACTAAAAGCTGAATGGCAAACTGAGTGCCTTCGCTTAAACCGGTTAGAAACTCCATTAATTCTCCTTTTGGAATATTATTGTTCCGCAATAATTTTAGCAAATATAGGAGGTTAATTAGCTTAAATTTATAGTTTTTATTAAATTTATTTTTTAATAAGATAATTTAAGATTATTTAAGCAATAACTGTATTTTTTAAATCGCATTAATTCTTATTCATATACTTTAAACTAGACAGAAATAAGATTTATGAGCATAAAAAGTAGACAAAAAAGACTATATTATAAATGTCTTTAATAGTGAGAAAATAATGAAAAGGATTTATTTTTATAATCCCCCCTCCAGCCAAATTCTATAAACACTAAACAAATTCGCACAATACAAAAACCATGCTTGATTTCACAAGTTATTCAAGAAGCAAAATTTCTAAATATATTAAACAATATAAAATGCAGCTTGAATAAATTAAATCACGCCGCATTTTATATTTTTACCCAATCTACTTAAGCTCGCCCCAATTTTTAGCTATATTCAGCGAGCTTTTAAGGGGCACGTTGAGTTTATATATATCTTGCATTATCGCTTTGGCTCGCTCGCCAAATTCCTGCGCATAGCTATCCTCAACCTCAAAGATGAGCTCATCGTGAATTTGAAGCAGCATCCTAGCTCTAGCGTCTAAAATTTCTCTGATTTTTACCATCGCAAGCTTTATGATATCTGCCGCAGAGCCTTGAAATATCGTATTTACAGCCTCGCGCTCATACATGGCTACTTGCATGGGAGTTGCCGTGCTAAAGTCAAAAAACCGCTTTCTGCCAAGCAGAGTTTCGACAAAACCGTTATTTTTAACTTCGGTTTTAATTCCTTCTAAAAAGCCCTTAATGCTTGGAAAAGCTTTGAAATAACGCTCTATATACTCTTTTGCTTCAGCGCGCGAGATACCGACCTGCCCTGAGAGTTTGCTTGAGCCCATACCGTAGATAAGACCGAAATTTATGCTCTTTGCAACCGCACGGTTATCTCCGCTTGCATCGCCAAATATGCTAATCGCGGTGCGCGCGTGGATATCTTCATCCTTTGCAAACGCCTCAAGAAGCGCGCTATCTTTGCTAAAATGCGCAAGCAGCCTAAGCTCGATTTGACTATAGTCAAGCCCTACGAAGCTAAAGCCCTCTTTTGCCTCAAAGGTCTCTCGAACCTCGTAAGCAAGGCTTCCTCTAGCGGGGATGTTTTGCAAATTCGGATTTTTGCTTGAAAGCCTACCCGTGCTGGTGCCCGTTTGCATAAAATTGGTGTAAATTCTATGATTTTCATCTTTTTTAGCTAGGCTTAAAAGCGGCTCGCAATACGTGCTTTGAAGCTTATAAAGCTCGCGGTAGCTAAGTAGCTTTTCTATCACGGGATGCTCGTTAAGAAGCTCGGTTAAGACCGCTTCATCGGTACTGTATCCGGTTTTTGTTTTCTTTTTTGCAGGCAATTTTAAGTGCTCAAACAGCACTTCGCCAAGCTGCTTAACCGAATTTATATTAAAGCTCTCCCCGCTTAATTCGTAAATTTCAGCAGTTAAAGCCTTGATGTTTGCGTCATTTTGCAAGATGAGCTTTTGCATTTTTTGCGTATTTAGCTTAATGCCTTCGTTCTCCATATCAAAAAGCGTCAAGATAAAAGGAAATTCATGCTCATTGGCAAGTTTTATGAGTTTTGGATCTAGCAAATTTAAAAAGCTTTTATAAAATTTTAAAGTTATCCAAGCATCCTCGGCTGCGTATTTTGCCGCATTTTCCAAATTTATGCTCGCAAAAGTTTCTCCCTTTTTCACTACATCTTCAAATTTGATCGTATCATAGTCATAAAGTCGCTTTGCCAAAGCGTCCATTCCGACCGCTTGCGAGGGCTCGCTAAGCCAAGCTAAGATCATCGTGTCTTTAAAATTTGCAGGAGGATTGAGGTTTAAATTTTGTTTCACCACTTTAAAATCGTATTTTAAATTTTGCCCGATAACGCAACCTTTATAAATTTGAGCTACCGCCCAGGCCGCAAATTTGAGGCTCACCTGCTTAGGTGCGCCAAGATAACTGTGCGCAATAGGCACGTAGTAGCTATCGGTGTCGTTAAAACAAAAGCTAAAGCCGACTATCTTGGCGTTTGCCGCGTCAATGCCCGTAGTTTCGGTATCAAAAGCCACTATAGTATCTTCAGATATATCTTCAAGTAGCCTTTCTATCTCGCTTTCTTCAGTTAAAAGATGAGCGTTAAACCCTAGTTTAAATTCGGCATTTTCATCGCTGCTTTGAAGCGATTTTAAGATACGGTTAAGATCATACTCTCTAAGTAGTTCGGCGACTTTTAAAAGCGGATTTGACGACGGGAATTTCGCCTTTTCAAAATCCATCACATCCACAACATCATCAAAAAGAGATGTTAGTCTCTTGCTTAAAAACGCACTCTCTTTGCCCTCTACTAGCATATCTTTGGTGCGATCGTTTCTTATAAATGCCAAATTTTCATATATGTTTTCCAGATTTCCAAACTCGTCAAGTAGTTTTTTAGCCCCCTTTGCGCCGATGCCTTTAACGCCCGGGATATTATCCGAGCTATCTCCGGTAAGCGCTAAAAAATCACGAATTTGACTAGGCAAAACGCCGTATTTTTCGACACAACTTGCACTATCGTGATCGATCTTGCTTTGCGGGCTGTAAATGCTTGTCTTGCCGTCTTCTATGAGCTGATAAAGATCCTTATCGTGCGTTACGATTCGCACGAAGATATCTTGCTCTTTTGCGATTTTAACGGCAGTTGCTATGATGTCATCAGCCTCATAGCCCTCCTTGCTAAACGAGCAAAGCCCCATCTTTTCGATCATATCTATACAGATAGGAAGCTGTTCTTTTAGCGGTGCGGGCGGCTCTTGGCGGTTGGCTTTATAATCACCCGCGATCTCATGGCGAAGCGTTTTGCCCTTGCTGTCAAGCGCAAAGATAATATAATCGCTTTGAAATTCGTTTTTTAAATTCATAATAAAATTTGCAAATCCACTTATCATCCCGCTTGGCTTGCCGTCACGGTTTTTTAAATTCGGCATCGCATAATAAAGCCTGAAAAAAAAGCCGAAAGTATCGATTATCGTTAGAGTTTTTTTGCCGTTCATTGTATTTCCTTAAATTTGCAGATTTTATTAAAAAGAGTTTTTAAAGCTAAATTTGAAGCGAAAAAGCTTCGCCTCAAATCAAAAGCGATGTTACATTTTATCTTGAATTTCGCTTATAACCTCTTTTAAAATTTCCTCGTCAAATCCGTTTTCTTTAGCTAAATTTAGACTCGTTTGAGTTGCTATCTCGCTTAGTTGATGCTTTGGATTTGCAAGAGTTCTTATGATATAAAGCGCCCAAGCCGTTTGTTTATACTCATCAGGAGCATTTTTAGGATCGTTTGAGTGTCTTATGTTTTCTATGATGCTTGGCTCAAATCCCCAATGATCAAAAATATCGGCAGTTATAAGAATACTCGTGGTGTTAAAGTTATTCATCTCAACCGCGCCTATATCAAAGCTCATAGCGATATCGTCTTTAAAATACATCACCTCATCGCGTCTTATGACCTCATCGGAGATTAAAATTTTGCCCGTATCCTGAAGAAGCGCACACAAAAACAGATCATCGGCTTTTTGAGGAGCTATGCGCTTAAACCACGCTTTTGCGATCACGCTTTGCAAATTTGAGATATTTACAAACTGCTCAGGGCTAATTCCATAAGGCTCAACGCTTACTTTTAGCATACCTTGCACGGTAGAACCCATAACCAAAGATTTAGTCATGCTTTTGCCAAACAGACTAACGGCTTGAGCCGTAGTTTTAATTTGTCTATTAAAGCCGTAAAGCGGAGAATTTGCCGTTTTTAAAATTTGAGCAACCATCATAGGATCGCTTTCAATAGCCTTTGCAAGCTCACTTACACCTGCATTATCGTCATTGCAAATATCTAAAATTTTTTGAAAGCTCTTTGGAAGCGGAGGGAGGGTTTTGATCCTTTTTTTAAATTCTTCTATCATCTTTTGTCCTTACGAAAATTTAAGAAATTGTAGCAAAAATTTACTATAAATAAACTTCACTTCGTTTGTAAATTTCACGCAAAAGGATCAAAATTCATATCTTCATTCCAGATGTATTCCATTAATTTGGCAATATCACGTGCGGTTTGTAAGCCATGAATTTCAGAAACAAACCCAAGCGCCATATCAATTCCCGCAGCAACTCCGCTTGAAGTGTAAAATTTGCCGTCTTTAACCCATCTAGCGAGCTTCATCCACTCTACTTCTTTGCTTGCAGAGGTTACAAATTCCCAAGATGATTTGTTACTAGTGGCTCTTTTGTTTTTTAAAACTCCTGCACGAGCTAACAAAACAGACCCCGTGCACACGCTTAAAACAACCTTGCTCATATCGGCTAAATTTCTTAACTCGCTTAAAAATTTCTCATCGTTTATAAGCTCTCTTGTAGCAAATCCGCCCGGCACGAGCAAGATGTCATGGCTTTTTATTTCGCTTAATTTACGAGTTAAAATTTGAGAATTTACGGAGCTTTTAACCGCTCCGCCGTAAAGAGAGAAATACTCTATCTCATAGTGTTGCTTAAGCCTTGAAAACACTTCAAGCGGTCCAAAAGCATCAAGACTGGTGTAATCATCAAAAAGCAAGACGTTTATGTGCTGCATGGCTTTTCCTTAAATATCTAAAATTCGTGAAGAAATTTAATAAATTTTCTTATATCTTTTAATAAATTTCAAGTTTCATTAAACCATAAAAGCTAAAGCCGTTACGAAGCTCGCCTACTAAAATTTATCTATAAATCCCACAAGATATATCCTGCTCCAAGAACAAAGGCTGCCGCGCATATCAAGCTAAATATCTGCATATTACTAAGACGAGAATTCGTTGTGTATTCATTTGTATCTTCTTTGGGGTCGCTTAACTTCTCGGTCTTAAAATCAGAGATATCGCCCACATCGTTATGCTCGAAATAGTACTCGATGAGTTTTAAAGCCTCTTTTTTAGAAACTTCTTTAGTCGCAACTATATTATCATCGCTATTAAGCAAAATTTCCGCTCTTAAAATTTCGCTATTTTCAGTCCTGCCAAACCGCAAAAACGAATCTCCGAATAAAAGCTTAAAATAGTTACTTTTATACTTCCAATGTATCTTATCAAATAGATACTTTGCCTCTTCAAAACAAAATAGTTCACCACCATGTGCCAGTACGAAACTAGCGTCTATCCATCTTCTCTTTCTAAACTCCAAAAATCTCACGAGTTTTTGAGCCACCCCTAAGTCATTAGAATAGATCACAAAAAGTTTACCGTCATCCTCCTCATCTACTCGCACATCAAGTAGTCGAGATAGCCTATATTTAAGGCTCTCTTCCTCTTGCTTGCTAAAATATCTCTCGTCATTCATAGGAAATTCTTCAAAGATAAGATAGGTAAAATACTCGTCAAATACTCTAACAATCGGAGTATTCTTAAAAGGATAGTTTTTGATCCTAAACTCCTTTATACACTCCATATCAGATCTTTTATCAAGCCTTTTAAAAAGATCATCGGCATTTAAACGAATTTTATCATCATACTCATATCCAAACGGATAATCAACTTTTAAAATTCCCCCTTCAAAGCTCTCAAACATCGTTTCGAAGCAATATGTGCCACCTTCCTCCACTTTTTTCATATCGCTAAGGCGCATGATAATAATCTTTTTAGCATTTCCCACTCGCTTCACATATGCAAGATATCTGGAGTCGTTAGAGAACATAATGGCGCCTTTAGCATTATCTTCGAGCTTTCTTCGCGCCATCCCTTCCCCGCTTAGCCAAACTCTACCGCGCATACTTCTATGCCTATCATACCTCACATACTCAAGCGTAAATTTACCGTTAGGGCTAACTAGTCTTATATAGTAGCTGTAAGGGGATGGGATTTTAAGCTGCATTTTTTCGCCGATAGGCTCATCTGCAAAGAGCTCGTCTGCCTTTGCCACTATCTCCTCTTTTGGCACGTAGCGATCGCCCAAAATTCGCCTATTTTTTTCATGATCGTAAAAAAGCTTTAAAATTCCGCCCTCAAAGCTTTCAAATATCATCATTGACTCACCTTCAGTCTGCTTTATAGCCATATCTTCAAGCCTTATCATAATGATATCTTGAGAACGCTCATCATCCCACTTAGCATAAGCAAGATACTTTGAGTCATCAGAGAAAATGATAGCTGAAGCGGTGCCGTCTCCAAGCATCTTACATCTGCCCTCTTTATCAAATAGCCAAGTTTCGCCCGAATTTGGACCACCCATCGCAATTTCGGTGCAAGCGAAATACGAGAGCCTAAATTTTCCATCGGGACTATCAAAGCTTTCTCCACCTGACCACGGTGAGGTTCTATATTTACTCATAAAGCTCCTTTGATGAACTGCCGGGATTAATATCTGAGATTATTTTACACTACTAAATTTTACACAATGCAAACAAATTTATTTAAAGACCTGAGTTTTTATTTAGCGTTCTAAGCGCTCTTTTTACGATATAGGCAGTCTGCTTGCTTTTGCTTTGCTCGCTCCACCGAGCGCAAATTTCACGCACAAATTCAGCTTGCGTTTTACTCGCGTCATTTAGCCAGTTTGCCACGCTATCTTGCACATATTTTGAGCTATCGCTTTTAAGCGGCTCAAGTATTGCTAGTGCGCGCCAAGGCTCGGCTTTGAGTGCCGATATATGCTCGCACCAAACTCCGCACGGTCTTGTAATTTCGCTTGCAAATCGCCTGATATTAGCGTCTTCATCAAGTGCAAATTTTGAGAGAATTTCTATGCTTTTGTCCAAATTTGAGATGACCTTACCTCGCACACAAAGCCAAGCGATCTCTCTAACGCCAAAGTGAGAGTCCGCGGCAAACGGCTTTATAGCGTTAAGAGTAGCGCTTATATCAAGGCTCTCATCGCAAGCCGTCATATAAGCCGCCCAACACCTCACCGTATCAGATCTGTGTGTGCTAAGAGCTTTTAAAATTTGTTCGCTTTTATCCACGCTTGCAATCTTAAAAAGCTCGGCGCCGATCGTCTTGCTGACGGAATTTGCGCTTTTGTTTTTAAGGCTTTTAACCTGAGCTAAAATTTGCTCTAAAAATTCGCTTTTGTTTATTTGTGCGAGCACATTTGCAAGCAAAATTTCTTGATTTACGGCGAGCCACTCTGTTAAATTTGCCGTTTGTATCTCGCCTGAATTTAGCTTTTCTAAGATCTCGCTTGGAATTTCGCTTATCGATCTTGCGCCTTTACGCTGAATTTCTTTTACCTCTTTATCTTTTCCCACGGCTCGACATCTCCATTTACAGCTTTAAAAATACTCATTATCCTAACTTCACTCACGCGTAAATTTCGCTCATACATCGCCATATCTCGCACTCTTAGCTTATCTTGCAAAAACGCAAATTCATACTCTATCTGACCGCTGGTAACTTGCACCGGCGATAAATTCTGGCTGTTAAAGACGTCTATCTTGCTTTTGTCAAATTTATATCCTCTTTTTGAGGCCTCGTCATAAACCTCTTGCAAATAGGCATTTATAAGCTCTTTGGGATTGTCATGCGCGTAAAATCTATCAAGTTGCGGATGGTTTTTATACCCCTTTGTAAGCCCATTTAAAACATGCTTTGCTAAAAGCGCCTCCCTCCATAGCGCTACCAAACCTTTTGCGTCCAGATAAACGGGACTGATCGTCCAAAGTCTCATATTATCTCAAGCTTTCAAAATTTATGAATTCGGTCTTATTTTTCGTTTTTTGTATTTTTAAATTCATTTTAAGCTCCCCTATCAGGGCTATTTTATCTCTTTCATCTCTAACGTAAAGAGCAAGGAGTTGGGGGGCGACCGCTAAAACGTAAGAGAGTTTAACGTCAAGCAGTCGATTAAGACCTAATCGCACTTATCGAAATTTGGATTTGGCGATAGGTTCTGATCTTATCTAAGAGCTTTGACTATCAATCGCTTCCAAGCTCTTTTTTAGCAGGTTCAAAGCCGCCTTTGGCTGATTTTTCCAGAAGCTCGCGAACCTTATTTGGATCATGAGCTACACCGTGGCTGTTTTTATAGCACTGGGCTAGATGATACTGGGCAAAAGCATCTCCTTTACTCGCCGCTTCGCTTAAGTACTTAACCGCAGTTTTATAATCCCTTTTTACATACTGACCTCGGTAATACATAATCCCTACCATAGCCAAAGCTTTAATCTCGCCCAGCTTGGCAGCCTCTTCAAAGCTCTTAAATGCTAGCTTATTATCAAGCACATCGCTATAATAAATTAATCCCACACTATACTTAGCCTTAGGATTTCCCGCTTTTGCAGAAGGCTTATACTATTTTATCGCCTCGCCTACATTACCAAGCCTTACTTGGTATAAAAACCCTATATAAAACTGTGCCTCATCATCTCCTTGATGCGCATAAGGGGTTAAAAGAGAGACAGCCTCTTTATACTTGCCATCTTTATCTAGCGCGATATACTTATCATATATACTATCAGGCAACATAGCCGAACTTAAGGTGCATATAAGCGCAGATAAAAGCGCTAAATTTATAATCCTTCTCATATCATTTCTCTAGTATTATTAAATCTTTAAAATGTTTTCTATAATCCCAAATTTCATCACCCTCTTCGACATATTTGGTTATAAACCCCTCTTTATCGGTAACAAAATACGCAAATCCCCAAGTGCTAAAATTTGGATTGCTGTCCCAGCAGCCGTAGAAGTTACATCTTCGCTCATAGCTTACTACTCGGCGCGGGTTGTGTTGTAGATAGTATTTGCTAGAAAAGCTTCCCGTATCTACTTTTACAAAAGCGCCGATTCTTTTTTGCACTTCGGAAATATGCTTGCCCACGAGCTGTTTTAGCTCGGGATATGTGTATGAGCCTAAAAGATTGGTGTTATTAAACGGATCAAATGGAGTGGCGGGATTAAGCGGGTTAGAACAACCTCCTAAAAATAGTATAACCATACATAAGATAAGCAGGCGTTTTTTCATAAAATCTCCTTTAAAAATTTTCAAATTATATTTAAACAATCCAAATAAATCAAATCCGCCAAAGTGCCTTTTAAAAGCAAATTTCAAATCTGCTATTATAATTACAAATCAAATAAAAATTTGTGTTTAAAGTACCTTTTATAGTTAGAAATTTATGATTTATTTTTTGACCTTTTTAGCCTTCATATCCTCAAGCTCCTGGGCTAAAAACCCGTGTAAGAGCCTGTTTTTTGTGATTTTTAGCCACCTCTTTAACGCTTCCTACGGCTATGATCTTGCCGCCTTTTGAGCCGATAAGGCACATAAAAGATGATTAATACTATTTGATAGTAATATCAAAGCCTAGCAATATTCATAATTTAAACAACTAGACTTTGATTTTATTTATATAATTTTCCTTACAAGCCTACTTGATTTCAAGCTCTTTTTTAGCAGGTTCAAAGCCGCCTTTGGCTGATTTTTCCAGAAGCTCGCGAACCTTATTTGGATCATGAGCTACGCCGTGGCTGTTTTTATAGCACTGAGCTAGATGATACTGGGCAAAAGCATCGCCCTTATTAGCAGCATCACTTAAGTATTTGACCGCTTTTTTATAGTCTCTTTTTACATGCTTACCGTGATAATACATTATCCCGACCATACTTATAGCTCGAACTTGACCTAGTTTAGCAGCCTCTTCAAAGCTCTTAAACGCTAGCTTATCATCAAAGATATTATAATACATCAGCCCCATATTGTATTTAGCATTGGCATTCCCCGCTTTAGCCGACATCTGATACCACTTTATCGCAGAGCCCACGTCTTTTAGCCTTTCAGCGTAAATAAAGCCCACATTCAACTGCGCAACATCATCTCCCTGCTGTGCATATGGCATTAAAAACGCGATCGCCTCCTTATACTTGCCCTCCTTATCAAGCGCTAAATACTTATTATATACGTCATCGGGCAGTTGCGCCAAACTTATCGAAAATGCAAGCGCGGATAAAAGCGCTAAATTTATAATCCTTCTCATATCATTTCTCCAGTATTATTAAATCTTTAAAATATTTTCTCTTATCATAATGATCATAATGAGTATTACCTCCTTCTACGTATTTTGTGATAAATCCTTCTTTGTCGGTTTCAAAATATGCAAAACCCCAAGTGCTATACTTAGGATTGGTATTATAGCAGCCGTTAAAATTGCATATTTGCGTATAACTTAGCACTCTACGAGGGGTGTATTCTATAAAGTATTTATTAGAAAAAGTTCCTATATCCACTGATTCAAAAGAACTGATTCTTTTGTGCACTTCTGAAATATGTAGTCCCACGAGCTGCTTTAACTCAGGATAGACATACCCGCGTAAATATTGCGTACTGTCAAACAACAAGCAACCTTTTAGAAATAGTGCGGCTAGACACAAGATAAGCAAATGTTTTTTCATTAGATCTCCTTGTTTAAAAAATTTTTAAATTATATTTAAATAATCCGAATAAATCAAATCCATTTAAAATTTTAAATCATGGATTTGATTTGTTTGCGCAAATCGACTTTAAAAGCGAATTTAAAATCCGCCGTTAGAGCCGTAAAACAGATAAAAGATACGAAATTTAGCACTAAATTTCTATCATTATTAGCTCAGCTTATCGCGCCAAAATATTTTTTGGATATTTTAGGTATCTACAATTCATTTTTTTATTTTTTTAGCCTTCATATCCTCAAGCTCCTGGGCTAAAAATTTACCCGTGTAAGAGCCTGTTTTTTTGTGATTTTTAGCTACCTCTTTTACGCTTCCGCTAGCGATGATTTTACCGCCCTTACTACCGCCTTCAGGTCCCATATCAACGATATAATCGCAATTTTTAATCACGTCCATATTATGCTCGATCACAAATACCGAATTTCCAAGCTCGACTAGATGATGAAGCACTTGCGTAAGGCGATCGACATCGGCAAAGTGAAGCCCCGTAGTAGGCTCATCAAGTATATAAAGCGTATTTCCCGTATCGCTTCTACCAAGCTCCTTTGAGAGCTTCACGCGCTGAGCTTCGCCGCCGCTTAGCGTAGTTGCGTTTTGTCCAAGCGTGATGTAGCCAAGCCCGACGTCTTGCAGAGTTTTAAGCTTAGCGTAAATTTTAGGAACCGCTTTAAAAAACTCTATCGCCTCATCGATACTCATATTTAGCACATCTGCAATACTCTTGCCTTTGTATAAAATTTCTAGCGTCTGAGCATTATATCTGGAGCCGTTACAAGCATCACAAACCACCATCACATCAGGCAAAAAGTGCATCTCTATCTTTATCTCGCCCTCACCTTGGCACTTCTCACACCTGCCGCCCTTGACGTTAAAGCTAAAGCGCCCGATCTTATAGCCTCTAAGCTTTGCTTCCTTAGTCTGTGCAAAGAGATTTCTTATCTCGTCCATCACGCCCGTATATGTCGCAGGATTTGAGCGTGGCGTGCGGCCTATCGGGCTTTGGTCAAGGTAGATAACTTTATCTAAATTTTCAAGTCCGCTTAAATTCACGCCCGCTATCTTTTTAACTTTTCTAGCTCTATTTAGCTGCTCTTGTGCTTCAGGAAGCAGGGTTTGAAGTATGAGCGAGCTTTTGCCCGACCCCGAAACGCCCGTAATACCGACTAAATTTCTAAGCGGAAATTTGGCGCTTAAATTTGAGATATTGTTGATATTTACGTTTGAAATTTCTATCCACTTCTCTTGCTTTCTATTTTTTTGATAATTGATATTTTTCTCGCCGCTTAGATATAAAGCTGTTGAGGTGTTGGTTTGCATAAGGCTTTTTACATCACCACTAAATATAATCTCGCCTCCGAATTTACCCGCTGCAGGACCGATATCAACTACAAAATCAGCCTCCTCTATCGTCTTTTTATCATGCTCTACCACGATTACGGAGTTGCCTTTTGACTGCAAATTTCTAAGAGTTTTGATAAGCTTTAATGTATCTCTTTCATGAAGTCCGATACTTGGCTCATCAAGCACGTACATAACGCCGCTTAGTCCGCTTCCTATCTGGCTTGCGATACGAATTCTTTGCGCTTCTCCGCCACTAATAGTGCGCGCGTCCCGCCCAAGCGAGAGATAGCCAAGCCCCACGTCGTAAAGAAAATAAAGTCGCTCGTTTATCTCTTTTAAGATAGGCGAAGCTATCATGCCATCTTGCTCGCTTAGGTAGTCAAATTTGCTAGAGTCTGAGAAAAACGCAACGCAATTTTCTATACTCATATCCAAAATTTCACCGATCCCAAGTCCCGCTACACGCACGGCTAAAGATTGCGGTCTAAGCCTGTGTCCGCCGCACTCGGAGCAGCCTCTTTCGCTCATATACTCGCCAAAATCCTTGGAGTCTTTTAATAAATCGTAGCTAATCTTTACTGCACCTTCAAATTTACGCGCTATCTTGTGTCTTTTCCAGAAAAACTCAACCTCTTTTGCGTTGCCGTAAAGCACAAGTCGCTTTTCATCTTCGTTTAGCTCAAAATATGGCTTTTTCACGTCAATGCCGTTTTGTTCGCAAAATGCAAGCAGAAATTTATAATAATAGCTCATATTGTAACCGTAAAGTAGCTTGATAGCGCCGGTTTCTACGCTTTTTTCCTCGTCTATTATCTTATTCATATCAAGGCTGTAGCGAATTCCAAGCCCGTCGCAATGCTCGCAAGCTCCTTTTGGAGAGTTGAAACTAAAACTAAGCGGCTCTAGCGGAGTAAATGAAATTTTGCAATCAAAACAAGCCATATGCTCGCTGTAATGTATAAATTTCTCTTTTAAATTTAACTCGTCGGCATTAGTTATCTCGATCTCGACTTCGCCGTAACTCTCGCTCAAAGCCTTCTCTACGTCTTGAGCCAGACGCTGAAGGTTTTCATCATCGATAACCAAGCGATCAACTATGACTTTTATGGTGTGCTTTTTAGTTTTAGCTAGCTCGATTTCCTCATCAAGCCTTACCATCACACCGTCTATTTGAGCTCTTACGAAGCCTTTTGCGCGCAAATTTTCGATTAAGTCCGCCCAAGTTCCCTTTTTTTCTCGCACAAGCGGAGCGTAAATCACTACTTTAGCGCCCTTAGGAAGCTTTGAAATTTCGTTTATGATATCGCTTGCACTCATCTTTGAGATCGGCTTGCCGCACTGATGACAATGCTGAATGCCAACGCGTGCATAAAGCAACCTTAGATAGTCGTAAATTTCGGTTATCGTGCCGACCGTAGAGCGAGGGTTTTTGCTTGTGGTCTTTTGATCGATTGCGATTGCAGGCGTTAGCCCTTCGATCTTATCCACATCAGGCTTTCCGACCTTATCCAAAAACTGCCTTGCATAAGCAGAAAGACTCTCGATATAACGCCTTTGTCCCTCGGCATAAAGCGTATCAAAGGCCAGAGTGCTCTTGCCCGAGCCCGAAAGCCCCGTAAAAACTACTAATTTGTTCTTTGGAATTTCTAAATTTATATTTTTTAAGTTGTGCTCGCGGGCACCTGTGATTTTTATTGTATCGTTCATGATTATCGCCTAAATTTTAAGTTATTTATTTTAATCAAAGCGGTATAAATATCTAATTAATTTTGAAAATTTAAGATATAATCAATAAAAATATTTTAAGGTGGTTTTAATGAAAGAAATTCAAAATTCATATGACAATCTCCCCTATTTTTCAAGCGCATTTGCGGAATGCTCTCCACTAAGGATGGAAGCTGTAGCTTCGTTTTTATCATTTGCTCCGCCAAGCAGCAAAAGCGCAAAAGTCCTAGAGATAGGGTGTAGCTATGGCGGGAATTTGTTTCCTTTTGCTATAGCAAATCCGGACGCTAAAGTTGTCGGCATAGATCTAAGCGAAGTTCAGATAAATAAAGCAAAAGAGCTTGCAAAACAGATGCGTGTGGATAATATAAAATTTATCCAAAAGGATATCTGCGAGTTAAGCGATGAGGATGTAAAAGAATTTGGCGAATTTGACTATATCATCTGCCATGGAGTTTACAGCTGGGTTCCTGATGCGGTAAAAGACGCGATACTAAAAAGCATCAAGAGGCTTCTTAGTAAAAACGGTATCGCCTATGTAAGCTATAACGTCTATCCGGGCTGGAAGATAAAAGATATCATCAGGGATTTTTTGATATTTGGCACAAAGGACTTAAAAGATGAAAGCGAGATAGTAAAGGCAAACAAGGCAAAGGAGCTTTTAACGGTTTTTAAAGAGTATATGAAATTTTGCTCTCAAGACGGTGTGAAAGCGGATTTTATGAATGCAAAGCTGCTGCTTGAGCACATTGAAGGAATAGAGAAAGTAAAATCAGACTCCTACATAGTGCATGAATACTTAGAAATTTTTAACAACCCTATATATTTTAAAGATTTTGCAAAAAATCTTGACGATAATAAGCTTGCTTACCTAACGGATATAAATCTTGATGACGTGTTTAAGGCTGATCTTGGACTGGAAGGCTTTGATGAGTATATCAATGCAAATTTCAGAAACAGGATAGATAAAGAGCAGGCTATTGATTTTTTCACGAATAAGGTATTTAGAAAAAGTCTCATCGTGCACAAAGAGCTAATAGGAGAGGATTTTCACGTAGATATAGGTCCTAGCGAACTTAGTAAACTGCATCTGGTTGCAAGATTTACCAAAGACAAAGACGGCAATTACGTAAGTATCACAAATCAACAGATGAAATCAAACTACAACTGGTTATATCAAGTATTTAGCGAAGTATTTCCGGCAAGTATAAATTTCGCTCAAGTTGCCGAGCTTTTAAAAGACAATGAAAACTCTCTTAAGTCCGCATATATGGGCTTTATGGAAATTTTATCCGCCGATTGCGCGTTATTTAGCCTTCATGAAAAGCCAAAGATAGTCTATGAGCACGGTAAAACCAGGCTAAAAGAGCGCATTAGAGGATATTTTGAATATTTTAGCGCAGAAGATAATCCTGTAATAATGAATGCCAATGAGTTTAACAATATGCTGGATTTATCAAATTTCGATGCATTTATAGCGCTTAAATTTAACGGCAAAAATACAATCGAAGATATTATAAACCAAACCGCAAAATTTGCCAAAGAAAAAAGATTGTCCTTTGCAGGAGTAAAAAACTCATCTGCTATTAAAGTAAACGATAAAAAAGAATTTGAAAAACTAGTCAATACTTACATAAGCGATCTGGAGCAAAAATTAATTAATTCTTATATGTTTGAAGAGTTTTAAATTTAACTTGACTGAGACTAAATTTCAGCCAAGTTAATCAAAATTATATAAATAAATTTGATTAAATTAAATATTTTTAAAATATAAAAATTATATTTTATTTTAAAGTTTACTTTGATAAAATTTTATCGTTTAAAAACCAAAATAATATAGCAAGGAGAAAAGATGGAATTTTTACAACTTTTGTTGGTTTTAATCGCGATGATAATCATCATTAAAAAACCAGAAAAAGAAAATCTAGCTTTCGGTCTTGTCGTCGCCTCATGGCTATTTATGATCATTATGTATATAGGTGCAAAATCAAGCAACCTACTTACACATATGAACTTATAAGGAGCAATCATGTATGAGTTAAAAAAGACGAAATTTTTCTATGCGTTGATGTGCCTTGCGGGTTTTTTAATTATTTTGCTTCCTGTAGGAATTGCAAATTTGTACTTTGGCTATGTACTTAAAGATAGCCCTTGCGTACTTTGCTGGGGCCAAAGAGAGGCAATGATATTTATAGGCGTTATAGCGCTATTTATTGTTCGCTACGGAATAAAAGCAAGATATATGGCTATGCTTTTAATTATGACTGCATTTGGTCTGTGGCAATCTCTTGCACACTTTGGCAATCATGCCCACAGAGATCTTGATCAAGGATTTGGACTAGCAGTATTTGGCATACATACATATTTTTGGGCCGAAATAGTGTTTTGGGCAGTTGTGCTTTTGCTTGGTGTAATTTTCTTTTTTGCGCCTAAATTTAGTTCATTTGAACATGAATTAAGCAGTCAAAAAGTAAGAAAATTTACTAAACTTACCCAATGGGCATTTTTAATAGCAACTTTCATTATCGCCTCAAATGTATTTCAAGCCTTTGTAGGAACGGGTATACCTCCATACTACGGACAAGGCGATCCTGTCAGATTTACCTTAAATCCAAAATATATTATTTGGGACAGTAGTGGACTTAATAGCAATTGGGAAAAAATTTCGTTTTTAGGAAAAAGAGACGTCAAAGCACCTGATTACGCATTTGCTACTGCTAGCCAAAAGCTTGGCATAAAATTTGACAACGACTCAAACAATGCGCCTCTTAATATCGACGAAAATGTCCAAATAGCTTCCAAAAAAGAGCTTGAGTTTAGTAAGCCTATAAATTCGCTTGATTTCATTCGCGGTGAATTTGTGGCAAGTTCAAAATGGGAAGTATTCTTTATGGACGAAAATTTCAAAGTTACGAGCGATTTTGAGATAGATCCTTACTTCTCGGCAACAGTAGATCCTATCATAGGCGTGATACCTTTTATGGATGATAAGTTTATGCTAATGGGCTCAAACAAAACTCTTTTAAGATTTGCTAAAAATCCAAACGCAGACGAAGCGCTTCAGTATGCGGATTTCGTAAGAGGAAACGATAAATTTGAAGGTCAAGGCAAAGGCTTAGGACGCGGAAGAATTGATACTGTAAGAGCCAAATTTCATCACATCGCAAGTATGACAACGGACGGCAAATACGCATATCTTGCGACAGTTCCGAACAACAAAGATCAGAAGAAATTCGTTATATCAAAAGTTATGCTAAGCGATCGCACGCTTTCAGGGGAATTTACACCGAGTGCAAATTTAAAGGATGGCAAAACCCTTGGCGATCTTTACGTAACATCAATGACTTATAAAGACGGGCTAATCTACGCGATTAGCAAAAATCACAACGTTATCGCGGTAATCGATCCAAAAGCCGAAGAGGTGATAAAAACCATAGCCTTTCCAAGCGAGATCAAAAATGCAAGAAGCATATTCTTTAAAGACGGCGTGATGAATATCTTAAGCTATCAAGATGGTAAAAACACGCTGTTTACGCTAAATTAATAAAATTTAAGCGACTAGAAATTTTCTAATCGTAATTACAAGGATGGTCGTTATAAGAGCGATCATCCAGTATTTTTGTTTCTTTTTATCTATGGCGTGTGATGTCTTTACGCCAAAATACACCCCAAACAAAGAGCCAATTCCGATAGTAACACCTATATCGTAATGAACCAGCCCATGCGAAGCAAGGCTGATAAAGCCCGCAGTTGAGCTAAACACTACGAAAAATAGCCCGGTGCTGACTGCTTTTTTGATATCATAATTTAAAAAGCCGATAAGTGCTGGCATAACAAAAACCGATCCGCCGATACCAACGCTAATAGCAACCGCTCCCGTGATAAGCCCTATGGCAAACAGTAAAATTTGCGAGCTGTTTTGCTCTCCTTTTGGCTCAAGCGGGCTAGTTAAAAGCTTGGTTAAATTTATCATCTGAGCGGTAATAAGCGCTCCAAGTAGAAATTTAGACGAAAAGTGAGAGACTATAAATCCGCTGCTAAGCGCACCGCAAAATCCCCCGAGCCCAAGCACCAAAGCAGGCTTTAAATCAAGCATCTTGGAGCGTAAATTTACAAACGAACCAAAGATGGAGCTAAAAACCATCTGCATTATGCTAACACCGATTGCGTATTTGATATCGTATCCCAAAAGTATCATCGCAGGCACGACTACCGCACCGCCTCCGATACCGAAAAATCCCGAAACAAAACCGACTAAAACGCCCAAAAAAACATATCCGATAAACATCTTTAACCTTTTGGCAAATTTTAGCATTAAGCTTGTTAAAGTATAATTACGTTTTAATCTAAATCTAAAATTTATAAAGGAGAACAGGTGAAAAAACTGATCGTATCGGTAGTAGCGATAGCGTCGCTGGCATTTGGAGGTGAAAGTATGCTTATAAAAGGCACAAACAGTCTAAGCGTAGATGAAACGGTAGCTAAATTTAGCAATATTCTTAAAGAAAAAGGAGTTATGCTTTTTGACGTATTTAACCACTCAAAACTAGCCAAAGAGGCGGGTCTTGAGATGACTGAAACCAGCGTGGTGGTATTTGGCGCACCGAAAGTCGGAACGCTTTTAATGAAGTGCGAACCGCAAATAGCGCTTGAACTGCCGATGAAATTTTTAATCTACAAAGACGGAGACAAAACAACCGTAGCTTATGAGGATATCAAAAATATCGCTAAAAGATACGGCGCTCAAAACTGCGACATAGTCGAAAAAATAAGCGGAATACAAGCAAATTTCCACAAAGCTTTAACGGAATAATCTTAGACCTCTTTTGAGGTCTATCCCGCTTAAATTTTAATCTTTTTTACTCAGCGCACTCTACTTTAGCGACCTAAATTTAGCCCTTTATGCATATAAAAGCTCTTTTTGCATATAATATTTCACTTATTTTTTAGGATTTAATATGCTTTTACTAGAGCCTTTAATTTATTACGAAGTGATAAGACAAAAATTTAAAAACAGCTTTTTAGCAGAAGATACCGCTCAAGCCATCATCGGGATAGATTGCGAGTATATAAGTAGCGATGATGTTGATTTTGCAGGACTTAAGAGCTATTTTTTAACTCAAAAACATAGCGCGCCGTTTGCGGGGCTTTTTGGAGTTTTAGGCTATGAAAGCGTGAGATATTTTGAAAAAATTCCCGAATTTCAAAGCTCGCAGTATGAATTTCCAAATTTCTTATACGCAAACGCAAGAGCCTATCTGCATTTTGACAAGACAAGCAAAATTTACTCGTTTTACGGAGAAAAGAGCAGATATTACGACTTTTTAAAAGAGATCAAAGAGTCAAATTTAAAAGCCAAAGATAGCTTTTATCAAATTTGTACGGATTTAGATAAAGAGCGCGAGCATTTTTTAAGCATGACTCAAAAAGCAAAAGAGTATCTATACAGCGGCGATATCTTTCAAGTCGTGCTTAGCGAGCAGATGAAACTAATAAGCGACATGGACAGCCTTGAGTTTTATAAGTTATTAAGCGCGGCAAACCCAAGCCCTTATATGTTTCACTTCCCGACTCCGCACGGTGATATCGTAGGCTCAAGCCCGGAGCTGGTATGCGAAGTAAAAAACTCTCAAATTTTCGCAGCCCCGATCGCAGGTACAAGAGGGCGAGGCAAGGACGCCATAGAAGATGAAAGGCTTAAAAACGAGCTCATAAATGACGAAAAAGAGCTCGCCGAGCATAAAATGCTAATCGATCTAGCCAGAAACGACATCGGACGCGTGGCAAAAAGCTCGAGCGTAAGTGTGAAAAACCCGATGCACGTGGTCTTTTATGAAAGCGTTATGCACATGGCTAGCGATGTTTATGGCATGAAACGCGACGATATAAGCTCGTTTGAAGTAGTCTCTAGCGTATTTCCCGCAGGTACGCTCAGCGGAACGCCAAAAATTCGCGCCATGGAGATAATATCTGAGCTTGAAAGCTATAAGCGAAACGCGTACGGAGGCGGGATAGGATTTTTTCACTTTAACGGCGACGCTCAACAAGCTATCCTCATACGAAGTGCGGTTTTTGTGCCTAAAAACGGCGTTAGCGAGGTGTTTATCCAAGCCGGTGCAGGCATCGTCATAGACAGCGTGGGCGAGAACGAATACAAAGAAATTTGCAAAAAACGCGCCTCGGTGCTAAATGTATTTAAAAATAACGCAAGGGAAACTCATAAATGATACTTCTGATAGACAACTACGACAGCTTCGTCTTTAACGTCGAGCAATACATCAAAGAGCTAACCGACGAAGAGGTCATAAGCGTAAGAAACGACAAGATCACGCTTGAAGAAATTCGCAAGCTAAATCCAAGTAAGATCGTGCTGAGCCCCGGACCCAAACATCCAAAAGATAGCGGAATTTGTCTTGAAATTTTAAAAAGCGATCTAAACTTGCCTATTTTGGGAATTTGCCTTGGACATCAGGCGATCGGACTAGTCGGCGGTGCAGTCATAAAGCGTCTTAAAAAGCCGTTTCACGGCAAGACTTCATTTATCGATGTGCTTGAAGAAAGCCCGCTTTTTGAAGGATTGCCGGCCAAATTTGAGGTTATGCGCTACCACTCGCTTTATGTTGATGAATTGCCGTCAAATTTAAAACCGCTTGCGATCAGCGATGATGGGGTAATAATGGCGCTTCGCGAAGTTAATCGCCCGGTTTTTGGCATACAGTTTCACCCTGAAAGCTACTTCACGCAATACGGCAAAAAAATAATCGAAAATTTTCTAAACTTTAAAAGCGAAGCCAAAATACAAGAGAGCGAACCTGCAAATTTCAAGAGGTTTTTAATCAAGCTTCAAGATAACGTCGGGCTTGACGATAGGGATTTTGAGCAAATTTGCGCGCTGATAGCTTCAAAGGATTACGAGATAACGCAGCTTGCAGCGCTTTTAGTGCTAATTAGCGAAAAGAGTCTTTATCCAAAGAGTCTTGCAAGCCTCGTTAAAAACATCTTAAAATACTCCCAAACCTACCGCGACGCTTCGCCTATGATAGATCTGTGCGGAACTGGCGGTGACGGGCTTAAGACGATAAATATCTCAACTGCGGTGTCGTTTATCCTTGCAAGCCTTGGCGTTAAAGTCGCAAAGCACGGCAATAAGGCGATTTCAAGCAGATCTGGCAGCTCGGATGTGCTTGAAGGCATAAATTTAACCATGTCAAATTCACTAAGCACGCTAAGAGAGCTGCTTGATGAGAAAAATTTAGCCTTTTTCCATGCGCCGTTTTTTCATCCGCTAGTTGCCGAGGTCAAAGAAGTGCGAGCACGCCTTGGCATAAGGACGGTGTTTAACGTACTTGGGCCTATGCTAAATCCAAATTTAAGCCTTAAGAACCAACTTGTAGGCGTATATCACAAGCCTGTTTTAAAGCTTTATGCGCAGACTTTAAAGCTACTTGGGCGCGAGCATGCACTGGTGGTGCGCGGCGAGGACGGGCTTGATGAAATAAGTTTATGCGATGAGACAAAGATAATCGAGCTTAAAAACGGCGAAATTTACGAATACTCCGTAACTCCGGAGCAGTTTGGCTTTAAGCGAGCATTTCATAGCGAGATAGAGGGTGGGACTCCCGAAGAAAACGCACAAACTTTGGTTAAAATTTTAAAAGGCGAAGAAAGAGGAGCCAAATTTGACATAGTCGTGCTAAACGCGATGTTTGCGCTTTATACGGCAAATTTTGTCGCAAACCCGATGGACGCAAAGGACGTTATAGTCAAGGCGATTGATAGCGGGCAAGTTTATGAGTATTTTAAAGATTATATCGGGGTAAAATCATGAAAACAGAGCTTAAAATTTGCGGTATCAAAAGCGAAACTGAAGCCAAAAACGTGCTTGAACTCGGAGTAAAATTTATCGGCGTAATCCTTGCAAAAAGCCCAAGGCAAGTAGATATCAAAACCGCTAGGCAAATAGCGAATTTAGCTCATAAATTCGGTGCAAAATGCGTAGGGGTATTTGTCGGTGCAAGCGAGTGCTCTTTAACGTCAAGAGGCGAGCAAAGCAGTTGTGAGATAATGGAAATTTGCGAATTTGCAAGACTTGACGTGGCTCAAATTTACGGAGATATAAGCGAAAATTTATATGCGAATTTAAAGGATCTTGGCGTAAGTGTTTGGAAAGTTTTAAGCGTAAAAGACGAACTTATCGCCACAAACGAACCACATGATTTGGTGCTTTATGATTATAAAGGCGAAAATTTAGGCGGAAACGGAGTGAGCTTTGACTGGAAAATTTTAAAAGATTTAAAGCCTTTTAGTTTCGCATTAGCAGGCGGTATAGACGAAACAAACGCGTTTGAAGCGCTTAAATTTAAACCTAAAATTTTGGATATAAACTCACGAGTCGAAGATGAAAATATGATAAAAATTCCAAGCAAGATAAAAGAAATTTTAGACATCGTAAATAAGGAAGAAGGCAATGAACACTAAAGCATATTTTGGCAAATTTGGCGGGCAGTTCGTGCCTGAAACGGTTATGTTCGCGCTTGAAGAGCTTGAAGAGGCTTACGAAAAGATAGCCGGTACGCAGGAATTTAAAGACGAGCTTAACGATCTACTAAAGCACTATGTCGGTCGCCCTAGCCCGCTTTATCACGCAAAGCGACTAAGCGAGCATTACGGGCATGAAATTTATCTAAAACGCGAAGATCTAAACCACACCGGCGCTCACAAGATAAATAACGCCCTCGGTCAAGCCCTATTAGCTAAAAAAATGGGCAAAAAAAAGCTCTTAGCCGAAACGGGAGCGGGGCAGCACGGAGTGGCGACTGCGACTGCTGCGGCACTGCTTGGGCTAGAGTGCGATGTGTATATGGGTGCAACCGATGTGGCGCGCCAGCAACTAAATGCCTTTAGAATGGATCTGCTCGGCGCAAAAGTTGTAAGCATTCACGACGGCTTAAAAACGCTTAAAGAGGCTACAACAGCAGCGATTCAAGCATGGGTAAATGAGATAGAAAGCAGCTTTTACGTCATAGGCTCTGCCGTGGGTCCTCATCCATACCCAAAAATCGTGCGAGAGCTTCAAAGCGTCATCGGTAGCGAGACAAAAGAGCAGCTAAAAGAATACGGAGTAAAGGCCGATTACATCATAGCTTGCGTAGGTGGCGGAAGCAATGCGATAGGAATTTTTAGCGGATTTTTAGAAGATATTAGCGTAAATTTAGTGGGCATAGAAGCAGCCGGTCTTGGAGCGGATACTCCATATCACGCAGCCACACTTACAAAAGGGCGCGAAGGCATCATACACGGCATGAAGACTATCGTATTGCAAGATGACTTCGGCATGATAGCGCCCGTGCATAGTATCTCGGCGGGTCTTGACTATCCTGGAGTGGGTCCTGAGCATGCGCACCTGCACGATATAAAGCGCGTAAAGTATCAAGCCGTAAGCGATGATGAGTGCATAAACGCGCTTCGTCTTACAAGCCGCCTTGAAGGCATAATCCCTGCGATAGAAAGCTCGCATGCGCTTGCGTATTTAGAAAAACTATGTCCGAATTTAGATAAAAAAAGCGTTATCGTAGTAAACGTATCGGGCAGAGGCGATAAAGATATGAACACGGTAATGAGCTATGAGAAAGGAAAAATTTATGGCTAAGATATCCAAAGCCTTTGAGGGCAAAAAAGCAAACATCGGCTACATAGTAGCGGGCTATCCGAGCATTGAGCACACGCGCGAATTTTTACTAAATTTAGACGCTAGCTCGCTTGATCTGCTTGAGCTTGGAATTCCTTACTCAGACCCGCTAGCAGACGGCAAGCTTATAGCCGAAGCAAGCTTTGAAGCGGTAACAAACGGCGTAAATACCGAGAGAATTTTTAGCCTTCTTGAAGAGTGCAGGCAAAGCGTAAATAAGCCGCTTGTCTTTTTGGTTTATTACAATCTCATCTTCGCTTACGGAGTGGAAAAATTCATCGCGCGCTCAAGCGATGTCGGCATAAGCGGATTTATCATACCCGATCTGCCGTTTGAAGAGAGCGAAGAGGTAAGCGGGCTATGCTCTAAATTCGGGCTTGATCTGGTGCCATTAATAAGCGTTACCTCGGCTCACAGAACGGATAAAATTTTAAGCATTGGCTCAGGATTTATCTACGCTCTTGGTGCGGTAGGAGTAAGCGGATCGCAGCGAGCTAGCATAGATAGGCTTAAAAATTTGGTCTCGGATTTAAAGCAAAAGAGCAATTTGCCCGTAGCCGTAGGCTTTGGCGTGAAAAACAGCTCTGACGTTAGCGAAGTGAAAAGCTTTGCAGACGGAGCGATAATCGGCACTGAAATCGTCAAGCTAACGGCTAAATTTAAGGGCGAAGAGCTTATGCGCGAGATAGAAAAGCTTTTTTGATTTAGGCTAAATTCCATAAATTTTAAGTATAATTAGCACTATTTAGCACTTTAAGGATAGTAGATGTTGGAGGTTGTTGAGCTTGGCGTAAAGCATCTTTGTAATGAAATTTTGGGCTACGAAGTAAATTCGGCAAGCACCACAAAAGGTGAATTTTACGGTTCGGCGCTACCGATTTATAAGGGCAAAAACGAGTTTCATTTTTATCTTTATTTTAAAAAAGATACTTTAAATCACTTTGCAAAAATTTTATTAGGTAGCGATAAGCTTAATGAAGACGATCTAAGCGATCTTTGCAAAGAGGTTGCAAATTTGATCGTAGGATACTCTAAAAATTTGCTAAACGAGAAGGAAAACGGCGCTTATAAACTTGGAACACCTGAGTATTTGGGGCGCATAGAAAATTTTAAAATCAAACTTGAAGATAAGAGAATTTATAAGATAAAAAACAGAACTTTTCAGATAGGGTATAAAAAAGCATGAGTGCAGATATTGAGCAAATAGCCGATACCGGCGGACTTTTTAAAAGCTATGACGAGCTTATGGATATCAGTGTAGATTTTATATCCGAGCTTGGAACGACGACTATTAGCGTGCGTGAGCTGCTTAAGCTTGAAAACGGCTCGGTAATCGATCTTGAAAAGCCTGCGGGAGAGAGTGTTGAGCTTTTTATCAACAATAGAATTTTCGGAAAAGGCGAAGTAATGGTATATGAGAAAAATTTAGCCATCCGTATCAATGAAATTCTTGACTCCAAATCGGTAATTCAGTATTTCAAAAGAGAGCAGTTATGAGAATTTTAAGCGCGATTTTTGCCTTAGCTATCTCTTTATTTGCATCAAATTTACTCACTTACAACATCTACGAAAGAAGCGATAGAGTAGATATCATGCTTAGCTTTGACGCGCCTTATGAGGGAAATATCTTTCAAAAACACGAAAACGATATGACTATGCTGATATTTAATGCGCTAAATTTCGATCAGGTAGTCGATAAAAATATAAATTCTAAAATTTTGCAAGAAATTTACATAGAGCCAAAACAAAATAGCGTGGTCTTGAGCCTAAAAAGCAGCTCAAACGTCGCAGTTACAGCATCAAAGACAACTGATGGATTTGGACTTAGAGTAAGAGTAACCCAAACGGCTTTAGGCTCAGCCGAAAATGAAAACAGACTAAGTAGCGTTCAGATAAATGCTCCAAGCTCTATCCCGTCTCAAAGCGAAGAGAGCTTGGTCGGAGCAAGGTATTATATGGTGATCGGCGTACTCTTTGCGCTTCTTATAACTCTTTTTATCATCAAAAGAGCCATCAAGGCAAAAGGCGGCATGCCCTATGCAAAAACGCCGAAATTTGCAAATCTCTTTAGCAAAAATAAAAACGGCGGCGTTGAGGTGCTTTACGAAAAGCCGCTTGATAGGTTTAACAAAGTAATGCTTTTAAGTCATATGAATAAAAAATATCTCGTGCTTGTAGGAAATTCCAATGTCCTGCTTGATAAATTCGGCGAGGACAGAATAGAAAATGAAGATGATTTTGAAGCGTTTTTTGAAGAGAACAAACGAAAACTCGGGCAGTTTTTAGAAGAGCGCCAAAACTCGCTAAGTGCTTATAAGGATAAGGCTAGCAAGGATTAGGTCTGATGAGTGATTTAGAAATTTACAAAATTAAAAGCGATTTTTTGCAATCTCAATAACTCACAAAAACCAACTTAATCACAAAAAGAAAACTTTGCGCCACTAATCCGAAAAAGAAAATTAAAAAAACGCTTTAAATGACTTAAAAATCTTAAACAAAAATCAGCGCAAAGGTAGCAGGTTTTGCGATCTTTTTTAAGCTCTCTTTCGCCATAAAATTTTCTTTTGCGCCGCTAATTTGCAAAGTATGATTTACAAACTCAAATTTAAGCTTTTTATGCGTGCAGTTGATATCTAAATTTTTAGCCAAATTTAGCATAAAACTCAGCCATCTAACAGTATCTTCGCTAGGAAGCAGGCTCTTAAATTTTTCAAATTCGCCTAAATTTTTCTTGCCGTTCATACCGATAATAGTAGCTATAAGACTCTTTTGCTCGTGTGAAAATCCGTAGTTTAGAGCATTTATAACGAAATTTGACGAGTTTATATGCTCTCCGTAAAACCCAAGACATCCGCCTATATTATAAAGTTTAGCCGCCACTTCAAGTTCTCGCGCAAATTTATCATCAATCCCGTGCAGAGGCTTTAGCGCTTCAAATATATCTTTTGCATATTTTACTACAGCCTTATCTGAAGTGTCTAAAAATCGATCCTGCAAGCTTTTTACGCTTGGGTTGAAATTCGGCGGAAATTTCTTGCTTGGACGTAAAAGATCGCTTAGATAAACGCCTTCTCTAAGTCCGGCTCCGCTAGTATAAACGCGCTCGCAGTCAAGACGCGAAACGATACTTAAAAATATAAACGCACCCTCTCTAATCGTATCAAAACGATCCTTTTTGACGTAAAATTTAGCCAGATCAAGCACGCTAGCTTCGGTTAAATCCTTGATAAAGCCCTTGTAGTCGCTAAATTTGTAACTAAAGTTATGCACGCTTTTTAGCGCGTAGTTTTGCATCTGCATTATGCAGTTTGATATGGCTCTGAGGCTTCCGCCTATGGCTACGACGTTTTTAGACTTAAAGCTTTGCGGAAGTTGCTTTAAAACATCTTTCATGAAGCCATCAAGCCCTTTTAGATTTTTCTTATCGAAAAACAGCTCTTTAAGCCTAACTGTGCCCACATCAAGAGAGATGCTTTCAAGTATCTTTCCGTCTTTTACCAGCGCAAGCTCGGTTGAGCCACCACCGATATCGATAGTAACAAACTCATCAAGCGGCTCAAGCAAATTCAAAGCCGCTATCGCTCCGAAATTCGCCTCATCAACACCCTTTACCACCTTTAAATTTAGCCCCAAATTTCGCTTTACCAGCTTTATAAACTCATTTGCGTTAGGTGCGTCTCTAAGGGCTGAAGTGCCCATGCAAAAGACTTTATGACACTTATAGCTCTTGGCGATATTTTTAAACTCGCCAAGTGCGTCAAGAGCCTTTTTCATCGATTTTTCGCTTATCGCTCCACCGTCTTCATAAGCACCCTCTCCAAGCCTTACTTTCATCTTAAATTCGCCCGGTATATAAAAAGCGTACCTTGAAGTCTTTTCAAATATAGCCATTCTCATAGAGTTTGATCCAAGGTCTATAACGGCGGTTCTCTTAGCCATTGTTCGCCCTTTTTTGAGTTAAATTTAGGCTAAATTTTATCTTTTGATTTTTCATTTTTTGCTATCTTTTTAAATTTATTCTTTATATTTTTTCCGATCGGTAAAATAAGAGTAGAAACAGCTCCACTAATGCCATCTTTTCGGTTTTTGATACTAACGCTTCCACCAAGCGCTTGAGCCGCACCTTTGGCTAAAAATAGTCCAAGCCCTGCTCCGCCCTTGTCACCAAATCGTTTAAATGGAGCAAAAAGATCCTTACTTTCGTCAATGCCTATACCCTCATCAATAACTTCAATCACAAACTCGCTCTCTTTAAGCTTTGAGACAAGGGTTATGGTTGATTTTGGCGGTGAAAATTTAATAGCATTCTGGACAAAATTTTGCACAACGTGAATTAGTAGCGTAGGCTGAAGCGTCATATGAAGCGAGGCGGGAGAAAGATCGGTAGCCACGTCTTTATCATCGCCACGAGCTAAAATTTTAAAATTATTCGCCATTTCGTTTAAAAACTCGATGATATCAATGTTTGTTGCCTCTTCAAATTGCGCACCCTCTTGACGACCTATCTCAAGGATAGAACCTATCATCTTGTTCATCGAATTTATCGATTCGTTATTGTTTTTAAGCGCTTCTATGTAGCGCTCAGGCTCCCTTGGCTTAATAAGCGTAACTTCGTTTTTGGTTTTCATAACCGCAAGCGGAGTTTTAAGCTCGTGTGCAACCCCTATAAAAAGCTCTTTTTGATACATTACGAAAGTTTGGATTCGCTCTATTAGTCGGTTTATACTCTTGCCAAGCGGCTCAAATTCGGAGGGAATTTCATCTAGACTAACTTCTTTTAAAAACCGCTCGTTAAGTTGGCTTAGTTTAAAGCTTAAAATTTTAATAGGTACTAAAAGCATTCTGGATAAAAACAGGGCGTAAAAAAGCACCAGCAAGATAGAGGTAGCATTTACTATTAAAATATCAATCAAAATTTGATCTATCAATTTGCTTTGCTGAGTTGTCTCTTTAGTAAGCGTTATATGTGTATTTTCAACGTATGGATAATAAAGCTTAAGATAGGTTTTTTTGCCTATTTTTTCATTTACGAAGTAGGGATTTTTAGCCTTGAGCTCTTCGTTTATGATTTTTATTTGAGTTGAGTTGTCGTTTAGTGTCATGTACTCAAAGCCTTCTCTCATCTTAGCTAAATTTGAGCTTGTGGAGATAAGTTTGGCTTCATACATCAAAGATTGTGAGATGCTTTCATATATCGTTACTTTTATATAGTGATAAAGCATCACTGAAATGATAAGAATTAGCATCGTTGAAGCCGATGCTAATTGCAGTATAAATCTAGTTCTTAAGCTTTTTTTGGAAAGCAAAATCGATATCCGCGTCTTCTAACGGTTTCTATCGTGGAGATATTTAGCGGCTTATCCATTTTTTGGCGAATTTGGTTGATGGCAACTTCGATTACGTTTGGAGTAACTAGCTCAGGCTCTTCCCAGATAGCGTCTAATAGCTGCTCTTTAGATACGATTTGATCGGAGTGGCGAGCAAGGTGAGTTAAAACCTCAAACGGCTTGCCTTTTAGCTCGATATCTTGACCAAGATATGTGATTTTCTCCTCATCCGGATCAATTATAAGATCATCAATCTTGATTACATTGGTTCCGCCAAATCTAAGTCTTGCTTCGATTCTTGCCACAAGCACGTCAAAGTCAAACGGCTTTTTGATATAGTCATCAGCGCCTACTCTAAATGCCTTAACTTCGCTCTCTTTGTCATCTTTTGCAGAAAGCACAACTACAGCCGTGCGAGGCGATTTGCTCTTTATGATACTGATTAGATCTACGCCGTCGCCGTCAGGAAGCATCCAATCGGTAAGCACTAAGTCATAATTTCTAATTCCGATATAATACTCAGCGTCTTTAAAATTCTCAGAGCTATCCGTCTGATAGCCAAATTCCTGCAAACCTTCAGCAATCGTTTTATTTAACGTTACTTCATCTTCTACTATTAAGATTCTCATTTTATTAATCCTTGGGGGTGTAAATTTTGTAGATTGTAGCATAAATTAAGCGAGATTTCAAGATACTTTAAAAAAAATTTAATATTCAAGCTCTATCTTCGCTCCTACCAAGGCGTTTTTAAAAATTTCGGTTTTTAAAATTTCCATTTTTAGAAATTTTAAACCGCTAAATTTTTCTTTTAATTTTTGACTGCAAATTTCAAGAGAATTTTCAACGGTTTGAAATTTAAATTCCTCATAAACCGCCTCGACAAATTCAATCACTTCAACATAATCTATAAAATTTTCGCTTGCAAATTCGGCATTTATCCTAACCTTTTGCGGATTTGTTCGCTCAAATTCAAGCATACCGATAATAGTTTCAAACTCATAATCCTTAATAAGCGTAGTTATCATATCACTTTGCTCTCTTGGCCGCTAAATAGCCTTTTAATGTTTGGAATATGCTTGTAAAATACTACAAAAGCGATTATAAAAATCGGTGCGTGCGAGTTGATCTCAGGAATTTGAGGATGGATTATAAAAGATGAGATGATAAGCGCAAGTAGCGCGCTAAGCGAAGCAAGAGATGAAATTTTAAGCACGCGCCCCACTACAAACCAAACAGCAAGTGCGATACAAATTTCTATCGGTAAAAATAGTGCTAGCACTCCCGCTCCTGTAGCCACACCCTTGCCACCTTCAAATTTCAAAAACGGAGAGTAGCAATGTCCGATAACCGCAAGAACCGCCATAGCCCAAAGAGTAGCGTCGCTTAAGCCTGCAAATTTGGCTATAAGGATAGGTAAAACGCCCTTTAAGACATCAAGCACGACAGTTAAAACAGCTATTTTTTTGGCAAGTTTGGGATCTTTTTGCTTTAAAACGCGAAGCACATTAGTCGCTCCGATACTCTTGCTACCCTCATCTTTGATATTTACATTTGCAAAAATTTTAGCCAGTATAAGCCCGAAAGGAATTCCGCCAAGCAGATAAGCAAGTATATAAGCTATAATATTTTCATTCATTTTTTTTCCTGAGTTTATTTAAAAATATTATAGTAGTTAAATTTCTCTGATTTTCTTATAAATTTAAAACCGGCAGAGAGAATTCTCCGCCGTATTAACTAAAATCTGTTTGTATGTCGGTATCGATTTTTATGGATATCGTGCCTTTTTCACCAGCTGCGTCAAATTTCTCATACTTGACTTCGGTTGTAGCAGGCTCATCTTTTTTAAGTTCTTCTTTTGATAGAGTTACGCCACTTGTCGGTTCATCATCTATCTTAAGGACAGTTCCCTTATCCTTATCGCCAATATCAAGCAAATCTTGCTTGGATATACTTTTAAGATTTGAGCTGTCTTCTAGCTTTTCATTTTGATTGATACTCGTACTCTCAAGGCTTGCAACCTTGCTTAAATCAAGCGTAAAATCTGCCGAATAATCTTTAGAATCGTCCAAAGAAGCATTCTGCTCACTTAAAGCCGCCAATTCTTTATCGCTACCCCTATCCATATTTTCAAAATCACTTAAATTTAAATCAAGAATCGCAATTTGCACGGAAGCAACCTGCAAGCTTGTCTCTTCGCCAAAGCTTTCGTTTAATACGACGCTTTGATCAAGCTTTAGCGCATCACTTCCTATCAGAGTTATCTCTTTATCACCAAGTGCAATTACAACTTTATCGTTTATGGAATTTGTGATGATAGTATCGCCTATCGTTACGCTATCGCCAACAACAAGCCCTAGAAACACGCCGTTTTCATCTTTTACAAAAGCGCTTCCTAGAATTTCTTTTACAGTACCGACGCTTGACATAAAAATCCTTATTTTCTATTTTTGACGTTATTGTAGTAAAAAATAAGGCTTTAGTATATTGTACCTTGGTACGATAAGGGTTATCGCCAGAGGATAACTACCTTTTCATCGTATATATCGCTATTTTTTGGAGAAATTTCTATCTCGTTTATGTCGATATTTTTTACATCGTTTTTCTCTTTTAGCTTGCCGGCCTCTTCTTCAAATTTGGCCATTAAGGCTTCTATATCTGCGTTTATTTCAGCTACGGTCTGTTCGCTAAGTTTTACATCATCACGCTCTTTTAGGATTTTGTTTGCGCTTTTTGCAGAGCTCGCCACTTTGCCTAAATTTGTGCGACTTAGCAAATTTCTACCAAAGATTGCTCCTATTATGCTTGTCCCTACACTAATAGCAGCTTCAAGCCCCTTTGACTTAACCTCTTTTTGCTCTTTGTCTAATTTTAACAAGGCTTTATTTAGCTTATCTTCAAGCTTAGCCTTTTCTTTTTGAAATTTCTCGGTAAGTTTTGCCGTCTCATCTTCTAAAATTTCATTACACTTATCGCTTAATCTTAGATAAAATTCCTCCCTGCTCTCACTTGGAGACGAATTTAGTCCAAGAGCGCTAAAAAGACTAAGTTTTACATTTCTATAAACATAATCTTTAAAATTTTTACTTACCGCCTTAAAGTCTTTTGCGTTGGTTATCATAGCGGGCAACTGAGCAAAGGACACCTTACCGCTTGGCTCGCCGACAGTAGCTATGCGTATATCCTGCGCCGCCTCACTCCAATCAATCTCGTTTTGCTCCTCATCGAGCCTATAAAGAAAACTCACTTCCTTAGTATGATCAAGCCCCTTTTTAGCGTCATAAAACCTCACTCTGGCTTTAGCGTAAAGATAACCTTCAAGCTCATCGCTATTTGATGCGTAAATTTGCTCAATCTGCGGTGAGATTATAGGTTTAGCGCTAGTTTTTGAGCTTTTATTTTTTTGGTTTAAATTATCAGATTGAGCCTTTTTGTCTTGCATCAAATTTGAAATTTGCTCGCGGCTCAAAGGTCCCTTGAGGTAGCTTAATGCCCATCTGGTTGAGATAACGCTAAGCCCGTCTTCGTGAATGTTTTTAACTAAGAAATTTCGCTTGGCTAAATTTGAGATTAGATCCTCTATCTCTTTTTTATCCATGTCCGAGCCTGAAATTCCCGTCATGCCGTCAATGACGCGAGCTTTATCTTGGGCGGTTTGAAGTCTGCCGATAAACCATGTTCCGATATTACTAAGCCCTTTATAATCAAGATCGACAGGGTTTTGCGTGCTTAGGATAACGCCTAGTCCATGCGCGCGAGCCTGCTTTAAAAGCGTAAGCATCGGAGTTTTTGAAGGAGGATTGCCGTTTGGCGGAAAGAAGCCAAAAATTTCATCCATATATAAAATCGCCCTAAGCGAGCTTGTTCCCTCGGTCTTTCTCATCCAAGCGATGATCTCATTAAGCAAAAGTGTCACGAAAAACATGCGCTCGCTATCTTTAAGGTGTGAGATAGTAAAGACATTGCAACGCGCCTTGCCGTTTTTATCAAACAGCATCTTGCCTATATCTAGGCGCTCGCCGTTTAACCAAGCCTTAAAATCAGGGCTTGCAAGAAGAGTGTTTATCTTTATGGCAAGCTTCATGCGCTCGCTTGAAGGGTAAAATTTCTCCACGTCAAACACGCCTATTTTCGCAAACGGCGGAGTTGCGATAAAGCCTATGAGCTCTTCAAGCGTCACGTCTGAGTTTTCTTTAAATTTGTGAGTAAAGATATTTGATATGAGCAAATGCTCTTTAGAATTTACATCATTATCAACACCGATAAGCGATAAAATCGAGCTTGCAAGCGAGCTTACATACTCGCTAAATTCCTCCTCGTTATCCATATAAGGACAAGCAAAATCGCCAAGCAGAGCCACACCGACTCCCGCAGAGCTCTTTGGAGTGTGAATTTTAAGCTCTACGCTATCTTTGAAAGTTTTTACGCGCTCTAAACTTTGAAACGAATTCTCTACACCTTTTTTCCAAGTTTGGCTCTCATTTTGCGCAAATTCCTCTACACTTAATCCTTTATTTTGAGCCTCGCTTTCTTCTATATAAGGCAAAAAATCCTCAACCTTCATATCCTCAAAAGCAAGCGCTAAATTCGTCATATCACCTTTTGGATCGATGATGATAGACGGGATATTATCTATACAAGCCTCTTCTAAAATCGTTATACCAAGACCTGTTTTGCCGCTTCCAGTCATTCCGATAATCGCCGCATGTGTCGTTAAGTCTTTATTTTTATATAAAAACGGCTCTTTATCCTTAAGTCCTACATAAAACAGCTTTAAATTTTCTTGTATAGTTTTCATAAATTCACTTTAGTTGTATAAGCTAAGTTGCTCTTTTAGCTCCTCTATAGTCTCTTTAACTCGCTCTTTTGTAAATCTTGCGATATCAGCTTGTCTAGGCTGACCGCTTAATATCTGACAACAATACCTAACCGCTCCGCGATAAACCAGATCGGCAAGCAGCTTCATCTGAACTTCAATGCTTACAGTCTCTTTTGTCGAATTAAACTCAAGTTCAAATTGCGCTATGATAGGTTTTTTCTTATCAAACGGTGCACAATCGGCACTAACAACACCTATGCCGCCTTCTGAGATATCGTATAAATTTCCCTTAACTTGAATTTCGCCCTGTTCTAAAACGACTTTTGTGTAACGATTTGGATATACACGCTGAAACTGCCTTAAATTCGCATGCAAGTTGTTCATATAAATAAAATTTCCAAGCGTAACCGTTAAATTTGAGATATCAAAAGATATTATGTCAGCCTTTAAATTCTGAGCAAAAAAAAGATCGGTTACTATGTATGCGTTACGCTCTTCTTTCATGGCTAAAATTTGCAACAAAGTAGTTTCGCATACTACAGTATCGTTTTCAACGGATAAAATTTTGCCTAAACACTCAACTTTAACGCCATTGTATAAATTTAAAAAATGCACCGAATGTCCATCGTTTAGGGCTTTTTCAAAGACATCAATGGCTCTTTTTAAAATTATAGAGTTACTATTTTTTACATCTTTACTCATTTGGTCCGATCTCCTCTCTCTTGGCAAGTGAAATTATTGATCAAAAATTTCGCTAATTATAGTTAAATTTTTCTATTGATTTTATTAAATTAAAACTATTTTATCTAAATTTATAAAGCGTATTTTAAAAATTTAAACTATTTTTTGAATTTTATTTTAGAAGGCTGTTTTGTTTAATGAAGAAAGAGGGGCTAAATTTGCCCCCACTCAAATTTTATATCAAGTCCTATAACTTGTCGCAGTTATTAGCTAGGTAATCGGCAACTCCGGCGGTGTCAGCTTTCATACCTTTATCACCCTTGTTCCATCCAGCAGGGCAAACTTCTCCATGCTCGTTAGTAAATAGCATAGTATCAACCATTCTTATCATCTCGTCGATATTTCTTCCAAGTGGCAAGTCATTTATAACCGCATGGCGAACCTTACCGCATTTGTCGATCAAAAATGATCCGCGAAGAGCAACTCCAGCCTCTTCGATAAGCACGTCAAATCCTTTTGATATAGCGTGATTTGTATCAGCTACGATCGGGAAGCGAACTTTGCCTATGCCGCCTTTATTTACAGGTGTTTCTTTCCATGCAAAGTGTGAGAATTGATTGTCTGTTGAAACTGCTATAACCTCGATACCGCGAGCTTTAAATTCATCATATCTTTTATCAAACGCTATTATCTCGCTTGGACAAACAAAAGTAAAGTCCATCGGGTAGAAAAATACCACCGCGCCCTTATCTCCTATATTTTTATATAGGTTAAAATCATCTACGATCTCATTGTTTCCTAAAACCGCTGCAGCCGTAAAGTCAGGCGCTTGTTTTGTTACTAACATTATATGTCTCTCCTTGTAATAATTTTTATTAATGGCTAGATTGTATCATTTATTATTTAAATTACAGTTAAATTTTATATTTTAAATTTGCCATTAAACAGAATTTTATAAATTTAAACCCTTGAAATAAATTTTATTTTTTTATATCAAATTTACTAATATTTTGATATCGTTACAAAAATTTTTAAACCTAAGGAGAAAATATGTCAGTAAAAATTACAGATATTTGCATAAGCTGTGGCTCTTGCATAGACGAGTGTCCGGTAGAAGCCATAGTAGATGATAGCGATAACCCGACAGGAGAAGATATATACTACGTATATGCCGATAAATGCGTTGAGTGCGTAGGGCACAACGACGAACCGGCTTGCGCTTCAGCCTGTCCAACCGACGGTTGTATCGTATGGGATATGCCTTACGAAGGACAGCCGTCACGCGATGAGATAAGCTCTGATATGAGAAAAAGCGCAACTCCTGTTATAGCTTAAATTTCAATAAGCCTGTTTTAGCGGGCTTATTTTGTTTTTAATATTTTTTTTGATATAATCCCCAACTCTTGAAAAAAATCAACAACACAAGGAAATTTTGATGCAACAAACACTTTCTATCATTAAGCCTGATGCTGTAAAAAAAGGTGTGATCGGTAAGATAGTCGATAGATTTGAGAGTAGCGGACTAAGAATCGCAGCTATGAAAAAATTAAGACTTAGTAAATGCGACGCTAAGGCATTTTATGCGGTTCATAAAGAAAGACCTTTCTTTAACGATTTGGTTGAATTTATGACTAGCGGACCGGTTGTAGTTATGGTTCTTGAAGGTGAAAATGCAGTAGCTAAAAACCGCGAACTAATGGGAGCTACAAATCCTAAAGAAGCGGCACCCGGAACTATTAGAGCTGACTTTGCCGAAAATATCGATGCAAACGCGGTTCACGGAAGCGATAGCCTAGAAAACGCGAAAATTGAAATTAACTTTTTCTTTGCCGCAAGAGAAATCTGCTAAGGAAAAATTTGAAAATAGCATTTGCAAAGATTGCAAACAACGAAATTCCTTTTGAATTAAAAAAGGAAGATTTAAAATTTAGCGGAAATTTAAAAAGAACTAGCCATAGTTTAATTGATTGCAAAGCTAGTATAAACGGCTCTTTAGAGCATACCTGCGATAGATGCGGCGATGACATTGCGCTAAATTTGGATGAAAATTTAAAATTAATCATAAGCGATGGAATTTACAAAGGCTCGGAAGAAAATTTAGACGATGTAGTCGAATTTTTTGACGGATTTGTTGATTTAGATGAAGTTTTTATAAGTGAAATAGAAGCTTTTAAAAGCGATTATTTTTATTGCGAAAAATGTAAAAATTTATAAAGGAGAATGAAATGGCAGTACCTAAGCGAAGAGTTAGCCACGCACGTGCGGCAAAAAGAAGAACTCACTATAAAGTAACACTTCCTATGCCGGTTAAAGATAAAGACGGCTCATGGAAAATGCCTCACCGCGCAAACAAAACAACCGGTGAGTATTAAAATATATGACAAGCATTTGCATTGATGCAATGGGCGGGGATTTTGGTCCCAAACCCATAATAGAAGGTGTAATAGAGGCTTTAAAAATAACTAAATTTAACGCAGTTTTAGCGGGCGAATCTAAAATTTTAAAACCTCTTATCCCTCCACACTTAGAAAAATACATTAGCTACCTAGAAGCCTCTGAAACAGTATCCATGGAAGACGGCGCAACGGACGCTCTTAAGAAAAAAGAAAGCACAATCTATAAAGCTATCGAGCTACTTAAAGCAAAAGAAGTTAAAGCAGTCGTATCTGCAGGCCACAGTGGTGCTACGATGAGTTTAGCCACATTACGAGTAGGTAGACTTAAAAATGTCTCAAGACCTGCGATAGCTACACTTATGCCAAATGTTTTAGGTAAAAAAACTCTTGTTTTGGACGTCGGAGCAAATGTTGACTGCAAAGCCGAACATCTATTTCAGTTTGCCGTAATGGGCGAAGCTTACGCAAAAGAGATTTTAAAAATCAAAAATCCCAAAATAGGGCTTTTGTCAAACGGCGAAGAAAAAAGCAAAGGCAATGAAGTTACAAAAGAAGCTTACGCTTTACTTTCCAAACTAGATAGCTTTGTCGGAAATGCCGAAGGCAATCAAGTATTTGACGGAAGCGTAGATGTGATAATCTGCGACGGCTTTGTCGGAAATATCTTGCTTAAAACCAGCGAAGGCGTAGCCGATGCTATAACTAAAATCATCAAAAAGCACGTTAAAAAGTCCCCTATCGCGATAGCCGGCTCACTACTAATGAAAAAAGTTTTCAAGACGCTTAAGCAACAGGTTGATTACGACGAATACGGCGGCGCACCGCTTCTTGGAGTGGATGGTTGTGTTATTATAAGTCATGGCAAAAGCAATGCAAAAGCCATTAAAAACGCTATATTTCAAGCTTTAAATTTTGCAGATTCAAACATCAACGAAGTCATCAAAGACGAACTTTCACATTTTGCAAGGTAGATTTATGCCAAAAGCCTCTCTTATCTCAATCGGCGCTTACGTTCCAAAGGATACTCTTACTAACTTTGATCTTGAAAAAATGGTAGAAACAAGCGACGAGTGGATAGTAAAACGAACAGGAATTCACACTAGACACATAGCCACAGGCGAGATAACAAGCGAAATAGGCGCAAAGGCGGCGCAAGTTGCAATTAAAAGAGCGGGTATATCCACAAACGACATCGACGCAGTGATCTGCGCAACAATAAGCCCGGATCATCTTTGTATGCCTTCCACCGCTTGCAAGATAGCTAAAATTTTAGGCATAGATAATGTAACCGCTTTTGACATAAGTGCGGCATGCACGGGTTTCATCTACCTGCTTGAGCTTGCAAAATCACTTATAGAAAGCGGTGCGAAAAAAAATATACTTATCGTAGGTGCAGAAAAACTTAGCTCAATAGTTGATTACAAAGACCGAAGCACTTGCATACTATTTGGCGATGGGGCAGGTGCGGCTATCGTTACGGCAAGTGAAAAAAACGAGATCATCGACGTGCATACTGCAAGTGATGGAAATTTCGCCGACTTACTCATAACTCCAGGGTGTGGAAGCGTACATCCTTGCTCGCCTCAGATGCTTGAAGAGAGGCTAAATTTTATACAAATGGCAGGTAACGAGGTCTTTAAAATAGCGGTTCAAACACTAACTAAAGATGTAATTGACATACTTGAAAAAAACGGCATTGCAAGCGATGAAATAGATCTTTTTATACCGCATCAAGCGAATCTACGCATAATAGATGCAGTAAAACAAAGGCTAAATTTCAGCAACTCCCAATGCGTAGTAACTGTCGGCAAATACGGCAATACAAGCTCCGCATCAATTCCTATGGCGATGAATGAAGCTTATGAGGAAGGCAGGCTTAAAAATGGAGATTTGATGCTTCTTGACGCATTTGGCGGCGGATTTACTTGGGGAAGTGCTCTACTTAAATTTGGCGGCAAATAAAATTCATTAAATCAAAACTAATTCTTTTACAGCCTATTTTTAAATCTTTTTAATGTAGTTTATCGACTTCGATAAGTTTAAGAATTTTATATCAAAAAAACTAATTCTATATTTTAAAATTTTCAGATTTTACATAACACAAGCTCTCAAACTAAACAAATGAGCTGTTGATAACTTTACACGAATTAAAAAGTATATGAAAAAGGTGTATGTAGCAATATTACGCCCTTAAACTATACTTAACTTTGGTATGCATATCCGTAGAGTAACTTCACAAATAATTTATGGATAAATTTCTCACTAAATTTAAAAAAGTATTCTAATCAATATTCGCAAATATCAATAATAAAATTAAAATTTTAACTCTCTAAATTTGCCAAAGTTGCTTTGACTAAAGCTCTTGCAAAAAGATCCGCTATAGCTCTTAGGGTATATCAAAATCTCTTATTAATTATAGTAAATCTACAAAAGATACAAGACTAAGCCACGCAAGGATAGTTTATGAAGCAAAACGGTCGGATATTTAAGCCTCATAAAGCTCTTTGAGCTTGTCATGTTCAAGTATGGTTATATTCTTCTTAGCGTCTATTGCTATGTAGCCGTTTTTCTTAAATTTAGTAATAACACGAGAAAAAGTTTCAGGCGTAGTATTTAGCATTTGAGCGATTTGCGAGTACTTTTGCATCGGCAATTTATTTTGATATTCGCTGATAAAAAGAGCTATCTTACCCTCCACGCCAAGGGCTATTTCTCGGTGTAAAAGTCCTTGTATCATCCTAAAATTTTGCGAAAGCGACCTTATGATCTCCATACAGACATTAACATCATTCATAAAATTTTTCTTAAATTTAGCAAAGTCTATCATCAAAACTTCCGAATCCTCGACAAAAACAGCCGAAGCAGGAAAAGGAGTGTCGTCAAAATTTGCAAATTTAGCCACGGGCGAACCCGGCAAAAACTCATGCAAAAACAGCTCTTTACCGTTTGGCAAGGTTTTGTAAATTTTAACTCGCCCTTTTAAAAGTATATAAAACCACTTTGGCGTTTCGCCTTCGATAAATAGTATTTCGTCGCGTTTATAGGCTCTGATTATGCTTATATCGGCAAGTTTTTGCAACCGTTCGTCATCAAGCGAACTAAATATCTGAATATCTTTAAGCATTATTTTCCGCCTTTTTCTTGCTTTTTTGGGATTTTATAAAATCTAAAATAAATTTTCAATATTTAACTAAAGTGTCAAATTTATAATAATATAAATTTAAGCTAATTTAACGCCAAAGATAGCTCGTTTGGTCATTTAAAATCAAATTCGCCCGCTAAAGCTCTTTTAAATAATACATAAAGCCATAGCGGGCGGATAATCTCTAGCCGAATTTCTTAGCGAATTCACCCATAAACGAAACTAAAGTTTTAACGTTTTCAAGGCTTACGGCATTATAGATAGAGGCGCGAATTCCGCCAAGATGACGGTGTCCTTTTAGACCTATCATGCCCGCTTTTTCGGCTTCCGCTACAAACAAAGGCTCAAGCTCGGAATTTGCGGCGATATTGTAGCTTACGTTCATTATGGAGCGATATTTTTTGATGGAGTGCCCTTTGTAAAAACCGCCCGAATTATCAATGGCTTCATATAAAATCGAAGCTTTTTGCTCGTTTATGCCTTTTATCACGTCAAGTCCGCCTTGAGACTCGATCCAGCCAAGAGTTAAATTTAGTAGATAAATTCCAAATGTCGGAGGCGTATTAAAAAGCGATTTTGCGTCGGTGTGAGTTTTATATTTAAGCATCGTAGGCACATTTTCGCCGGCTCTATCAAGCAGGTCTTTTCTGATTATCACTACGGTAACGCCGCTTGGACCCGCATTTTTCTGAGCTCCGCCATAGAGCACGCCGATATTTGAAAAATCCATTTTATAAGAGAAAAAGTCGCTTGAAGCGTCAATCACAAGTGGCGCTTTTGTATTTGGTAAGCTCTTATACTGAGTGCCGTAGATTGTATTGTTCGTGCAGATATAGGCATAATCCGCATCGTCGCTGAAATTTATATTTTCGGGAATTCTGTCGAAATTCGTATCTTTTGAGCTTGCGATCACTTCGTAGTTTATGCCTTGTATCTTAGCTTCCTTGATCGCCTTGCTCGTCCAAACTCCCGTATCTACATACTCGGCTTTGCCGCCTTTACATAAATTCATAGGGATCATTGCAAACTGCAAGCTTGCACCGCCTTGCAAAAACAAAATTTCATAATCATCGTTTATACCGTAAAGCCTTTTTATCTTATCCATCGCACCGAAATGAATCTCTTCAAAAACCTTGCTTCTATGGCTTATTTCCATTATAGAATATCCCTTGCTTTGATAGCTGGTCAGCTCTTTTTGAGCATGCTCCAGCACGCTTAAAGGCAATCCGCTAGGTCCTGCGCTGAAATTTATTTTTCTATCCACGAAAGCTCCTTTAAAAATTTTTTAAAATTTAGCACAATTTGAGTTAAAAATT